>CAYPUV010000132.1:0-11196 GCA_964413895.1 uncultured Anaerolineaceae bacterium
ATCCACGGTAAAAATCCGTGTTTTGTTAAAATCTCATCCGTGTAGGGACAGAGCAATGCTCTGTCCCTACAAATTGACCGGATAAACTACAAATCTTGCTTCAAAGAATCAGTATGCGATTGCCCTATCAATTTGCCTGGGCCATCAGTTCGTCGTATAAAGCGTACAGATTCATACGGTGCAAATCTTGCACCAATCCATTCAACGGGATGCGGCTGATGCCGCAATCATCAATTAAGATTGAATCTAGCACACTGCGGGGTTGTTTAGTTTCAACAACATGACGCACTTTATCTTCGATGATGTTCAAATAATTAATACTTGCGTAGATGGCCTTTGGAATTTCACCTCTGAGCAAAACTTCACCGTGGCCTTGCACCATGCTATCTAGCGGATAATCTAGCATCTTTGCCAGCGATTGCCGAAATTGATGACGATTACCGGCCACAAAATAGGGAACAGGCATCATTGCGTCGGAGGCCAACATTACTTTGTCTTCGCGCGCATAGGCGATGGTCTGGTCACTGGTATGGCCGGGCATAAGATGCAATTCTACAGATTTGTTGCCAATGTGCAGTACCATCTCACCATCGTCAAACACTATGTCTGGAATTCGGAGTTGAATATTCTCGAATTCAGGGTCCCCGGCTTTGGCTTCTTCTAACGCTTGCTGACCATTTGCAACTAGCAGATCATAGCACTGTTTATGGCAAACCAACTGGACATTTTCATCAAACAAGTAGTTGCCAAAAGTGTGGTCGCCATGATGATGGCTATTCACCAAATATTTTATTCTTCCCTTCCCCAATGATCCAAGATAATCGATCATAGCCAGGGTCTCTTCAGGGAAAGGAAGGGTATCAATGACAATGATACCCTCTTTATGCACAACTGCCGAGGCAGTCACCTGGGCATACAAACTGCTGGTAAAAACATAAATGTCGTCTGAAACTCGTTCCCGCCGCATTATTGCTCCAAGAATTTGGGGTTAAAATCTACAGATACGCAAGGAAAATTATAGCACAAGCGATATGGCAAAATCAAGGGTTTTTTGCGCAGTTTTATTCAAGTTGGGGGTTGAGAAGTCTCCCCATTGAGCGTTGGCCGCTTTGGTGGAGATGATTAAAAATTCAACGCTATGAATTAAGGAACCCTCAGTATAGATTTGACACGCTGCAAATCTTCTGGCGTGTTGAGATTGATCAAAAAATTAAAATCTGAAGTGACTGTTTGTAGGGTCGTTTTTGATACAGTTTGCACCACCACCTGATCAAAAAACTCAACAATCTTCAGTCTGTGCGCGGTGATTTGCGCTTCGATCACTGGCAAACAACTCTTTTTGTAAAACGCATGGAGTGTTTCTGGACGGGCCCCAACTTGTGGAACCACCACGTCGGCCTGCCGGCGCTGTGCGGCCAAAAATGTAATCACATTGGGATCAAGCAAGGGCATGTCACAGGCCAAAACCAGTACCCAGTCATAGGTTGCTTTTGTGATGGCCGTGTAAATGCCTCCTAGTGCCGCGTTGCCGGGAAGAATATCGGCAACCATTGGCAGATTGAATGTGCGGTAAACGTGGGGTGTATTTGTTACCAGGAACAGATCATCTGTTAAAGGCGCGGCCACGTTGATGACTCGCTGTAGAATGGTTTCTCCCTGCAACTGCATCAGGGCTTTGTTCTGCCCCATTCGCCGGCTCTGTCCCCCGGCCAGAATAGCAACACTGTAGGTGGATGTTTGAATATTATTCATCAGACTCAAAAAAGCCCGCATCCAAAACAGATACGGGCCTGCTGCTTCATTTTTGCAAAAAGATTTATGAATGATTCGTCAGGTACGTTACAGCTTCACCAACTGTGGTGATTTTTTGAGCTTCTTCATCAGAAATCTCACCACCGAAAGCCTCTTCAAAGGCCATAATTAGCTCCACCAAATCCAATGAGTCGGCCTCTAAATCATTTTTAAAGCTAGCGGAAAGGGTCACTTTATCCTCATCGACGCCTAGCTGCTCTACAACAATTTCTTGGACTTTAGCAAAGACTTCATCTTGATTCATTATTCTGATGCCCTCCTGAAGCGCATAGTTTCTTGGGTTTTTTCTTCGGCGCAATTCTACCAGTCTATCAACGGGTTGTCAATGCGCGATTAAAACATTGTGGTACACACTACCATAAGCTGGAACACTCACTGATGCCATAAGTTACGGCCACTTCCCTCTTGATTTTTGGTTGATTTTCTCTATTTCGGAAATTCGCTAATCTTGCCAAAAACTATGCCAGAAATTATTGAAAGTTTTTTTTGAGGGGGATGAGGTGCTTTTGAGGGTTTTTTTGTTTTGTCAGCCGCCAATTGTCAGGAGGGATTAAAAAATTTGATTATCCAAAAGCCACCCGTCGGATTCGAACCGACGACCTGCTCATTACGAGTGAGCTGCTCTACCAACTGAGCTAGGGTGGCGTTTCGGGCTGAATTATACCAAATTCCTGGGTACGGGCAAATATCTCAACTATGCCGCAGTATTATCAACTCGTTTTTTTACTGCTTTTATGAAGCCGGCAAACAGAGGGTGTGGCTTGTTAGGGCGGCTCTTGAATTCGGGATGGAATTGGCTGCCCATCATAAATGGATGGTCTGCCAGTTCTGCAATCTCTACCAATCGTCCATCAGGCGATAGTCCACTGTAGCGCATCCCTGCTTCGTGCAGTGCACCGCGATAATCGTTATTAAATTCCCAGCGATGACGGTGTCGCTCGT
The DNA here is from genome assembly GCA_964413895.1 of uncultured Anaerolineaceae bacterium. GTDB lineage: Bacteria > Chloroflexota > Anaerolineae > 4572-78 > 4572-78 > JANTHQ01. Next base: position 2,755 of record CAYPUV010000132.1, read on the forward strand.
TGATTTCTGCTACCTGGTATAGCTCGGCGGCCTTGCTGCCTGGAGTCAGACGGCAAGGGTATATGCCCAGGCGCATTGTACCCCCCATATCAGATAAGTCCCGTTGGTCTAGCATCAGGTCGATGACCGGGTAGGGGGTTTTTGCATCGAATTCAGTGGAGTTGGCTTTCTCGTCTTTAAAATGATGACGGGCCAGTTCGATGACCATCACTTGCATACCCAGGCACAGCCCCAGGTAGGGCACTTTGTTTTCTCTGGCAAAGCGGGCGGCGATGACCTTCCCTTCAATACCTCGATAGCCAAAGCCTCCCGGCACAACAATGCCGTCTACTTTTTTTAGTTCTTCCAGTTTCCTGCCGCGTTCAAGGTCTTCGGAACTGATCCAATTTATCTCAACCTCTCTGTTTTCGTGCAGTGCGGCATGTTGCAAAGCCTCGTATACGCTAATATAGGCATCTTTTAATTCAACGTATTTGCCAACAATAGCAACCTTAATTTTCGGTTTCTGACGTTTAATTTCGGCTACCAATTTGCGCCATTCATCAAGGTCAGGTTTGTTTTGGGGCAAGTTCAGCGTTTCAACCAGATAATCACCAATGTTCGCGTCTTCCAAAATCAGGGGAACTTCGTAAACGGTGTCAACGGTGGTTAAGGCCACAACCGCTTCTCGATCCACATCGCAGAAAAGAGCAATCTTATCTTTGATTTCATCGGAAATGGGATAGTCCGAACGGCAAAAGATGGCATCAGGCTGAATACCAATGCCCCGCAGTTCACGGACGCTGTGCTGGGTGGGTTTGGTTTTTAACTCACCGGTAGCGCCAATGTGCGGCAGTAAGGTAACGTGAATATAAAACGTGTTGTTTTCGCCGGCGTCTTTATGCATTTGGCGGATGGCTTCCAAAAAAGGCAGGCTTTCAATGTCGCCCACCGTGCCACCAATTTCCACAATAACTACATCGGCCTGGCTTTCTCTGGCCACGCGCTGAATGCCGACTTTTATCATATTGGTGATGTGAGGAATGACCTGGATAGTTTTGCCCAGATAGTCTCCTCGTCGCTCGCGGGCGATAACTTCGGAATAGATTTGGCCAGTGGTGAGATTGCTGGCGCGGTACAGGTTTTCGTCTATAAATCGCTCGTAGGCTCCCAGGTCAAGGTCGGTTTCAGCACCGTCTTCCAACACAAAAACCTCACCGTGTTCGTAGGGACTCATTGTGCCGGGGTCTACGTTGAGGTAAGGGTCTAGTTTCTGCACCATTACCTTAATACCTCTGCTTTTTAAGATGCGCCCGATTGAGGCCGCCGCCACGCCTTTGCCCAATGATGAGACAACGCCGCCTGTGCAAAAAATGAATTTGGTCATTATGCGTATTCCTCTTTTTTAAGTATTTATTCAACCTGAATCAATACCTTTTTGTATTCAATAAAACAACGCTGTTTTATTGCTAAACAGCGTTGTTAGAAGGTGAGACGATGATTAGCTTACGCCATCTCGTCGGGTTCTTCTGGGGGGATAAGGGGAATTTCATCTGGAAATTTTTCGTCAATTTCGCTAATTATTTGCGCTAGAACTTCCTCCGCGGTTCCTTCCCGCTCTTGTGGTGCGCTCCACCGGAACATTACCGTTCCATCCATGCCGTGTAATTTAGAGGCTTGATTCATTGCTTCAATAAAACGGGGAGATAATTCGGCGTATTTTTGACCATTAATGTCAGTTGCTCTAACACGCATAGGTAGATGGTTCCAATATAATATTTGATAAGTCGCCATGAAACCATTAACCTCCACACAGAAACTATGCAAAGCGAAGAAACCATCATTACCGAAATTGTATCGTTTTTCTCTAAAAACGCAAGAGATATAAATTGCTTTTTGGCAGCCGCAAAAACTGCCTTACTTCGCCCCTTCAATAAGGATCCGGGCAATGCAGTTGGCTCACAAACCATCAACTTCAGATGGTTAAATCCCAGGTTACGGCGGGCCAAGCGAGGCTAAAGCACAGTTTTTGCCAGGTGTATCTTTAGCAACAGCACCCCCAACAGGATGGTCACGACCAAACTCATTCCCATTTTGGCGTATATCGCAGTTTTGTTCATGGGTTGATCCTGCTTCATGAGCCAGGCAAATCGAGGTATAAAAACTAGCGGCGCAAAAACTCCATAACTGAACCAGAATAAAGCAAGGCTAATAATACGTTCCACGCCTCCCATTACTCGATCTGACAATTTGATGGGTACAACTTGCTTGTTGGCCGACCCACGGAAAGACATAATTGCGACGTTAAACTCAATTTCAAGAATTGGCGTTACCCAAAAAGCAATGATGAACATCGAAAAAGCCAGCAGTAATCCATTGGTAGGCGATAAGGAACTCCCCAGAATCTGGCTGATTGCATCAGCAGGAGTTCCAGAGGCCATCCAACTGATTAACACCAATGAGCCAACATGAATACCCTGATCGGCAATCAACAAGATAAATCCTTTGCCTTTGGCGTTGTCTGTAAAAACAAATGTTCTAAATCGATCAAGGAACAGGTGCAGCAAAAACAGTACAACTGTCCACAATAGCCAGTTTTCAACGACACCATAAATAAGAATGCCCGTGGTCACAGCAACCACACCGACGTGCAAAATAAGTCCCGGCCACCCATCTCGTTTGGCAATGGCTACCCATAATGGTTGCAGCACAAAATCTCCAACTAGATGACCTAAAAGCAAGCGATAGAAAATGTCAACAATCATAAATTGTCTCGGTGATTAGCATAAATATGTTGCCGTATTTTACATGCTTTTGTACAGACTGCAAAGCCCGGTTTGTGCTGATTTCTGCCTTTTGGATTAGTAGATTACTCAAACAAACGAGTAATTTCGTCGCGGGCAAAGGTGGGGAGCGGGCGAGTGCCATCAGTCGCAACGAGTTGCACGCCAAACTCTGCCGGATGAACGCGACCAATGATGGTCGCGTCGATTCCCTTGTGGGCCAGGCGACGTTGAATAGGCACAGTTGCTTGGGGGTCAATAGCCAGTAGCAGTGAACCAGAAGCAATCAGTCCCAATGGGTTGAGGTTGAGCCGTTGGCACAACGGCTGGCAACTGGGATGGTAGGGCAGCGCATCGGCAAAAACTGCCAGACCAACATCGGCGGCAACTGCCAACTCGTGCAGCCCGGTGGCAATTCCTCCCTCGGTGGGGTCGTGCATAGCGTGGACGCCGCCGTGGACAACGGCAGTCAGTGCATCGGTCACCACACTAATGCCCGGATCGTGCAACAGGTTCGCCAGTTGTTCTAATGTTGACGCTGAATAAAAAGGTTGCAATGTGCTGCGTTTTTCCCGGGCAATGATGGATAATCCTTCAATGGCAATTGATTTGGTGAGCAAAAGGTCGTCGCCGGGCTGCGCACCTGATGTGAGCACCAGCCGGTTTTTTTCAACTTCACCCAGCATTTGCCCCACCACAACGGGACGTTCCAGCCCATAGGTAATCTCGGTGTGCCCGCCGGCCAGGGCAATTCCCAGGTCGGCGCAGGCAGCAGTAATCTGGTTGAAGATAGAATCGACAAGTGCGGGCGTGGTTTTTTTTTCTGGGAGCAAGAGAGTAGCCAGGAACCAACGCGGCACGGCCCCCGTGCAGGCAACATCATTGGCGTTAACATTCACCGCGTACCAACCAATTTCAGCGGTGGCAAAGGTGATGGGGTCGGTTTTGGCGACCAAATAGCGATTGCCCATATCAATTACAGCTGCATCTTCACCAACGTGCCCCCCCATAATCAAGCGGGGGTCGCGGGGAGTATACTGATTGAGCAAGCGTGCCAGATGGTCGGCGGGGAGTTTTCCAAGAGGATACGTGTTCATAGTGCCAGTGAAGCGGGTGTGAAAGAAAGGTAAAGGGTCTTTCCTTAGCAGAAAGACCCTTTACGGTGGCGCACCGTAGCGATTATCTGGAAACCAGAGGTGACGCTACGGTGCTAAAACGATGGTAACTACATAAATCCATTAGCATCACCTCCTATTATTAGGATAGCAGTGTTGGAGGTGAGGGAAATTTCCCTGACACGCCAGTAATTATTCCATAAACAACCGGGGGTGTCAAATGGATTCAAAAATACGGGTGCAATTTTCATGATGAATTGTTGCGAAATGAAGGGTAAAAAGTAGATTCTCCTCTCTCATTACCCCCATTCCTGAAGATGCTGTGCTGTACCCTACAACAAACAGAACTCACACATCCAGGTTTTGCACTTGTTTGGCGTGCGTTTGGATGAATCGTTTACGGGGTAACACCACATTTCCCATCAGCATATCGAAGGTTTTGTCGGCGCTGGCAGCATCTTCAATGGTAACGCGGAGTAAAATACGCGTTTCGGGGTTCATTGTGGTTTCCCACAACTGTTCGGGGTTCATTTCGCCCAGACCTTTGTACCGCTGAATATGGAACTTGTCGCCGTTGAGGCTGTTGAGTACGCGATCGCGCTCGGCATCAGAGAAGGTGTAATACACCTGCTTTTTGTGGGTAATGGCGTACAGCGGCGGCTGGGCAATATACAGATGCCCACGTTCGATGACTACGGGCATATAACGGAAAAAGAAGGTGAGCAGCAGGGTGCGAATATGCGATCCGTCCACGTCGGCGTCGGTCATAATAATGATCCGATGGTAGCGAAGATCATCCGGGTTAAAGTTGTCGCCAATGCCGGTGCCCAAGGCGGTGATGAAAGTCCGCACTTCGTTGTTGCTCAATATACGTTCCAAATGTGCCCGCTCGGTGTTTAAGATTTTGCCACGCAGGGGAAGCACCGCCTGGAAGCGACGGTCGCGCCCCATTTTCGCGCTGCCGCCCGCACTGTCACCCTCAACAATATAGAGTTCAGAATGGGCAGGGTCGCGCTCGGAGCAATCGGCGAGCTTGCCGGGCAGCGCCATCGAGGTGAGCGCGCTTTTGCGGATGACCAGGTCGCGGGCTTTTTTGGCGGCTTCTCGCGCCCGCGCCGAGGTGCGACACTTTTCTACAATTGCCTTTGCCACTTTGGGATGCATTTCCAGGTAAACTGTTGTAATGTCTGCCACCACCGCTTCTACGGCGTAGCGCACATCGGTGTTCATCAATTTAACTTTAGTCTGACTTTCAAATTGCGGGTCAGGATGTTTGATGGAGATAATGGCAGTCAGCCCCTCTCGAATGTCGTCGCCAGAAAAGTTGTTTTCGTTTTCTTTGAGCAAGTTGTTCTTGCGGGCGTAATCGTTGATGGTGCGCGTGAGCGCTGTGCGGAATCCGGTCAGGTGTGTGCCACCATCGGGGGTGTGGATGGTGTTGGCAAAGGTGTAGATGTTTTCGGTGTAGGCATCGGTGTATTGAAATGCCACCTCCACCGTCATGTCGTCAACATCGCGCTCTCCGGCGACGATGGTGTGCAATGCATTCTTGCTGCGATTGAGATACCGTACAAAAGATGCAAATCCACCTTCAAAATAGAAGGAATGCTCTTTGGGTGGGGTTGTGCGCTCGTCAACGAGGGTCAAAGTTATCCCTTTGGTGATGAAAGCCATCTCTCGAAAACGTTGCAACAGCGTGTGATAATTCAGACCCTCAACTTCTTTGAAAATAGTTCTATCGTATTTGAAGTTGATAGTGGTACCGGTTTGACCCTGACTTTCGGGCGGGAGTGGCCCCAGTGTTTCAACCGGGGTTTGTGGTTTGCCCTGCGCGTATTTTTGTCGATACAGCTTGCCGTCACGTTTAATTTCTGCAATCATCCACTCGCTTAAGGCGTTCACTGCGCTAACGCCCACGCCGTGCAACCCTCCAGACACTTTGTAAGCCTTGTTGTCGAATTTTCCCCCGGCGTGCAGAGAGGTGAGCACCAATTCCAAAGTAGAAATTTTCTTTTCTGGATGCGGGTCAACGGGAATGCCACTGCCATTATCGGTCACAGTCACGCTCTGGTCAGCGTGGATGGTGACGGTGATGGTGTCGCAGCGCCCCGCCAGCGCCTCATCAATGGAGTTGTCTACCACTTCATAAACAAGATGGTGCAGGGCTTTTATGTCTGTCCCACCAACATACATCCCTGGACGCCGTCGAACGGCCTCCAGCCCTTCCAGCACCTGGATATTTTCTGCACCATATTGTTGTGTATTCTCTTCTGCCACTAATTTACTCCCATAAATGTTTCGAGTTTATCCATTCAGCGTCCAACAATCTTAAGAACCCCAAACTCAGAACCCAAAACTAAACTTTCGTTGCCTTTTTGACGGATTTTTGTCACTTTCCCGAACACCAAAAAGATGCAAATTATGTTACAATCTAATCAAGAAATTATACCATGTTTAGGATGCTTTCCCAAATGAACAACAGGGCAACTCACCACCTAATGACCCTACATGCAGTGGTACTCGCAATAAAATACGCATATATTGTGGCGTGTTCTGAGCCGTGATGCGTGTTTTGCAATGCACCCGATAAAAGCTACAAAATACGCATCCCGTTCTTCGTTTGCCAGTTACTGGGGGATGGTTACAATACTTGCATAAAAATGAATGGAGTATCCTATGTCTGAATTTGTCATCGAAGGGCAACACAAATTATCTGGTGCATATATTCCCAGCGGTAATAAAAATGCGGCATTCCCACTGCTGTCGGCGGCCCTGCTCACCGATGAGCCTGTAACATTGCACAATTTGCCAGACATTGGCGATGTAAGCACGATGTTACTAATTTTGAAAGACCTGGGGGTAGAGGTAACCCGCCATTCGGCGCACAGCGTTACCCTGCGGGCGGGCAAGCTCACCAAAACCACCCCCGACCCGGTGCTGTTTAGCCAGATTCGGGGGGCGCTGGTGTTGATGGGGTCTATGGTTGCTCGTGAGGGGAAAATCACCCTTTCCGCACCCGGCGGCGACCAGATCGGGAGACGGCGCATCGACACCCACCTGCTGGCGTTGGAAGCGTTGGGAGTTAAAGTCACACACAACGGCGAATTCATCCTCACCGTGCCAAACCGACTGGTGGGCACACAGCATTTGCTAGACGAGGCCAGTGTCACCGGCACAGAGAATGCGGTGTTAGCGGCGGTGTTGGCAACAGGAACCACCGTGCTGCGCAATGTTGCCTCTGAGCCACACGTACAAGAATTATGCCTGATGCTAAACCAGATGGGCGCCCACATTGAAGGCATCGGCTCAAATGTGCTCACCATTCGCGGAGTGGAGCGCCTGCATGGCGCAGAATTCACCCTCGGCGCGGATTATCTGGAAGTGGGAAGCATCATCAGTTTGGCCGCCGTCACGGGCAGTGAGGTACTCATTAAAAATGCTGCGCCAGAACACCTACAGATGACGCTGCTGGTGTTCGATAAACTGGGGGTCAACCCGATTGTGCAGGGAAACGACATTCTCGTTCCGGCAGAACAGCCATTGACCATCAAACCAGACATCGGAGGGATGATACCCAAGGTGGAAGACGCGCCCTGGCCCGCTTTCCCTGCCGATATGATGAGTGTGGCGCTGGTGACAGCAACCCAATCGAACGGGACAGTGCTGTTCCATGAAAAGATGTTTGAGAGCCGTCTCTATTTTGTGGATAAGTTGATTGCGATGGGTGCGCGCATCATTCTGTGCGACCCTCACCGGGCAGTCGTGCAAGGCCCCAGCCCACTGCACGCTGAGCAGCAAGGCATCTCCAGCCCGGATATCCGCGCTGGGATGGCTCTGCTCATTGCGGCGCTGGCCGCAAAGGGGAGATCCACCATTCGCAATATTCGGCAAATTGACCGGGGGTATGAACAAATTGAGGAAAAATTAGTAAAACTGGGGGCAAAAATTAAACGGGTGGCGTAGAACATATTGCGCGGTGCGTAGTGTGTAATTGTGCATATTATGCGCTACGCACCACGCAACAAACGTTACTCATTCCTGGTTTATTTTATCGTCAGCATCAGAAGTTTCTTCCGCTTTTGCGTCTGCGGGGTGCGGCATTTTCCAACCCACTGAAACCCGTAATTGCGCATCACGGCTGTCGGCGCGAGCGAGCATCGCCCCGGCAGTGGAATCAATTTTGATGGCAAAATCAACTTTCACGTGGTCGGGTTTATCTTCCATCCCGTTCAGTGCGTCTAGCACGCTACCTGCAGCCAGGCGGATGGTATCCATTGCCTGCCCAAAGGCGGTATTGGCAGTTTTTCTCTTTTCTTCGTGGGTTGCTTGCACTTCAAACCCCACATGTCCTTTGTTGTCAGAAACTTCAATCAGTATTTTCCCAGTATCGCCAATTTTAGATTCGATGTATTCTACCATTTGAGTGTCCTCCGATTTAGAGTTTTTGAAAATCACTGGAGATTGGAGATTGATATAATCTCTATTTTTTTCAACAACCGCTCTCTAGCTCCTTTTTTGTTTCAATAGGATCTTCGCCAGGTCCTTGTACGCCTGGGCACCTTTGT
>CAYPUV010000133.1:0-11132 GCA_964413895.1 uncultured Anaerolineaceae bacterium
CGCCCGCGCCGCCTCCGCCACCGCCACCCACCAATACGCCTGTGCCTCCCACGCCAGCAGGGCCGGTAGTGGGACAGTATGGCGTTTCCGGGCAAGTTGTAGCGCGCGACAAAACCACTTTCGCTGTGGGAGAGAAAGCCTATTTCACCTACACCGCCATTAACCACACCGATGCACCGGTTTCATTTGGATTATTGGGCATCAAAGCCAGCAACGGCCAGTTCAACACCAGTTGGATCAACCCCGACACCTTGCTCCCTAACGTGCCATTCCAGCATGATGATGGCCTGGCCTTCGACCAACCCGGCACGTATCAGGTATTTCTGGCAATTTGTTACGCCTTTTGTGACGACTCCGCCAATGCCGTGTGGGAAGAATATCCCTCTGGTGCGGCGACGATTACGGTACAGTAAATAGCTGTGGTCAGTATTCGTCACATTTTTCTGCCCGCCTGCAAGTCGCCGGCGGTGAGTCCTTCTGCCAGAAAACCCCACAACCCCAACAGCGCCTCTGGCAACGCCTGCGAGATATGCAGCAGCACCACGCTGGCAGCCGCCACCGCCTTTTGCTCCGCCGTCATCATTGGCGCACCAATGAGCTGAAAACTAATTACCAGCGTAAGGTAGCCCGCCCCCTCGAACAACCCCACCCCGCCGGGCGCGCCGGGAATGGTCAGTCCGAATGCCAGCATGGGCAGCATCAGCACCGATGCAAAAAAAGGCAGTGAGACGTGAAATTTGAACGCTTGCAAGACCGGATAAAATGACAGCGGAATGAATGCCCACGTCGCCAGCGAGAGCAGGGTCACCATAAAAAGCTGTTTCCCGTCTCGCAGCGACTCCAGCCCGCTGGCAAACGCCGCCATCAACGCCAGCGCCTTTTCTGCCAGCGCACCGGGCAGCAGCCGACCAACCAATCCCTCGAACCAGTGCCGCCGGGTCATAAAGGTCACGGCTCCCGCCAGCGCCAGCACATAAAATACCGTCCCGGCCAGTCCAATCTTTTGTAACTGGGTGTCACGCACGCCAAAAATCACCAACCCCAGCAAAATGAGCAACATTGTCAGCCCATCGAAGATGCGCTCCACCACCACCGTCGCAAACGCTCCGGTTTTGGAAATTCCTGTTGAGCGTCCAATAACATACGCCCGCAGAAACTCCCCCGCCCGTGCCGGCAACACCATATTCCCCCCAATACCGATCATCCCCGCTCGAAAAGCAGGGCCAAATGGAATGTCACCCACCGGTTTCAGTAGCCACTGCCAGCGCCAAATGCGAATGATCAGATGCACCATCAGCGCCGCCAGCGATGGGATCAATAGCCACCAGCGAGCTTCGGCCAGTGCGCCGCCCACTTCCTGTAAATTCAACTGCGCAAAAACTAAATCCAGAAAAAACAGGCTGATACCGATGTTCAGCAAATTCGACCGCCAATTGCTAGACAACTTCCCCGCCAGTACCAGCAGCGTCACCGCGCCGAATACTACCGCCAGCGCTATGTGGAACCAATCACCCAACGCTAACGCTCGCCAGCTAAAAAAGGCGGCAATTAGCGCCAACAACAGCATTGGCAGCAGCCACGTCGCATTTCTTTTTAACCTATTCACAAGTGTTGTTTGCAAAAGCTGCGCTCCTATGATGTAATTGACAATTGACCAATGACCGTTGATAATTGTCAATTATAAACGATTTGCGCCGAGAAACCAATGTCAAACCTCAAAAACACCTACACGCTGCTGGACAGCGGAAATTTTGAAAAATTAGAACAGGTGGGGCAATACCGACTTATCCGCCCCGCGCCCCAGGCCATCTGGCAGCCATTGCACCCTGCCCGTCTGTGGCGCACCGCCGACGCCCGCTACCTTCGCAGCAGTTCCGGCGGCGGAAATTGGGAATTTAGATCTACTTTGCCGGAAAGTTGGACTATCAGTTATTTTGGATTAACCCTGAAAATCAAGTTGACCAATTTTGGACACCTGGGTATTTTTGCCGAGCAAGGTTCCAACTGGCGCTGGATTCAGCAGCAGATTAAGCGAGCGGGGCGCAAAAAAGTGTCGGTGCTGAACACCTTTGCCTACACCGGCGGCAGTTCACTGGCGGCAGCGAAGGCCGGCGCGCAGGTGGTGCATCTCGATGCGGCGCGGGGCATTGTGATGTGGGCACGGGAAAACGCCGAATTGTCTCAATTGGCAGATCGCTCCATCCGCTGGCTGGTGGAAGACGTAACCAAATTTGTGGCGCGCGAAATTCGACGCGGCAACCGGTACGATGCTATCATTCTCGACCCGCCTTCTTTCGGACGGGGCAAAAAGGGAGAAGTGTGGAAATTTGAGCGCGACCTGCCCAAATTGCTGGAAATGTGCCGTCAGATTCTTGCGCCCCGACCGTTATTTGTGCTGCTCAGTGCCCACACGCCGGGCTTCACTCCGCTGGCGCTGGAAAATCTGCTGTCAGATATGATGGCAGGGCTGGGCGGCAGCCTCGAAAGCATAGAAATGACCATCCCCGAAGCGAACGGTGGGCGTCTGTTGCCCAGTGGCACAATGGCACGGTGGAAAGGTGAACTTTAGAGACTCGTGTTACGCCGCTGCTTAAAATTCCAACTATAACAGGACTTACGCGGTTAGAAAAAATAGGCATCAAATTTCACGAATTATCCAAATTTTTTCGTGTAAATTTGTGAATTTCGATGCAAAATATGGCAAAGTGCGTAAGTCCTGTATAAATAACAATCTCTGCTATCTTGAACTTTGAACCCGAAACCTGAAACTCGAAACCCGAAACTCGAAACCTTGAACCCGATTACCAGTCTACAAAACCCCAAAATTAAAAATCTGGTGAAGTTGCGCCAGCGCCGATACCGCGACCGCCAGCGCTTGCTGCTGATTGACGGGGCGCGTGCGCTGCGGCTCGCACTGAAAAACGGCTTTCCGGTACAAACAATCTATTTCACCGCAGACACAGCGAACACCCATGCATTGTTATTGGCACTGGCGCGGAAACGGGATGTTTTTCTGCAACCCGTCAGCGATGTTGTTTTCCAGAAAATTGGCTATGGTGACAATCCCGACGGCGTGCTGGGTGTTGCGCCCCAGCCTGCTTTTGCGCTGGATGCTCTCTCCTGCCCGCCAAACGCGCTCTTTTTGGTGGCAGAGGGATTGGAGAAACCGGGGAATTTGGGGGCAATTTTGCGTTCGGCGGATGCGGCTGGTGTCAGCGGTGTGATTCTGTGCGACACCCAAACCGATGTGTGCAATCCGAACACCATTCGCGCCAGTCGCGGCGCATTTTTCAGCGTGCCCATCGCTAATGCCAGCACAACAGACACGCTGCAATGGTTGCACGCAAACCACATTCAAATTGTGGCAGCCTCTCCGGCAGCCGCCCAATTTTATTTCGATGTGGATTTGCACGGCGCAACCGCCATCGCTGTGGGGGCAGAACACAGCGGTTTGACCGACCGCTGGTTCGAGGAAATCATCGTTCGTATTCCGATGGTGGGGCAAGTGGATTCGCTGAATGTGGCGCAAAGCGCGTCTATTTTGCTCTTTGAGGCGGTGAGGCAACGAGAAACGCCAGAATACGAATAACGCAAATATAAGGAATTGACCCCGCTCCTTTTTTTAGGTGAATAGAGACAAATTTTAGCGACGTGCCAGTTCAAGGAGCGTTTCGGTGGGGAAGGAGAATGTGTCATCCCCGGTTATGGATTGGTAGTACCGTTCACCGGCGCAAGCGCGGCACAGGGTCAACCCGTCGCGGAGCACTTCGCGCTCATTAATGATTTCTTCGCCGCACAGGTCGCAATTCACCCGTTTGCCGTTTTTGCTCCACAGTTTTTCCAGTGAGAAGGTAAGTTTTACTTCGTGCGCGGTCAGCAATTCTTCTTCTGGCATGCGTTGATAGCCCAGCAAATATGCCTCCCACCGATTTTGGGCGTCCGGGGCATAATCGGGCGCGATTTTGCGAGCGTGGGGGTTTGGTGCAACGCGAAACGCGCGTTGTGTTTTGCGGTCAATAAACGTGGCCGCTACCTTGCCAAAATCAAGAATGCGCATTGTGCGGCGTCCAACCCAGCAATTGGTTGCAACTGCAACGCCATCAGCGCCGCAGCCGTCTGTCTCAACAACGGTGAGCAGACGTTTGTTAGTTTGGGGCACGTCGATGCCCAGCAGCCGTCCACCCAGCAGCCCCATCCGTACCCCCAACACCTGGCGGGGGCACAGATGGCGGTGCAGAGCAGCAGAAGCCAGTAGAAGTTCTTCTAATTTCGACATGGATTCACCTTCCGCTAATTATTCAATAACGATGGTTTCCTCTCTAGCGCCGTCTTCATCGCTTGCACAATTTGCTCCACCTGCGGCATCTTAAAGGTTTCCACCTGACCGGCGTCGCAAAGCTGCGTCAATTGTGGGTCGATGGGCAAACGAGCGGCAACCGGTACATTTGCGAGTCTGGTCACTTCATCCACATGACTGGGGCCAAAAATTTCGTGCTGTGAGCCGGTTTCGGGGCAAACAAAATAGCTCATATTCTCTACCACTCCCAGCAGGGGGATTTTCATATCTTGACTCATGCGCACGGCTTTGCGCACAATGAGGTTTGCCAAATCTTGCGGGGTGGTGACCATCACCATCCCGGCGAGCGGCAGGTCCATCATTACCGTCAATTGCGCATCTGATGTTCCTGGCGGGAAGTCAATCAGCAGGTAGTCTAATGGTCCCCACACAATGTCGCGCCACAGGTCGGTGATAAGTTGGGCAATGCGCGAGCCGCGCCAGGCGACGGGGTCATCGGGGCGACGGATCATGAAGTTTGCCGAGACAATTCTGATGCCTGTTTCCGTTTGGCGGGGGATAATGCCTTCTGGCGAGCTATTCAAATGTCCGGTCAGTCCAAAGAGTTTGGGGATGCTGGCGCCGGTGATGTCCGCGTCGAAAATGCCCACTCTGTACCCTTGCCGACGCAGAGTCACTGCCAGCAATGCGGTAGTGAGCGACTTACCCACGCCGCCTTTGCCGCTGGTTACGCCGATGAGATGTTCAATGGGGCTGAGCTGCCGCGCCAGTGATTCGGGCTGTGCGGCGTTTGCCGGGTCGAGGCTGAAATTGACGGGGACGCCGGGGGTATTTCCACTGCCGGAACTACCGTTCGGTTTGGCATGCGCTTTCGCTTCAGCCTGAATGCGGGCAAACAGGCTGGCAACTTCCTCGCGTGCCATTTCCGCAATGTTGATGCCAACATGTGCCACCCCCGGTAACTTTGCAACAGCGTTATGTGCCGCCTCAGCGATGCCGTCAGACAACGGGCAGGCAAGGGTGGTGAGTGCCAGCGTGAATTGCACGTTATTTTCTTCAATTTCAATGTCGCGGATCATATCTAACTCAATCACACTGCGACGGAGTTCAGGATCCATCACGCTGGATAACGCTTCACGAACATCATTTATGGAAATCATACGCCTATACCTCGCAAAAATATTTTGTACTGCACCAGATTTTCCCTGCCTGACAAGTGTAAAATGTATTGCGTATTGCGTAAAACGTAATTACACAATACGCAATGCATTTTACATTAGTTTGGTGTCGATTAACAACTTGTCTGTAAAATTTTCCGGTATACCTGATATGGTTACAAAATAGAGATGGTTATCTTGCGGCACATCGTTTTCCCTCCCCAGAGAGGGTATCCGGTTTGGACGCCACATTCCAAACCGGATACCATAACAAAAGGGGGGAACAATTACTTAGGCGCGGACGACGTTTACGGGAGTGTCGTAGAAACTAGCACTCCCCCCGATTGGGTCAGTCATACAGGCGTTTTTCAATGTTGAGTCCTCCAGCATGACAGCGTTGGGACAGATGCCGGTGGCGCGACGCGGGTCGCCTTTTACCACACCACCGTCAATCACAACATCAGACGCGCCGTAGGCCCAGTGGCCAAAGTGCCAACTGGCAGCCACTGTGCCCGGTCGGATGCCTTGAATGGGTTTGACTTTGCCGGCTACGGGTTTGGCTTCGCCGTTGGGCAATTTCCACAATCCATCGGGATTGGTAGGCGATACCAGTTTAACCAGATCACCCTCTTTCAAGCCCAACTTGTCAGCGTCCAGCTTGTTGATTAATACATAGTTCTCACTGGATACGCCTAGCTGCGCCCAGTAGTTGCCGATTGTGCGGGACTGTCCACCATAAATGTGTTTGAAGGTGAACAATTGGAAGGGGTAGGCGTTATCCTGTGCCAGATCGGCCCCGGAAGCATCTTTAACGGGTTCGTAGTTGGGCAGGCCGTAGAAGTGTGCACCGGTGAGGCTGTGGAAGCCGGCGGCAACGTTGTCGACAAAGATATTGAACAACCCTTTATACGGATGACCCAGTTTTTCTTCTTTGTAGGCTTTGCTGAAATCATCAAACCGACCACCGCGATTGAGCAGGTACACCACCCGCCGCCAGAGGCTGTCGTCGCCCACGATGGCTTTCCAGCGTTCTTCATCGAAAATGGTTTTGGGTAGATGCGAATGGGCTTCGCGGAAGATGCGGAATTCTTCATCGTCTGCTTCCGGCACTGCGTCCGACCCATCTTCTTTGTCGCCGAAGGCGAGGTTGGCAGCCATCCGCAGGAAGTAATCCTGGCGGGTGTTAAAGTCTATCCCATCGCCAAGACCATTTTTGCCGTAGCCCGGTAGACCCATTTTTTCGGCGATGGCGAGCATCACGGCTTCCATGCTGACCGGCTGTTCTTGCCCAAAGACGGTTACTTTTTCCACCAGTGGGTCAACCATCGGCTGGCGAAGCTTGCTGGTTTTTGATTGTACCGCCGGGGTGATGTGCGGTGTGCCCCAGCGTTCCCAGATGGCCGTGTCGGGGAAGAGATAGTCGGCATACATGCTGGTTTCGCCGATCACAATGTCATCGGCAATGACCAATGGAATGACGTTCGGGTCGGCAACGGCTGCCAGGGTGGGGTTCCCCGCCGGAGCGGCGAAGCCGGGGGTTCCTTTGTGCATGTACAACGCTTTGATGGGGTACGGGTAACCAGATGCGGCACTGGGAATGATTTCCTGATACACATTGCCGGTGTAGGGGAACCAGGGGCGTTTGGCAGGATAGCCGTCTCGTTTGAAGAGGGTGCTTTTTTCATAGTGCCATTTTTCGCGGGTGAGGGTAACGCCGAACGACCCGACTTTGCCGGGGTGCATCCCTTTAACGATGTTGAAGGGACCTTTGGCTTTGCTGCCGTCTTCGTGCCAATGTCCGCCACCGGTGCCAATGCCGCCGGTCCAGCCGGCTGTACCAACCAACACGTTGAGCATAATAATTGCGGTAGCGTTGTAGTAGCCGTTGGTGTGTTGCACCGGGCCACGGTAGAAATCAACGCCCACGCGCTTGCCATGGCTGGTGAATTCGCGGGCAACTTCTTCAATCTTTTTCACGGCAATGCCACAAATAGCTGACCACTCTTCCATTGTGTGCATCATTGTTTCTTCTTTGTACAGTTGGAAGGCGGTTTTGTACGAAATCCCATTGACCGTACCTTCAGCAAAGAGGTCGCCTTCTACAGCGTTGTCAGCATCGTTGGGATCAACTGCCGCCAGCGAACCACTCTGACTGACGACAAAGCCATCCACATCACCCAAACCGGCTTCATCCGGGCGCAGCAAGCGGGTTGGTTTGCCGTTCTCTATTTTTACCAACCATGTCGCATTGCTCCAACTGGTTTCATCATCGGCTGCAGCGGCAGCTTTGTTGGCGTTGGCGAGGTATTGGGCGTCGTAGCGTTCATTTTCCACAATCCAACGGCCCAGTGCCAGTGCCAGTGCCGCGTCGGTGCCGGGTTTTACAGGCAACCACCATTTGGCCTTGCCTGCCGTTTTGCTGAGTCGCGGGTCTACCACGGCGACTTTCATGTTGCGGTACGACATTGACCAGGTGACCAATTCACTCATCGGCGTGGGGCCGAAGTTGGCTTCAAAGGCCCCTGTGCCAAAGAAGATGACCATTTCGGCGTTGGCATAATCTGGCTTGAGATGTTCTTTACCCCCGCCCCATTTGCCCCCGCCTTTGTAGGCGTTGGTCATTTGAATGGTGGCAATGTGGTGCGATTGTTCGCAGATGGTCGTGTGTTCGTACCAGTTTATCGAGCCAAAGGCGTCTTTGAGCCAGCGTTTGGCGAATTCTTTGCGCCCGTGTTCAATGCGTCCTGCCTGGAAGACAAATTGGTTGTTTTTGGGGCCCAGGTCGGGATGATCGGGATCAATCAGCAGCTCAAGGTGATCGGCGTGTTTGCTTTTGAAGTCATCCAGCGACATGTCACCGCTGGCAACAGCCATCCCATCGGCTTTCAGCGCGGCCATCAGGTCAGGGTCGTTTACGGCGCGAATTTCTTTCAAGCCGGGGGTTTTACTGCCATCGGCAAAGGAGCCGCCGTTGACGATTTCGTTGATCGCCTGCTCGAAAGACACCACTTCCCACTTGCCTTCACCGCGTTTCCCGGCGCGTTTTAGTACTTTGGTGATCCGGTACGGGTCGTATTGGCTGTTGACGCCGGCTTGCCCTTTAGGGCAAAGTTTGGCGTCGTATTTGGCGGCTTCTGCCGGGGGTGTATCGTAAGACAAATGCGGCAGCATATTCATGGGGCTGTAGGGATTACCGTCGATTTTGACCAATACGCCATCTAAAATCTTGCCTTTGATGGTGCAGCCGGTGTGGCACTGCAAACACACACTGTAGAGGATATTCTCTGCATCATTTAACGGGTAGCGAGCAGAAGCAGCCACTTTCCCGGTGACATTATTCATGTCGCTGACTTTTTTGAAAACGGCATTGACATTCGCCGCTACAGCTAGCGAACCACCGACCATTGCCGATGTTTTGATGAAGTCGCGGCGGGTTATTTCAGTTTGAATAATTGATTTGCCATTTTTACTCATTGCTTAAGCCTCCTTCGTTTGCGGTTTTACCGGCAACAGGCTATAGCCCAGCGCAAACAGAGCCATTCCCACGCCCACAATGCCAATGCTTAGAAACCACTCCATTGCGCTGGGTGCGTATTGCGTGGTCATTCGTGGCGAAGGTACAGCCGCTACCAGCCCATTCAATTCTGGCACCGACAGCGGCGGGATGACGATGTTCAGGCGAACACCCACAAATGCCAGCACAATGGATAGCCCGGCAATGCCAACCCAGAACGGACTGGCTTTGGTTTTATTCCACCACAGTAAGATTGTGGGAACAACCATCCCCAATCCTACCTGCCCAATCCAGAAGACGTACCAGAAGGAACCGGTCATCACTTTGATCAGCGGAGCCACGTCGCCGGGGATGGCACCGTACAGGGCGATGGAGTATTCGGCGAAGGTGAAGATAACATCTAACAGTACCAGCGCCAACACCAACCGGCCCAAATCTGCTACCAGGCTCTTGTGCTCTGCTGTGCCGCGATTGGGAGCCAGGAAAGCATAGATGGCGGTGAGTAAACCGCCGCCGGATACCAGCGCCGATACCAGAAATAGTAGCGGGAACAGCCCGCTGTGCCAGGCTGGTCGCGCCGAAACCACGCCGAACAATGCGCCGACGCCACCGTGGAACATAATGGCCAGTGGCACGCCAATAGCGCCCAATACTTTTACCACTTTCATATCGCGCTGACGCGATTCAGTGGACAGGCTTTTGCTTCCGAGTGCCAACAGGCGGCTGAGCCAACCAGTAAAACCGGCTTTTTTGCCCCAGCGGATAAAGTCTTGACGGGTCTCGTACCAGAACTCAAACAGCAGCAACACAAAATAAGCGGTGTACAACCACACCATCCATGCCATCATCGAGAAAGAATTGGGACGGGTGTACACTTCGTAAAAGCGAGCCATATGCCCCAGGTCGAACCAGATGTGCAACAACGCTACTAGCAACGCAACCAGCGCGGTGAAGAGCGCCAGGCGAGCAATGGGGCGGAAGCGTTCCACGCCAAAGGCGTACACCAGGGCAGAAATGAGGAAGGCTCCTGCGGAAAGTCCAATAAAATAAATGTACATGGCTACCCACAGTCCCCACACAATCAGTTGACCGTAGTTTGCCATTTGATGCCCGGCGGTAACGCGCCAGTACCAGCCAATAGCGCCAATAACCACCATTACCGCCACAACAACCCAGTAGGCAACTGCTAACCCTTTATTTTTCATCATCGCCTCCTTAAGACAAGTAGAATACTTTTGGATCGGTGCCCAATTCTTCTTTCAGCTTAAAGCTGTACCGCTCTCGCAGTAGTTCAGAAACCAGGCTATCCGGGTCGTTGAGGTCGCCGAAGTAGCGCGCCCGACCGATACAGTCATTGATGCATGCTGGTAACAACCCTTCGTGTAGACGCTGGATGCAGAAGTTGCACTTGCGCACGTTGCCAATGGGTGAGGCGTCATCGTGGCGCACGCGCTCTTCACTGTACTCAAAGGTGGGTGCGGTTTCATAGGGGGCCAACATGGGTGTGCCTTCGGTGTACCATTCGCCAAAGTCAAAGGTCCGTGCGCCGTAGGGGCACGCGGTAATGCAGTACCGGCATCCGATACACACATCGTAGTCAATCACTACAATGCCTTCTTCGTTTTTCCAGGTGGCGCCCACCGGGCACACGTTCACACAGGGTGGATTTTCACATTGCATACAGGGGCGCGGCAAAAATGTTTCGCGCACGTTGGGGTAAGTCCCCACTTCTTCTTTGATGACCACCGTGTAGTTTACGCCGGGTGGTGTTTTGTTTTCAGCTTTGCAAGAAACGGTACAGGCATCGCAAGCCACGCATTTGGTTAGGTCAATGACCATCCCCCAACGTCGTTCCGATGGGGGTTTTTGCAAAGCCCGTTCCAGGTCTTTCATCATGCGAACAATGGCATTTTCCATTTGCTGAACAACAGGCATAAAAAACCTCCTTGAATAAATTAACAACCAAAATCAGGCTCTTCTGGTCCCGGGGTGGGTGTGGGTCCCGGGGTGGGAACAACGTTTTTACTCATCCAGTCTTCATAGGCAGCATAGCCTCCTTCCAGGTGAAAAGCTTTACTATACCCAAGTTCGTGCATAATCACGATGGCGTGTGTGGAACGCTTTTGGGAGTGGCAGTAGAATAAGATGGGCGCGGTTTTACTGT
>CAYPUV010000134.1:0-11018 GCA_964413895.1 uncultured Anaerolineaceae bacterium
GGATGGAGACATCCAAATTGAAATGCTGGCGCATCGCCACGATGGGGCTGTAATAAACGTAACCTTTGTCGCGCAGAGACGGGTCGAGTTCGGCGGCGGCTTCAGCGCGGGGCTTGGAGGTAATTGCCCCAAACAAGCCGAGTTTGTGCTCCGCCAGCAGGTCGATGGTGCGTTGGGGCAGCGGGGTGCCCTGCGTGCGCCAAAACTCCCAGCCGATGTCAGCGTGGATGTATTCGGCGTCAAATCCAGCGGCATCCAGCACGCGGATGGCTTCCGGCAGTACAGTTTGCCCGATTCCGTCACCGGGCATTGAGACGATGGTGCGTTTCATTTTTTTCTCCTGTTTTTTTAATGAATAATGAACAGTGAATAATGAATAATTTTGTCCATTTTCACTGTGTTAATAGAAAGTGCCGAACGGTTTCTGCGATTTCGTTCATTTTTTCTTCTCTCACAGCCTCCGAATCTGGAACACCAAGATAGCCAAAGATTTTAGGTCCACGATATTCCGGCGGTAAATTATCCATTCTGGGAACGATGTGGAAATGCACGTGTGGATGTTCCACAGCTTCGGCGAACTGTACCACATAGGTTTTGCGGCAACCGATAGCTGCTTTTAAAGCCCGTGATACCCGACGAATTAGATTTCCTAATTCCTGCGCTTCGGATTCAGTCAACTCGTCCAGCGCTTCAATGTGTCGCCGAGCTACCAGCACCAGCCACCCGACCATTGAGGTATTGTAGGCGTGCGCAACGTCCCAATGTGCAGTGCGATAAATACTGTCCCATAACGGTGCGTCATTTGTATCTCGGCGGGTGGTGAGTTTGCAGGTAAGGCATAGCGTCATTTTTCACTCTCCAAATGACAACGAATAATTTTTGTCTACTCAATTCTGACGGTTCTTTTTAGCGGTTTTCACACTTGAAATCAATAATCGCAACAGTTCATCCACATCGGGAACAAGACTGTCGTACATCTTTGACGTAATGTATCCGCTGTCTTTCAGCAACATCAGCCAGTATTTGGTTTCGTTCGCTTCTTTCAACGCGATACTCAATTTGTTAATAAAATCTGCTTTGGATTGTCCAAATTCAGCTTCCCGAACCAACGCGCCAACAGCCGTCCCGGAACGCAGAACTTGTTTACTCAACACAAATTCCTTCTGTTCTGCGACCAAATATTTCTGTAAATTTACAATCCGCAGTGCAAACGAATAACTCTTTTCACCCAGTATATTTTTCATTCTTCGTTATTCATTTTTCATTGTTCACTCGCCGCACCGCGTCAATCACCGTGCCGTCCACCCATTTTATCACGGCGATGATGTCATCTTCCAGCGCGGGCTTTTGCGGTACACCACAGATGCGCTCGGCTTCCGCTTTCAACTCGTGGATAGATTTGATGGGCAAGCCGGAATTTTTGGTCGCCTCAATCAAATCTACCCGGCGGGGGTTGATGGCGATGCCGCGCTCGGTGACAATCACGTCAATCAGCTCGCCGGGTCCCACCAGTGTGGTCACTTCGTCGCGGATGACGGGGATGCGGTCACGGAAAAGGGGGATCGGCAGGATAACCGTTTTGCCAAACAGCGCGTTCTGCCAGCCGCCGATGCCGTGCAGCAAATAGCCATCGGAATGGGTGACGACATTCCCGTTGAAATGCACGTCCACCTCTGTCGCGCCGAGAATGGCAATATCGAGCATGGAGGCGAAATTGCCTTTGCCGTGATAGTTGTAGCTGGTGAACGGGCTGGTGTTGACGTGCGCCGGGTTTTCGCGCATCGAGCGCACGCCATTCAAATCAAAGGTTTGCCCGTCCAAAATATGTCCGACCAAGCCTTCTTCCAGCATTTCCACCAGGTATTTGTTGCTGCCGCCGCGCGCGAAACTGGCCTTTATCCCTTTTTCACGCATTATTTTTCCAAAATAGTTCCCAATCGCCAGCGATGTGCCACCCGCGCCCGCCTGAAACGAGAAACCATCGCGGATGAGGCCCGCCGCGTCACAGAATTTGGCGGTCAGTTCCGCAATGTAGAGCCGGTCGGGGCTTTTGGTGATTTTTGTGGTGCCGGAAACGATTTTTTCGGGGATGCCGATTTGATCCATTTCGACCACAAAATCAACATTGTTGCCCTGAATTTGCCACGGGGTGCAGGGGAATGGCACAAGATTATCCGTCACCACGATGACCTTTTCGGCGTACTGCGAATCTGCCAGCGCGAATCCGAGCAGCCCGCAGGCCGAGGGACCGGTCAGCCCGTTGGCATTGCCGAAAAAATCGGCGGTGGGGGCGGCAATCACGGCGATGTCGATGTGCACTTCGCCGTCTTGCACGGCTTGATAGCGCCCGCCATGCGAGCGTAGCACGCCCAGCCCGCGCATTTTCCCTTCGGACGCGAATTTTCCGAGCGGTCCGTTCATACTCCCTTCGATGTGATGGACGACCCCGCTTTCCAGATGTTTGATGATGGGCGCGTGGCACGGGAAGGACGCCGACGGGAACCAGACCAAATCTTTCACGCCGAGTTCGGCGGCGATGTCGAAAATCTGGTTGGCGACCAAATCGCCGTTGCGGAAATGGTGGTGGGTGGAAATGGTCATCCCGTCGCGCAATCCGGCGGCGATGAGCGCGGCTTTCAAATCGGGCTGGCGTTTGTCGCCATCGGCGGGATAATCGGCGCAGGTGGGAATCGGCGCGCCGTATTTTCTGCCTTCGGGGCGATATTTCCCCACGCCCTGAAACGGAATCGCGGGCACACCGTTCACTACGGTAGGAACCAGCCGCCCGGCGGCGTTTTTGATAAGTTTTTGGGACATGGTGTACTCCTGTTGTTTTTGGGAACACAGAGGGCACAAAGATTTCACAGAGCCCCACAGAGAAAAGTTAAATTTTATCTCTGTGTTCTCTGTGGAACTTCGTGAATCTCTGTGTTCCTAACCTTTCAATTCGTATCCAGCAACCCTGACCGCTCCGCCAACGCAACCACCCGCTGGGCGCGTTTGACCACCGGCGGGTCAATCATCTTCGAGCCGAGTGAGACCACGCCCAACCCTTTGGCGGTGGCTTTCTCGAATGCGGCGACGATTTTCTGCGCCTTTTCGAGTTCGGCGGGGGTGGGGGCAAAGGCTTGGTGAATGGGCGCAATCTGGCGGGGATGGATACAGCCCATCCCGTCGAAGCCCAACGCTTTCGATTCACCGACCACCCGGCGCAGCGCGTCCATATCGCTCACATCGGAAAAGACGGAATCTATGGGCTGAACACCGGCGGCGCGAGCTGCGTTCACCAGCTGGCTGCGGGCGAAAAAGGATTCGCGCCCTTCCGGCGTGCGTGCCGCGCCGATGTCGGCGGTGTAGTCTTCCAACCCGATGGCGAGTGCCACCACATTGGGGCTGGCGGCGGCGATGGGATAGGCGTTGACCACCCCCAGCGCACTTTCGATGATGGGCATCAGCCACACGGGATGTTCGATGCCGTGCGCGGCAGCAATCTCGGCGATTTTCGCGTCCACCGCCTGCACCTGCGCCGCCGATTCCACTTTGGGGATGAGAATCAGGTTGGCATTGTGCGGAATCACAAATTCCAAATCAGTCAATCCGCGCGCCTGCCCTGAGCTTGCCGAATGGGGAAGCTGGTTGATGCGCACCATTCGCTCTGCGCCGTAGAAATTCACCTGCCGCAGGGCGTTTCGCACCAGCAGGCGGGCTTCATCTTTTTTCGGCGGGGCAACAGAATCCTCCAAATCCAAAATGATGCCGTCGGGTTGGTGAACCCCCGCGTTCAGCATCAATTTGGGGGTATTGCCGGGCAGATAAAGGCGGCTGCGGCGGAAACGGTCTTTTTCAGTGTGATACTCATTTTCGGGGAGCATATCGGGCAGAAATTGGCGGTCGGTGTTCACCACCTGCGTGATGGCAGCTTCAATGCGCGCGGCAATCACAAAATCGAGCGCGCCGGCGTCTTCGATGGTCAGGTGGCAATTTTCGATATTAAAAAACGCCAGCATATCTTTTGCCAGCGATTGAATCGCGCCGCCATAAAGGGGTTTCACTCTGCTGTGCAGGTCAATTTGGGTGCCGCCGCTGGCGGCGAGTTCAAAAGTGACAAAACAATCAGAGCGAACCGCGTCGCCGCGGTTGCCTGCGGTACCAAGTTTGCTCAATGGAAGCCTCCTTTCGTAGGGAGAAAAAATATTGCAATAAGAAACCCTTTCATCCGGTGCAGATAAAAGGGTGCGTGGTCATCATTTTTTACCGTCTTTGGCTTTGAATACAGTTTCATCATCCTTGCCGATACACATTGTGCGCGCCGTGGAAATTCTTTCGGTAGTATATCAGATTGGATGGGGATGTCAAGATGAGTTTTGGGGGTTTGGGGTTTCAAGTTTTGAGGTTACAGGTTGGTGAAGTTTGGTATTTTGACTATAATGCTTTCTGCATCTGGCATTTTGGCCAAAAAGGTTTTTTATTGTGAGTGAAGTGACCCATCCACCATACTTGAATATTCCAGCAACCAAAATCAATAAATTTGCCAAAATCATCTCTGATGTTCTGAACCCGGTATTCGGTGGCATTTTTGTCGTGGGATTACTGATGTTGCGCATCATTCCCAACCCCGTTGACGCTATGAAATGGTTGGGCATTACGGTAATCATCACCTCGGCGCCGACACTGCTTTATGTCCTGTATCTGGTTCACACCGGTTATTTGGTTGATATTTATATGCCAGAACAGGACAAACGGCTGAAGCCTATTTTGGCAATTTTGGGGTGGCTGGTGGTCAGTATGGGCATTTTGAGGTGGCTTGGCGCACCACAGGCAATGCTGTTGATGCTGATAGCGGTGATAGCACAAATTGCGCTGCTAGGCATCATCACCCCCATCTGGAAAATTAGTTTTCACAGCGCCGCCATTATGGCAGTGGCAATCATCATTGCCCTGCTCCCCAACAAGTTGGCGTGGGTGCTGTTACTGCTGGTTCCGGTGGTCGGTTGGGCACGCGTACGGCTCAGACGGCATACGGTAATGCAGGTGCTGGCAGGGTACCTTGCCGGGATTGTGGTCGCGGTGCCGGCATTTTATGTCATCAAACTGACGGTTTTGTGATGGAGATTTAGGGATTAGATTATGAGAATTGGACTCGTGGGCTTGCCCAACAGTGGAAAAACAACCGTTTTCAACGCGCTCACCCGCGGCGATGCACCGACCACGGCCTACAGCAGTGGCACGCTCGACGTGCACACGCTGGTCGTCGATGTGCCAGATGAACGGGTTGACCGCCTGGTTGAAATGTACCATCCCAGGAAGGTTACCCACGCCAAAGTGGAATATTCTGACATCGGCGGGCTACGCAGCGATGTTGAACGCGGGGTGTCCATCACCGGTGAGCAGTTGGGGCAGATTTCCATCAACGATGCGATCATCCACGTGGTGCGCGCGTTTGAGGACGAAAACATCCCCCACCCGCTGAAAACCGTTGACCCCCGGCGCGATATTGAGGTGCTGGACGCTGAATTCATTCTCTCAGATTTGAGCAAAATCGAAAATCGCCTGCCCAAATTGGAGACGAATTTGAAACGCGGAAAAATGCTGCCCACATTTGAAAGCGACCAAAAAGAGTATGCATTGCTCACCCGGTTGAAAGAGGCACTGGAAAACGATACGCCCATCCGCGACCTGGAACTGACCGCGGACGAGAAGAAACTGCTGCGCGGGTTTCAGTTTTTGACAGAAAAACCGCTGATGGTACTCATCAATATGGGGGATGACGGTTACCCCGAGGCGGATAAACTTTTGTACCCGCACCAGAATTCGGTAGTGTCCACCATCCGCGGGCGGTTGGAAATGGATATTGTGCAGTTGGATGACGATGACGCGGCAATGTTTATGGCAGAATACGGCATTACCGAGTTGAGCCTGAACCGCATCATCCACGAAAGTTACGCCCTGCTCAACCGGATGGTCTTTCTCACGGCGGGAGAAAAAGAGGTTCGGGCGTGGGAAGCCCCGCTGAATGCTACCGCCGTCACCTGTGCGGGGGTCATCCACAGCGATTTGGAACGCGGGTTCATCCGTGCGGAGGTGGTGAGTTACGATGACCTGATTGCCGCCGGTTCGGAAGCGGAAGCCAAAGCACGCGGCACGTACCGGCTGGAAGGTCGGGATTATATTGTGCAGGATGGGGATGTGCTGGTGATTCGGTTTAACGTGTGAGGGTTTTGGGTCATCAGTTGTCAGTTGTCAGTGGATTTTTCGCTGTGGCACAGTTAACTGAAAACTAAAAACTGATAACCATTTACAACTTCGATAGTCCACTCAAAGCCAGTCGAATCTTCTCTTCGACCGGCTCTTCTTTTGCGGAATCGGGGAGGTTTTGCAGCGCCATTTGCGCCTCAACGATGCTGTAGCCCAGTGTGGTGAGTGCCGCCAGTACTTCGCCATCGTCATCGCTGATGGGGGGCGCGGTGGGCGCAAAAATATCATCAAATGTGATTTTTCCCTTCAATTGAAAGACGATGTGTTTCGCCTTTTTGGGCCCGATGCCGGGCACGCGGGCAAGAATGGCAGCTTCGTTTTGCGCCACTGCCTGTTTCAGCGCTTCCAGCGACAGGGTGGAGAGAATCGCCAGCGCCACTTTTGGACCGATACCCTGCACTTTCAGCAATGTGCGGAACAGGTCGAGTTGCTCTGCATCGGGAAACCCGAACAGGGTCATTTCCGTTTCGCGGACGTGCAGATGGGTGCGCAGCGAGATGGTGTGTCCCAGTTGCGCATCATCCAAAACCGGCGTGGGCATATGCACCACGTACCCCACGCCGTTCACATCCACCAGCAGAAAATCGTCGCCTTTTTCAATTATTTCACCGCGAATGGAGCCAATCATTGTTTAGATAGCTTTCAGTTTTCAGTGGTCAGCACATAATTATCTGAAACGTCTTCCGTAGGAACAGAGCAATGCTCTGTCCCTACAAACGAGTAATTTCAACCAACGCACAAGAACATCTTAATTGGATTTGCATTAGTTATCAGTGGGTAGTCAACACGTCACTATTCATTCATCCGCCAGTGCGCGGAGGCGGGCAGAGTGCAGATGGCAGATGGCAATCGCCAGCGCATCGGCGGCGTCATCGGGTTTGGGGATTTCATCCAGATTGAGCAGCAGTTTCACCATCCGCTGGATTTGCCCTTTGTCCGCGCCACCATAGCCCACAATTGCCTGCTTGATTTCCAGTGGTTTGTATTCCGCAATGGGCAGATCAGCATTTGCCAGCGCCAGCATCGCTACGCCGCGCCCGTGTCCCACCGAAAGTGCGGTGGTGGTATTGCGGCTGAAGAAAAGAACTTCTATTGCCGCGGCATCGGGCTGGTGAATGGCGATGATTTTGGTTAACTCGTTGTAAATGGTTTTGAGACGCTGGGGCAGGGGTGTCTTCGGTGGCGTGGTGACGACACCGTACGCCACTGTTTTTAAGTCCTGTCCCCCCGGCTCCAGTTCCACCACCCCCCAGCCGGTGATGGCGGTGCCGGGATCAATACCGATGGCCCGCATTTATACCACTTCCAATTGCGCCAGCGCATCATCGGTAATGCTGAGGTTCGAGTAAACCCTGTCCACGTCATCGAGCTCTTCCAACAGGTCGATCATAGTCATAATCGACAAGGTTTCTTTCACGCCCAATTCAATCTCGTTTTTGGCAAATTGGGAAAGCTCCGTCTCATCCACTGTAAAGCCCGCTTCTTCCAATGCTTCACGAACGGCGTGCAGTACATCGGGAGCGGTATAAATTTCAATCACCTCATCGCTAACTTCCACGTCGTCGGCGCCAGCATCTACTGCCACCATAAAGACCTCATCGGGGTCAACCCCAGCGGCGGGAACGGTGATGTAGCCCTTCAGATCGAACATCCAACCGACGGCGCCCTGTTCTGCCATGTTGCCGCCGTGCTTGTTGAACACCCGCCGCACGTCTGACAGGGTGCGGTTACGATTATCGGTAAGGCATTTGATGAGCATTGCCACGCCGTAGGGGGCGTAGGCTTCGTAGGTAATCTCTTCCAGTTCGCCACCCGCAAGTTCGCCAGTGCCGCGTTTAATTGCACGCGTAATATTATCTTTGGGCATATTGGCGGCTTTGGCCTTTTCCACGGCGATGCGTAGCGAAGGGTTTGCTGAGGGGTCGCCGCCCTGCCGGGCGGCCAGGGTAATGTTGCGTGCCAAACGGGTAAAAATTTTACCGCGTTTGGCGTCTTCAGCGCCCTTTTTGCGCTTAATAGTACTCCATTTACTGTGTCCAGACATTGCACGCTCCTTCAAATTACGAATTACGAATTACGAACCACAAATTACGGAGTACGCAATACGTGTTCCGTATTTCGTGTTGCGTACCGTATATTGTGCTGATTATAGAATTTTCATTCGATTTTTACAAACTCTGGGCGTCGGTGGATGATGGTGGTTGGTTTTCAGCCTGTTCCATTTCTGCCAGTGCTCGCGCCACCGCATCGATGGCGATTTTCTGCTTACGGTAGAGGTCGGCTTCGCTGCGTGCAAGACGTTTGGCAATATCTCTAACGCGCAACCCCTGGATAAACTTCAACTCCAAGATGTTGTAAAGCAACCATTCTGAGGCGGTCATCCGCCGTTCGCCGCCGGGTTTGGTGTTTTCGATGGCGCGCGCCAGCACACTGCGCAGCGCCTTTACCGAATCGCCACCGTGGGAGGAAACGGTGCGCTGCACAACATCCAATTGAAGCAGCGGGCTGTTTGTTAATTTTGGTCCACCCCAATAGTGGGTCAGTGCATCATGTACCATTTTGGGGAAATCCGGCTCGTTGATGGGACTGTTTTCCACGGGGAGGAGATTGTCAACCGGCGACCCGATGTACCGCACCGCGCTGCGTACACGTTGAGCGCGTTCCAGGTCTCCGGCGATACCACGCAACGAATTGAATACGTTCTGTTGTAAACGGCGGTCTTCCAGCAAAAATGCCGCCTGCTGAATGAGGGAGCGGATTGTACGTTCCTCAAAAGGCGACATATCAGGCGCTGGGTTGCGGGCTTCCACCCCTAGCAGTCCCAAATACATATCGCCGGCCTGTGTTTTCAACGGCACGTACCAAAAATTGCCGTGTGGAACGAACAATTGTACACCGTCACCGTTTACAGTAATGGCAAAGATGCTGGCATCAAAATTAGATAAGGCTGTTTCAATTGCCTGGGCTTCTCCCACCGATGTTTCCAATCTGGGGCCGGTGCGTGCAGCCACATTGGCAATAAATCCGGTGCGCACGCGAAGCAACTCGCAAATTGTCGTCAGTACATTTTCCAGGGCTTGCCGCAAATCTGTGGTGGTAAGCAGATGGCTATCGACATAGCGCAGCAAGGCAACTTCGTCTCGCTCGGTGTGGTACACCCAGCTGCTAATAACAGGTTTAAGGTAACTGGCGGCTATTTGCGCCAATACAATAATCGATACAATCGAGGGGATGAGAACTGCGTCGCGAGGTAATCCCAAAATAATGGGACGGTCTGGCATAGCGATAATCACCATTATCACCAGCGTTGCCACCAGCGGGCCGCGCAACAAATAGGTGGTTAGGGTATATTTTACCACGCGATCCGGGGTGAAGGCGTCAAAGAACGAAACGTTGTACGCCATAAACGCAATCATTATCACAATACCAATATTAACGATGAACAAGGTCGACAGCAAGACCCAGGGAGGAAGCAACGACGCCTGGTTGGCCACCAGCATATAGGGGAACACGCCAAATGATGGTGCGGCAAAGGCCAGCATCAGGTAGGTCATTCGGCGGCGGGTGGCAGTGGTGAGGCAGCGGTCGCGGGCGCGTTGAGTATTGAATACCCCCCAAATGACTGCTGCGTAAAAATACAGGGTGAACAATCCAAAAAGTGGCCCGGCCTGGAACTGGGTAATGGCAGGCATGTAAAAACCATCGCGCACCAACAAATCTGTGAATACCGCCAGGTACAAAAAGATTGCGCCCAACACATACCCGGTTCCCACTGCGGCACGCCTGTATTTAGAGAACGAGTTAGTCGTTCGGAGGAGCGAATCAGAAAAATGCAGATAGGCGGCCGGGATAAAAGCAATGCCAATCCACTGAAATTTTAACCACGGGACAGCAGCTTCAAGCGAAGTAACCTGAAACAATGCCACGTCACCGGCGTATGTAAAAGACATACAGGCCAGTAAGATGGCAAACGCTCGTCCAATAGCGCTGGTTCGGTTATAAGTAACAATAAATACTAAAAGAGAAAACGCCAGAATTAAGGTGAACGAGGCCAGGATCTGATTGACCAAAACAAAATCGATTCCCAGAATTATCATTTTTCACAAAGGAAGCGCGAAAATCAAGGCAATATCTCCGTTGGGATAATATTTGTCGTGATAACCACACAAAATTGCGCCCTGTTTTTGCGCAAAGGTTATGGCAGGATGGTTTTTTGTTTGCATTGTCATCGTTATTTGCAAGCAGTTATTCTCTAAAGCAAAGGTCTTTGCCACATTTAGCAACGCCTTAGCCGCGCCCTGGCGACGGTACTGAGGATGCACGGTCAGAGTATCGAGCGTTAAAGTATTGTGCCACGATTCAAGCATGCCACTGATGTATCCAATAATCGCATCTCCGCGATGAGCTACAAACAAATAACTTGCTTGCTGAAATACGGTTAGTGTATCTTCCGGCCCAAACGGCCAACTGACCGTCATTGTTCTGGGCAGACGAATGCGCGTGAATGTACTCTGCGCCATTCGTTCATTTTCTCGAAATTGCATTTGCCACACATAATCAGTAGTGTACGAACTGTCCAACCGGCTGCAGGGAAGCATATCCTCTATTTCTGCGGGACGGATGCTGATTGTGCTTTGCGGCGAAGTCTGCGGTGGCAGGGTTTGTTCTTTCATAAATAAGCAGGAGGCAAGAGATTAAAGATTAGAAATTAGAGATCAGATGTTGGTGAAATTGACTCGTCTCAATAGTTTAGGGATATTGCT
>CAYPUV010000135.1:0-10954 GCA_964413895.1 uncultured Anaerolineaceae bacterium
TTTAGTCGACATGGCAAATGTGCTAGTGTCGGGAATGTGTCCCGCATGGCTTTGTCCGGTTCGTATATAGCTTGAGGGTGGCCGGAGAGCGCTACCCAGCGGAAAGGCCCCTTCCCTTCGCAGAAGAGGGGGCGAATGTACGCCGGAACAAAACCGGGGTAATCGAAGGCGTTTTCCAGACCGTTGTCGGCGGCGCGCTGGCGAAGGTTGTTGCCGTAATCGAAAACCACTGCACCTTTCGCCTGCCAGTCGAGCATCGTTTTGACATGCGCCGTCATCGAATCGAGTGCGGCTTGCTGGTACGCGGCGGGGTCTTTTTCGCGCAGATCTGCCGCCGCTTCCAGTGACATTCCAGCGGGGATGTAGCCGTACAGCACATCGTGCGCCGAGGTCTGGTCGGTGACCACATCGGGTACCACGCCGCGCTGGTACAGTTCAGGCAAAGCCTCGGCAGCGTTGGCAATCAAGCCGACAGACTTGGCTTCGCCTTTGGCAAGCGCTTCTTCTACCCACGTCATCGCCTCTTCCAGATTATCGGTGATGGTGTCAATTTGGCGCAGCGACAAGCGGCGTTCCGCACGCCAGCGATCCACTTCCACAATCAGTCCCACGCCTTCGTTCATAGTAATCGCCAGTGGTTGCGCGCCGCCCATTTCACCGAGGCCGGCGGTCAGCACGAATTTCCCTTTCAAGCTGCCCCAGCCATTTTGCCGCGCCAGCGAACCGAGCGTCTCGTATGTGCCCTGCAAAATTCCCTGCGTGCCGATGTAAATCCAGCTTCCGGCGGTCATCTGACCGTACATGATCAAGCCTTCTTTTTCCCATTTATCGAAATTTTCTTGCGTTGCCCAATGCGGCACAATATTCGAGTTGGCGATGAGCACGCGCGGCGCATCTTCGTGGGTTTTCATCACGGCGACAGGCTTGCCCGATTGCACCATCAACGTTTCATCGGGCTCCAAATTGCGCAGCGCTTCCAAAATCGCATCGAAGGATTCCCAGTTGCGGGCGGCCTTGCCACGCCCGCCATAAACGATGAGATGTTCGGGGTCGCCCGCCACTTGCGGGTCGAGATTGTGCTGAATCATCCGGTATGGGGCTTCGATGAGCCAATTTTTGCACGTTAGTTTGGTCCCCCGTGGGGGATGAACGACACGAGACATACGTCACCTCCAAGTGTGTTTCAAGTTTCTGGTTTTGGGTTTCAAGTTCAAAGTTGCAGGGTTGCAACAATGCAAGATTCAAAAGGCAAAATTGGGAATAGGCAGATGGGCGAATCTGCAAACGACAAATTTACGCAATACGATTCAGCGAATTTGCGAATGGACAAAGGACGAATCTCCAATCACTACTTTTTCATTTTTCACTTTTCATTTTTCACTGAATCTCACCCGCCGAGATATGCCGCTTTAACGCGAGTATCTTCGCGGAGTTGGTCGGGCGTGCCTTCCAAAACGATGTGCCCGTTTTCCAGCACATACGCCCGATCAACCACATCGAGTGCGACGAATGCATTCTGTTCCACCAGCAGAAAACCGACGCCGTGCTGGCGCAAATTATTGATGACTTCAAACACGCGCTCCACTAAAATGGGCGCCAACCCCATCGAAGCCTCGTCAATCAGCAGCAGCTTCGGCTGGCTCATCAGTGCACGGGCAATGGCGAGCATCTGCTGTTCGCCGCCGCTCAGCGTTTTGGCAATCTGCGTGCGTCGCTCTGCCAGCACGGGGAACAAGTCGAACACGACATCCATTTGTTGGCGAATGGTGGCATCCGATTGCAGGTATGCCCCCAATTGCAAATTTTCGGCCACGCTCAAATCACGGAAAACACGCCCGCCCTCCGGTGCGATGGCAATCCCCAACGATACCCGTTCCCACGGGGTGAACGCATTGATACGCGCGCCTTCAAACAGAATTTCGCCCGCTTGCGGCGCTTCCCAGCCCATAATCGCTTTGATGAGCGTGCTTTTCCCCGCGCCGTTCGCGCCGAGTACCGCCACCGCTTCGTGCTCTGCCACCGTCAGCGACACGCCGTACAATGCCTGAATTTGTCCGTAAAATACATCAAGATTATTGACTGTCAGCATTTTATCGTTTTCCCAAATACACGTTGATGACCTGCTCGTTCGATTGAATGTCCGCCGGCGACCCCTGCGCGATGAGTTCGCCTTGTGCCAGCACCAAGATTCGCTGGCAAAGACCCATCGCAAATGCCATATTGTGCTCAATTACGATGATGCTTTTCCCCCGTGCAAATAGCGTGCGGATGAGCGCTGCCAGTCCTTCTGCCTCGTGCGCGGTGAGTCCCGCCGCCGGTTCGTCCAGCAGCAACAGGTCAGGGTTGGTTGCCAGCGCCCGCGCAATTTCCAATCGCCGCTGCAAGCCGATGGGCAAACTTTCTGCCAGCGCATCGCGGTAATCGGTCAAATCCGTGAGCGCCAAAATTTCATCGGCGGCGCGCTCAGTGATGGGCGTGTGATACCGCTGAAAGAATGCCTGCGGGCGGCGATAGAGCGGCATGCCATACCCGCTCAGCACGTTATCCAGCACGGTTAAATCGCTGAACGGCTTGACAATTTGGAACGTGCGCGCCAACCCCAATTCCACAATGCGGTGGGGTCGGTAGTGGTGTAACGATTGTCCGTTGTAATGAACTTCGCCGCTGGTGGGCTTGAGGAAACCGGAAATCACATTGAACAGGGTCGTCTTCCCCGCGCCATTGGGTCCAATCAGTCCCAAAATTTCGTTTTCCGTTGCAAACGAAACGTTATGCAGCGCCCGCAATCCGCCAAATTGTTTGCCCACATTTTTGACAATCAATTTACTCATTGCGCTGCCTCCTGCGAAACCGTCTGCTGCGGGGTGCGTTTTTTGCCGAACCAACGGGTCAGCGTTTTCCACAGCCAGCTATCATCGCCCAACAAGCCCATCGGCTGGAAGAGCATCATCAACACTAATAGCGCTCCGTACAGGGCAAAGCGATAATCCTGCACAAAACGCAGCAACTCTGGTGCGGCTTTCAAAATAATCGCCCCGACAATTGGGCCGCGCAGTGTGCCCACACCACCAAACACCACCATCGACAAAATGGCGATGGATTCTACAAAGACAAAAGTGTCGGGGAATACACTGCCGATGAAATGGGCGTACAACGATCCCGCGCCCCCCGCCAGTGCCGCGCTAATGCCAAAGGCGTAAATTTTGAATCGAGGTGCACCCACACCTACCGCCGCCGCTGCGTCTTCATCCAGTCGGATGGCATTGAATGCCAACCCTACCCAACTCTTGGAAAGATACCAGCTCACCGCCCACACAAAAAGCACATAGAGCCACACCAAAACCAGATAAGGCAGTCCACCGCGAAACGTTGTGCCGAAAAAAGAGGGCGCGGGAATGTTCACCAACCCCATCGCCCCGCCGAAAAAGTCCACATATTTAAATACCGCCACCACCACAAAATTGATGCCCATCGTCGCCAGCACCAAAAAATCGTGCCGCACGCGCAGGCTGGGTAATCCCAAAATTGTGCCCACCAATCCGGTGATGATGATGGCAGCAATAAAGTCAATCCAAAATGGCTGTCCATAACGCACCGCCATCACCGCCGATGCGTACGCACCGATACCGAAGAAGGCAGCGTGTCCCAGCGACACCTGTCCGGCGTAGCCGGTTAAAATATTGAGACTGAGAGCCAACGTTACCCAAATGCCCACAAAAACGGCAACACTGATGTAATAGCCCATAACCGTCTACTCCCGTCCCAACAATCCGTGTGGTCTAAACATAAGCATTAAAATAAGGACCAGAAAAGCGATGGCGTCACGGGGAAGTACATATCCCACCGACGCCACCAGAAAGTTCTCAATGATAGCCAGCAAAATACTGGCGACGATTGCACCCGGCAAGCTTCCCATCCCGCCCAGCACAATGATGATAAAGGCTTTATACGATGGCAGGTCGCCCATTGTAGCGAACACACTATTGTTGTACACCCCCACCAGCACGCCCGCCGCGCCCGCCAGCGCTGAGCCGATGAAGAAGTTAAGCGCAACTACCCGGTTGAGGTTGACGCCCACTGCGCCCGCCATATCTCTATCCATCGCGGCGGCTTTCCACCCTAAACCGATACGCGTGCGGCTGAGGATGAGATACACCCCAATCAGCAGCACCACTGTGACCACCAAAATCAACGTTTGGGTGGATGTGATATTCAACACCCCCACATTGATTGCCGGCATCCCCGCCCCTTCAACAGGCAGCGCTTTTTGATAGGGACCCATCAAAAATTTCTTCTGCAACAGATCGGTGAACATCACAAATAAACCAATGCTAGCAATCAGCGGCACGGTGCGCGGGGCGTCGAGCATATAAAAATAGATCCCCCGATAGATCAACACGCCCATGATCCCACTGACAACCATCGCGCCCAGTAGCGCCAACCAAAAGTTACCAATCCAGGTAAACATTAAAAGACCCGCAAACGCGCCAACGGTGTAGACGGCGGCATGCGCAATGTGCAATATTTTTAACACCCCATAAATCATGCTCAAGCCCGCCGCCATTAAAATGTAGGTACTGGCCAACACCAACGCATTAGAAAGATTTTGCAAAACAGGCATTACGCCCTCCACAATTATGAAACGTGATGCGTGAAACGTGAGGATTTTCATCCCCACGCAACACGCATCACCCAACAAAATGTTATTTCGCGGTAATCAAGGCTTCGTCGTTAAATTCGTGGAAGGAGTGGAACGCGCCGTCTTTAACAATCTGCGCGCCAACAGGACGCACAACTTCGCGTCCGGGAGTATATCGCAGGAACGGACCGCTGGCGACATCTTCAAAGTTCTTCAAATTGGCAATCGCGTCGGCGATTTTGATGGGATCGGTGCTGCCGGCTGTTTTAATGGCATACGCCAGCACTTGCACCGCATCAAACGCCGATGCACCCACCATATCGGCATCTTCACCATACTGCGCTTTGTATTGCTCCAGGAATTTTTTGGTCATCGGGCGGTCACTATCACGGTTCAGGTCGGTGGTGATGATCACCCCTTCCGATGCAGCGCCGGCCAGTTCAATGAATTTGGGTGAGTCGTACCCTTCCTGCCCAATAATCTGCACATCCAACCCTTCATCTTTTGCCTGGCTCACCAGATTAGCGGCCTCATTATAATAGCCGGTGGCGTAAACCACGTCGGGATTGGCAGCTTTGATTTTGCCGATGATGGGGCGGAATTCTGTCTCGCCGAGCGGATATTTTTCTTCCAGCACAATATCCAGGCCCAAATCGGCGGCGTGCGCTTTGAAGCCTGCGGTGAGCGAGACACCAAAGTCGTTGTCAATGGTCAGGATGGCCACCTTTTTGGCGTTCAGCACGTTGCCCGCCAGCTCAGCCCCCACGCGCCCTTCCACGTCGGCTAGTGTGCCCACGCGGAAGATCTTGTTGCCGGTCGCGGTAATTTCGGGGTGGATGGCGTAGGCCGAAATCATTGGGATCCCCGCTTCCTGGAAAATTGGCGCGGCAGCACGGGTTGCCCCAGAGTATGAGCCACTGATGCCTGCTACCACTTTATCTTGTTCGATGAGCTTGCGCGCGATGGACGAGGCCTGGTCCGGTTTCGCGGCGTCATCGTAGGTAACAAGCTCCAACTGGCGACCCAGCACCCCGCCATCGGCGTTAATCATTTTCACCGCCAATTGCGCCGATTGCAGGGCGCTCGTCCCGTCTGCGGCAGCAAACCCCGTAGTGGGCGAGAAAAGCCCAATTTTGATGGGGCCGCTTGACTGTGAGCCGCACTGCGCGGCTAACAAAGCAACTGCCAACAATACAACCAACAATAAAATCATTCTGCGTTTCATTTTGTTCTCCTTTCAGAACCAGATGGGTTTAATAAAGTTTGAAACTCAGTCTTAAAATGGTACTCGTCACCGCGATAGAGCGCTTGATACCAAACCGCCGGGCGCTCACCTGAAGCATCTACGGTGTAGGTCAACCGGTCAACAAAAAAAGCCGGTGCTCCGGGACGGGCCTGTAATATTTCCGCCTCCTCAGGAGACAATACGCGAGCCTCAATAGTGTGGGTTGTTTTAACCAGGGGCAATTGATATTTATAAACCAGTAATGCGTGGAAAGATTGTGTTTCGAGGTCATCATCAATCAGAGAGGGGCATAACGACTCAGCCAGGTGTCGGGTCTCGTAAACCACGGGGTGCTGGTCGGCCAGACGCAAGCGGACAATATAAAAAACCGATTCGCCAACCGCAAGGTGGAGTCGAGCGGCCGTAGACTCTGTCGCCGGGATGCGTTTCATTTCTAACAAGCGGGTGCTGGGTTGGCGGTGCTGTTGACGCATATCTTCGGCAAAACTGGTGAGGGTAAAATAACTTTGCCGGGTTACAGGCGGATTGACAAATGTACCGCGTCCCTGCTCGCGCCGAAGCAGACGTTCGCGCACCAATGCGTCAACGGCCTTGCGTACCGTGCCCCGGCTCACGCCGAATTCACGGCACAAGGCTTCTTCGGTGGGAAACTGGTCGTTCGGCACATATTGCTCATCAAAAATGCGTTGCCGCAAAATTTCACTCAGTTGGTGATG
The DNA here is from genome assembly GCA_964413895.1 of uncultured Anaerolineaceae bacterium. Classification (GTDB taxonomy): domain Bacteria; phylum Chloroflexota; class Anaerolineae; order 4572-78; family 4572-78; genus JANTHQ01. The sequence goes on from CAYPUV010000135.1 coordinate 6,602, forward strand.
TTTGGGTATCGGTCCTGCTGTTAGCATCATTGCTCAATTGAATTTCAAAAAACGCCAAAATCCAGCAACATATTTGTATAGACGACTAAACAAATGTAGTATAGTAAAAATATGTAGACTGTCAAAAACTCGATCTCTGTCCAGGACAGACGCATCTAATTTTTTTGGGTCTTCAGGATTTTAGAGGGTGGACAAAAAGCTTTGCCTCAAATTATCCGAATTTCACGAAAGAACATAAAAAATACGAGAAATTTGTTTAACCTGTACCCGGAACGGGTATTCGATGCAAAAAGGCAGCGTGTCTGCAATTACTCCCTGAAATCCAAAAGAGCCATTTTTTTAAGTGCAAAATGGGTGATTTATGGTAAATACCCGTGCCCTGAATCTCAGTTCAAAACTGCTCCAAACTTGAGCATTTTGTTTCCAAAACAGCTTCTGAGAAAGTGAGCTGTGTAAATTTTAACTACAACCAAAAAGGGTAGACGATTGCCTCGCCTACCCTCTGCCCAATTATGCTCCAACCTGTCAGCCAACAACTTTGTGTTTCAAACGGTCAAGTGCCGCCACAATTTCGGCGGAGTATCGTTTCACCGCATTAAAGCCCGCATCTGCGGCCTGGCTGTCACCACGGTTGTGAGCGGTAATCGCGTCTTGAATAGCCTTATGTATCTGAATATGGGGAGCTTCAATGGCAGCGAACTCCGAATTTCCGTCAAATTCGGCTTTGCCCTGGCTGTAATACCATTTACCCAGTGCACAATCAGTGTGCGAGGCAACTTCTTCTACCTGGATGGTGATATAACCGGCAAGCATCGTGCGCAAACGGTCTACCCAGCGCAAATGTGCGCTCTTATAAAGGTCTATCTGCTGCACAATATCCTGCGCTTCGTCCAGTTTAAAGCGAGCAACCAATGACGACAATGTGTTTGCCATTTCGCTCAGTGTTTGCACCGAAGCTGCAACGCGCTGTGTTTGGGTATTCACTTCTACGGTAGCGGCGTTAACCTCTTCCATTGCCGCGCTATCTTGTTTGGTAGCACTGGCGACGTTTTCAATTGCATCCATTACCTCTGCTGAACTGGCTGCCATCTCTTCGGTGGCGGCGGTGTTTTCTTCCACTACGGCCGATACACCTTCTATCGAGCCAACCAATTCACCTGCCGAAGCATTAATCTGCTGCGCGGCGGCGGCGATATTTTCTGCCTGGCGTGTCATCCCTTCAACGGCCCGCAAAATGTCGTCCAATGCCTGCCCCGCTTTATGCGCGCCCGTCATCCCTGTTTCAATGGCTTCCGTGCCTTGATCCATCGCTTGCTTTGCTTCGCCAACGGTATTTTGAATGCCCCGCACCAATGCGGTGATTTCTCCGGTGGCGGCAGCGGCTTTTTCCGCCAGTCGACGAACCTCATCCGCAACAACGGCAAAACCCTTGCCGTGCTCTCCGGCGCGCGCGGCTTCGATGGCGGCGTTGAGCGCCAACAAGTTTGTCTGCGCGGCAATTTCGTCGATGGTTTCCACAATCACGCCAATTTGCTCCGAACGCTCACCCGCCTCTTCGATTTTTTGCACCAGTGATTCAGACGCGGTTTTAATGCCCTCAATGCCCTGAATGGCATCGCCAACGGTTTCAGCACCGACGCTGGCAGTTTGCGCTGCCTTTGTCGCACCTGCCGCACTCTTTTGTGCATTAGCGGCAACCTGTTCAATAGCATTGCCAATTTGGCGGGTCACTTCAGCCGACCGCGCCACAGCAACCGCCTGCTCTTGCGCACCTTTTGCCACGTCGTCAATGGCGCGGGTCAATTGTTCAACAATGGTGGTGGCTTGTTGTGTATCATCCGTTTGCTGGATAGTGCTCTCTGTAACCTCTTGCACGGTTTCTGCTACCTGGGCGACCACTTGCCCAGATTGAAACGCAGCATCCGAAAGTTCCAATGATTCCGCGCTCATATTATTGGCTGCATCCGTGATTTCCCGTGTCAAGTTCCCCAACTCGACCGTCATCTGGCTAAACGCTGCGCCAGTTTCTTGCAGACGCACAATCATCTGGTTGACCGCATGCGCCAAAGCCCCCACCTCGTCCTCCGAGCGGTGTGTCACTGGCTGCGTTTGCACCGCAACAGACCGGGTTAAATCGCCGTTGGCAATGGCGGTAGCAACAGCCGTAAGAGCAGGCAAATCTGTTTGAGTGATGTGCTCGGCAGTTTTAATCATTTCCAACAAGGGGCGAATAATGCGGAGTAATATAAAAATAGATACCGCAAAAATCAGGACACTGAGTCCCACCATAATGTACAAGAAGCTCACCAGACGTTTAGTTTTTTGTTCTGATTCAAGCTGAAAGCCCTGCGTAACATCGTTCGCCTTTGCCAAAATCGTCTCGTTATTTGCCTCCACATATGCCAGAGCATCAGCGAAAGCCGGCGTGTCAACCTGGTTGGCTATGATAACCTGTACGGCGCTGTAAAAAGGATCCCACGCATGCTGCATCGCCGCTAAAACGTCTTGCATTTCTACTGAAGCGGGCGGAAGTCCCGTTTCCACATCACCATCGGTTAACCCCCGCAATGACTGATCGAACAGAGTGCTGGTGCTTTTCAACCCCTCTCTGGCAGTTTCGTCCCCGGTTTTGACCATCAATGCGTATTTGGTCATTTTTTGAGAGAGCATCCGCTGCCGCCCTGCAATATTCACTACCCGCGTGTCGGCCTGTTGCTGACGCACCATCAACAGCACTCCCCCTACACTGATGACGGTTGCCGCCACCAACAATATTTGTAATGCTCCTATTTTACGCAACAAACTTTTTGAAAAAAAACGAAAAACAAACACAACTCACCAATCTTCCTTTCTGCACTCTGTGTCGAATGCCTACTATAAGTATAACTATGCTACGCCACAATCTACTATATTATCGGAAGACGGAGAGAACTTCTTTACAGGCACACCCGTAAAATTTATGTGAAGAATTTGAGGCCTTTGTGTATTTCTCCGAAAACTCACAACTTCGTGGAAACATCAGGTGGGGAAGATGGTCAATTGATTGGGGTGCAAAATCGCGCTACTTCTGTCAGCACCGTCGACGCAAAATCGGTGGATACATCAAACCAGCGGATTGCTGGGTCATCCAGCCGGAACCAGTTGTATTGCTGACGAATGAAGCGATGTGTCTCCTTTTTCGTCAACGCCACGGCTCCCTCCAGCGAAATTTCGCCGCGCAAATATTGCCCCAATTGCCGATACCCCAGCCCGGACATCGACGGCAGCTCCAGCCCGTATCCTCGCGCCAGCAAGTTTTCCACCTCCGCCAGCAAGCCAAGTTTCATCATCCGGTCAACACGTTTGTCTACACGAAGATACAATTGCTTACGGGGCATGGTCAGGCCAATTTGCAATACTCGATACGGTGGCGGTGACTTTCGCTGATGCACGCTGATGGGAATGCCGGTTTTGCGGTACACTTCCAGCGCCCGAATCACACGCCGCACATTGCGGTAATCGAGTTTTGCCGCCGCATCGGGGTCAACAGCGGCAAGTTTGGCGTGCAAGGCTTCCGCACCGATGGCGTCCGCTTCCGTCTGCAATTGCGCCCGCAGCACAGGGTCAGGCGGCACACGGGGGATACCCCATCCTTCCACCACCGCTTTCACCCATTGCCCCGTCCCGCCGACGAGCAACGGCAATTTTCTGCGGGCGTGAATATCATCAATAGCAGCAAATGCCCGTTCCTGAAATTCCGCCAGCGTCAGCACATAGTCGGGTGGAACGATGTCCACCAGATGATGTGGCACGGCGGCGCGCTCGGCGGGGGTGGGTTTCGCCGTGCCAATGTCCATCCAGTGATAAATTTGCCGCGAATCGGCAGAGACAATTTCACCATTAAAATGTTGCGCCAAAGTAATACTCAGCGCAGTTTTGCCTACACCGGTAGGACCGACGATGGTTATGAGTGGAGAATAGTTTTTTGTCATAACGTGTGATGCGTGATGCGTGAGAATGGTAATTGGTCGTTGGTTCATCCTCGCTGCATCACCGAATCGTTGAATCGCTCATTCCCGCACAGTATATGCAATACACGCCAAAAAAGGAAGTTGAAACAGCGTTGGTTGAAAATCTGTCAGCATTGTCAGCCGAATACTGTTAACCGGTCAGGTACTTTGTGGGAAGCCATGGTACAATCTGAAGAGTTTACCACTTGCTGACGGGCAATCGGTGTCAGCAGATAAAGAGAAGAGTCGGACAGTCCCTGCGGAACGACAACGAGGATGAGAATTTAGCTTTCAGCCGTCAGCGGTCGGCCGCCAGCAGTAGAACTGGCCGCTGAAAGCTGATGACTGACGACTATTTTCAAAG
>CAYPUV010000136.1:0-10941 GCA_964413895.1 uncultured Anaerolineaceae bacterium
CATTGAGTTGCCATTTGCGGAGCCGGGTGACAATATTGCGCCGGTAGCGCGACACATGGTCGGAGGTTTTGAGGGTGTGGTAGGTTGGCAACAGGGTTTGGGCGTACTCTTCAAGTTGCAGGCGCAGCAGTTCCGCCACCGATTTATTGCGGGTGACACGCTCGGTGTAGCGGCGAATATTGTGGTTCAGCTCGTTCAATCCACGCACCACCTGCCGCACATTTTCATACGCCTGCGTCAGCGCCAGCGCGGGCGAAAAATCTTTGCCGCGATGGGTGAGCAATTGATGGGCGGCATACAATTGTCCGGTATATTCCTGCGGCTTCTGCTGCTGAATGGTGCGCAAGGCTTCCAGCAGGGTGAAGGCGTAATCGGGCAGGATAATGCGCTCGGAATAATCGGCTTGCTGTTCCCGTTCCAGCCACCCCGCGTTCACCAAGCGACGCAGAAACCACCCGGCTTGCTCCTGCACATCCCCCGGCGAGAGGGCGTCATCGGGGGCGTCGGGCGCGGTCAGCGCGGTATCCGCCAGCGATCGCGCCTCATCGCTGGCAAGGTAGGCGGCAATTTCCTGGATGACGATGTCGCGCGTCAGTCCAAAGCGATTGAACTCAGCCAAGCCGTAAATGCGCAACAAAATGGCGATGTAATGTCGCTGCAAGTCCCCTTGCGACCCCAGCACATTGAAAAGCATCGGGGGAAGGATGTCGAAGGGGTTGGTAAATTGGGGGGATGTGTTTGTATCTTCCGCAGATATTGGCATGTCGGTGACCCATAAATGCATTCACTGCCAAGTCTACTGGATATTAATGCATCTGGCAAGAGGGCGTATCACCGTACCGCGACCATCAAGAGGCGATAAGGAGCAAGAACCCTGTGAATCCATCGAGGTGATCGGCATTTGAAAAATGGTAAATCGCACTGATTTTCAGGATTGTGTTAATTTAAAAATTGACAGGGCGCACCATCCCTTTTAAACTAAACACACGTTCAGGTTACTGGTATCTGCGAGACTGCAATTATGCAAAGTTGGATTGACCAAAACCGGTTTTTGGTTTTCATTGCTCTGGCGGTAATTTCAATCGGTGGCGTTTTTTGGGTGTACCTCCGCCAGCCGGATCCACCGCCGGTGATGGTTATCTCTCCCATAGATACCCCTACCCCACAGGCAACCAGCACCTCAATCCCCACCAGCACCCCCGCCCCTTTGCGGGTGTACGTCAGCGGTGAAGTTCGCCATCCCGATGTGTACACTTTGCCCCCCGGGTCTATTATTAAAGATGCTATCTATGCCGCCGGTGGTGCAACCGGCGATGCCAATCTTGACGTGGTGAATCTTGCTCAGGCGCTGCAAGATCAGCAGCACATTCACATTCCTGCCCAAGCTGATAATTTACCCACGCCGCCGGTAGTGGAAGGTGGGGTAAAAACAGTCAGTATGCCAAAATCTGCAAACGAAACACCTGCCACTTTAGTCGTCAACCTAAACACTGCTACTGTCGCCCAGTTGGAACTGCTCCCAGGTATTGGTCCGGCAATTGCACAACGCATTGTTGATTATCGAACAGCCAACGGTAATTTCAGCACCATTGAGCAACTTATGGAAGTTAAAGGCATTGGTCAGGCAACGTTCGATAAGTTAAAAGACAACATTGTAGTTGAATGAAGTGCTGATCAATTGGACGTATTTCATTTGCGAAATTATTCAGGTTGTGGCGTTGACCCAGAAGCGAACTTCGGGAAAGAGGCATTATAGCTGCTCGGAGAGCCTGGAGCGCTTGCAGCGCTATTGATAATAGGTTATTACCCGTTTTAAGATTCCAGACAGATTTATCGAAGGTTGCCAGTTGACATAATCTATAATTTTATCAATACTGGGAACCCGGCGTTGCATATCTTCAAACCCTGGTTGATATGCCTGTTCGTAGGGAATGTAGGTGATTAAAGACTGACTGTTTGTCAAGGCGATGATCCGTTTTGCTAGTTCGATGATTGTAATTTCCTCTGGGTTGCCGATATTGAAAACCTCTCCTTCAGCTTGGGGCGATTTGGTGAGTGCGGTAATGGCTTTCACCACATCGGACACATCGCAGAAGCAACGAGATTGTGTACCATCGCCATAAACGGTGAGTGGTTCGTTCGCCAGTGCCTGTTTCACAAAACGCGGAATAACCATTCCGTAGCGCCCAGTTTGTCGGGGGCCAACGGTATTGAAAAACCGACAAACAATGACTGGCAACTCATATTCCTGGTGATACGCCAGCGCCAAGAATTCGTCCATCGCTTTGGCATTGGCGTAGCTCCACCGAATTTTGGTTGTGGCACCCTGTACGCGATCATCGTCCTCTCGGAATGGCACGCGAATTCCCTTACCGTACACTTCCGAGGTGGATGCGATTAAGATTTTTTTGTGATGCCGGTGGGCAGCAGACAAAACAACTTCAGAGCCAAGAACGTTTGTTCGTATTGAGTCAACCGGATGCTCCAGGATCAGGTTCACGCCAACCGCTGCTGCGAGATGGAAAACCACATCAACCTGGGTGGTGAGGTCATCAACCAGTGTCTGGTTTAGAATTGTTCCTTCGACAAAGGAGAAGTCGGGGTGGGCACGCAAATGGGCAATGTTTTCCAGTCGTCCTGTTGAGAGGTCGTCCAGGGCAACAACCTGATACCCCAATGAGAGGAGATAATCACTGAGATGACTACCAATAAACCCAGCACCACCGGTAATGAGAGCTTTCATCTTTGTCAGTCCTTTCATCGGGCTACGAGTTTGTTGTAGGGGTAGCGGGGGTAGGTTTGTTTAATTGCGTATCATCGCCGGTTGTTTGCCAATACTCAATGGCAAAAACGCCAAATACCGCAAACATCAGCCCCAGGGCGCCGGCCACTGCGGTGTTCAACAATCGTCGGGGACTTACGGGGTCTTCCGGGACCACGGCGTTGGCTGCCACACGAACCTGCGAGCTGGTAATTTGGGAGGACAATTGCACTTCAGCAACCTTGCGTTGGATAGTGGTGTAATTATCCCAGGCCAGGTCGCGGGCTTGACTAAGCTCTCGCTTCTGAGCTTTTTGTGCTTCTAAGTCTGCTTCAAGTTTTTGAACTTCTTTATCAAGTTGAGCGATCGATTGTATTATTGGCTCAGAAGGGGAATTCAAGTTGATATCGACAGTGGCCAGTTTTAACTGAGTAGAGAGCGCTGTAATATCCGTTTCAATTCTGTTCCGTCGCGCACCAATGACGTCGATAAGGCTGTCTACGTCGGCCACTGAAACTGAATTGGCGGAGAAGTCGGTGGGGTTAAGTTGTAGTTGAGTGGGCAAGTTAGCCGAGTTTGCCAGCACTTTAGCTCGCAAAAACATAAGCGCCAGGGCGTTCCCAATGGCCGCGCTTGACGAGGATGGTGTACTTGTCAGTTGGTCACGGAGTGTTTGCGCGTCTTCAAGCCAGGCATCCATATTTTTCAACTGGGCATATTTGCGTTCCAACTCTTGTTTCAACGTATTTTGTTGAAGCTCAAAAAGTTCAGCTGGTCGCCCTTGATTGGTCGCATCCTGATCTTGCAGTGTCTTGATTAAGTCTTGCTTGACTTTCACCTCTCGTTCCAGTCCAGCAATTTGATTATCAGCTAAAAACCGCTCCAAAGCCGACTGCGCCTGCTGATACGTTTGGGCGATGTCTTGGGCCTGGGTTTGCACTTCAGACAGCAGGGAGCTTGAACGGTCACTAAACAGCTCATTCACGTAAGCTTCGTATGTACTGGCCCACACATTTGCCAGTTGTGCAGCTACCGTCGGGTCCGGATCAGCCACCTTAATACCGATAACATCTCCGGCGTTTGACGCTTTTACCTTCTTGAGCAGGCTCAGGACATTACGTTGGTCTGCTTCAAGAAGGTTGCCAGATTTATCCAACACAATGCTGGCCACATCGCTACTCGTTGCCAAGTTCACAAACGTGTCCTGGTATCCTTTTTGGTTTGTTTGATCTTCGGTTACTGTTTGAAATTTGGGATCAAATGATATTTCAATCCTTGATTTTAGAATAACTACATTGGCCTGGGCTTCATACGATCGGGGCAAAAAAGAAGACACCACAAACGCCACAATCGCTGACAAGAGGGCCAAAGCAATAATCCACTTCCAGTATTTGATCAAGACATTGATATACTCTCGGAGGTCAATTTCATCTTCCACAAACATCTGGGGAGCGGGATAAGGAGAGGATGGCAATGTAGTATTATTCATATTTCCTCGCTAAACCTGAAGTGAAATCGATAAAAAATTACCAAACCAACTACCAAAAAAAACAACGATGTAACAAAAGTACGTGACAAAAAGTCAAACGCAGGCGACACCCCATCGAACAAGATCACCCGATAATTGGCGATAATTGATGCCATCGGGTTAAGGTAATAAGTGAGTCGCCATACGTCCAAATTGACACCGAATAACATGTAACTATGGGGAAGAATGTCCAGGGAGTAGAAAACCGGTGTAAGGAAAAAACCGGCAAGCAAAACCACCTCCATTATCATTTGCACATCCCTGTAAAACACGTTAGCAGTGGCAACGACAAAACTGACGCCCAGCGTAAAAATGAATTGGATCAGGATCATTAGCGGCAGCAGTATAGCCCACAGTGTCAAGGGAATATGGAACAAATAGAGCATTGGAAACAGCACCAACAAAGCAATCAGAAAATTAACCAGATTTGACAACACCCCTGAAATCACAAGTATTTCTTTCGGGAAATAGACTTTATTTATCAAGTTGGCATTCCCGACGATACTCCCTGTAGCGCCAGACACTGAATTAGCAAAAAATTGCCACGGCAACAAACCCACCAGCACAAAGACTGGAAATCTATCGATGGCTCGCCCACGCATGATCGTAAACACTGCTGTAAAAACCAGCATCATCAATAGGGGGTTCAATAACGACCAAATCACCCCCAGGGCAGAGTTCTTGTATCGCACCTTCAGGTCTCGTACCACCAGGTTTAATACTAATTCACGGAACGACCACAGTTCACGTAGCCGCAGTTTTCCTTGTTTCCACACATACGACAGGGTTGTTAACCCTGAAGCTGAATCAACAACCCTGATTGTTGTTCGCGTACCTTGTTTTTCAATCACATACATTAGGAAAATAGCACCTAGCTATCGCATTTATCTTCTAAAGCACCATTGATTGCATTAAATGGTCGAAGCAACATCTTTATTTTATCCAAAAACAACAAACAAGCAACTAGGTGAGCTACTCAATGCGCCTGTGCCCCATATGGGGTGGAAGCTGTTGGGCTTTACGGGCTTTACCATAACGGGAACCCGGGTTCCCACCTTTTAGCAACAGCTTACCCAAAGCCAGCAGGGATCACCCCAAACCTGGCATCCCCACGAACCACCATCAACACGCTGGCCCAATAAACACATTTTCCAGCCAACACTTTATACTCAAACTCCGACTGTTCGTCATTATGGAATTGGCGCAAGATGACTTTTCTGTCCTCCAGAGCGCCATCTTTTAACCCTGCCACACACCCCTCGACCTCCGCAAAAAAGTCGTTCAGCACACTAGCCAAAAGTGGATCATCTTGCCGCCACTGGACAAGTTTTTGCATTATATCAACTCCCGTTGCATCTGAAACACCCAACTCACCTTGATAGCGCTCTGGCAAAAGTGAAACTATGGCTTCTAGTGGAGGTGCAATCACAGATAGATTCACCAGCTGCGTGCCACGCTCTTTAAGCGCGCGATCCTCACCTGTCAAATCGTCCAGTAATTGGTGCATCGCCAACAAAGCGGTTTTAGTTGTCTCATTATCCGCGACGCTGTCTGTCAACACCTCAATCGCAGACAGGTAAACATCTTCCCCCATACTTCTGATTTCGTATACAGTCATTGCAGCTTGCAACAGACGTTTTCGCAAGCGTTCTTCAATTGTGATGCGCGTAGTCTGGCGCAACGAAGAAACCGGGGGTGCAGGCTTGACCATCGACAGCACGGCACGCCCAGACAGTTTTTCGTTAATAATCTGTTCTATCATTTGGCGTTGCACATCCCCGGATTTCAACCGAAGTATTGGGCGCAAATGTTTTTCGGTTAACTGGGCAGCCTCCGCTAAATCCTGCAATTCTGGAGATAGCGTGAGCAAGCGTAAGTAATTGCGTACCATGCGCCCCCCAATTGCGCGTCCAGTGAAGGTTCCTACCTCCTGACCCACAGTGGCATCAAGCTCACGCTGTGACGGAAACTTAATCGTTGTTCCGCCGGGAACCCGGGTTCCCAGATCAATCCTTAACCGTTCCCGAATCTGTTGTATGGACCTTGCTCTAGCGATAGCTGATAAATCTTGTCGTGCCGCATTTTCGGCCTGCTGGCGACGCCTGATCAAAACCTCATCGTCGGGCAGCCGCTCAATAATACACCGAATGCGAGAGAACTCGCTGTGCCCTTGCAACACCAGTAAATGATGTGCCCAGTAGCGCCGTTCTCCTTCACCCACACGATAAGAGGTTTCTCCGGGAGCATCTGGATTAGTGATGGTATAAACATTAATCGGTTGACGCAAACCAACCTCGCGAATGGAGTTGGCAAGGGCGGCCAACCCCTTATCATCATCGTCTGTCCCATCTTCTTCCACGTTCCCCTGTTGCCCCCCTAAAATTAAGGTTGCCAATTGATCACCTTCCTCAGCTCGCTTCAAAAGTTCATGTAAAGCGTTGCTGGGGGTCAATACATCAGCGTTAACCTTCTCGCGCAAGTCGGATGGTAGAAAATATCGTGGCTGATATGGGTCTGGTTTAATTCTATCTATATCCACCTCATATACCGCTTGATCGGTGGGAGAAAACCCTAAATCCGCTGTCCCCAGTCCCCTAACCAAATCATCTATGCGCTCACTGGGGCTGGATTGCCCAATATTCTGTAAACTAATTTTGCGCCTTGCCACCATTCACTCCTATACGTGTCAAAACTTCCTGACAAAATCGCCGATATGCTTCTGCGTACCGGGTGTACTCTGGACCCTTACAAAAAACAGTTGGCACCTGCAATTCTGCGGATTCTCGAATGCGGACTGACGAAGGGATGACCGTATCGAAAACCTGGTCCTTATAAACTTCACGCACGGCTTGTTCTGTGGTTTGATCGTAAACCGTATTACGGTTTACGTTATTGATCAATAATCCTAATACCTTGAGTGTGGGATTATACCATTTTTGTGCTGCGGCAACGTATTTTATTGTGTCTGCGAGGGCAGTTCGACCCCCGGCCCCAGGGTCTACGGGAACAAGAACTAGATCTGCAGCCACTAATGCATTCATTGTCAACCTATCTAAACTTGGAGGACAGTCAATTAGCACCCAGTCAAAAAAATCTTTTATTGTGACTCGCTTTTCTTCAGGTGTTTTGGACAGGCAACTTTTCAATCTTAATTCTCCGCCCTCAATTTGAACTTGACCATCCTTAATCATTTTCAAATTATGGTCAGCCGGAATTGCGAACAAGTTTGGATATTTTGTGCGTAGAATTGTGTGATCAATCAACGCATCTTCCATCAATACTTTAGATAGCGGCACAGGCGCGGGACCCACTCCTAAATAACTCAAACTTAGCGTCTGCTGCGGATCCAGATCAATAGCTAACACCCTGTAATTTAATTCAACTAGCGCCCCGGCCAAATTGAACGCAGTAGTACTTTTAGCAGACCCCCCTTTTAAATTTGTTACACTGATGATCTTCATAAATAAATTTTTGCTCCTGCCATCGTAGGATAACCCGACAATGATTAGATTTGAAACTCAATTTCTACAGATGAGCCAATCACGCTGGTTAAAGCCCGTTGCACCACATTCTTTAGCCGGTTGTCGAGCCAATCTCGGGCCATGTCTGTAGCCACTTTAATAACATACACCCCATTATCAACCCCCATTAATTGAGTTCCTCGCATCACCCCGTCGAACATAGCCTTGGTCATTTGTCCGCGTAAAACGCTCAACGTTTCTGACCAAATTACGTCTTCTACCGGAACCTCCAACTGGCTAGAAGGAGGTGTCATCTTCTCAAGTTCATTCGTTAGAGCAGGCTGCATATTTTTTGCAGCATTTCTAAATCCAAGATCAATGCCAGCTTCGTCGGCCAGCCCACGTACAGTTTTCACAAACATCGCACCTCTGTTTATCGTATCGTCAAGAGAGTGGGTCAATAATGCTCGTTCTACTGCATTTACATAAATATCCATATGATTTGGGAAAAGAACTTTGGCAACTTTATACAACATTGCCGTCGAGTGATAATCATCAAGGAGTGTTTCGGTAAAGGTGACTATCGGCTCAAGAAGTTGTTGATAATTACGTTTTCTATGTTTATATTTTTTAAGTTTATTTATATAAGATTCTAGTTTATTAACGTTGCTTGCAATTAAATTCGATTTACTACCTTGTAAATCCACATCTGCTCCTGTTACGTCCACGCCTGAACCGATATGAATGTGTTTCACGGCAACCAGTGAATCGGGGTCACCTCGACTTACCTGATTTACGGTGAACCTGGTGCGGTTAGAGTTACCAGTGGCTTGTGAACCGACAGCAAGTTCATTAACCGATGCTTTTGGAGGAACTGGTAATTTCTGTAAATTGGTGTTAGATGGATTTACGTCTTGCACAACACGATATGTGTCTAAACCCAATTCTCCTTGTTGGAGTCGCAACCGCTCTACTTGTTGAGCCAATTTGATTTCGTCCTCGGGGGAAACCGGGTCTTCCATCAGCACTTCCAGTAGAAAGCCGACCCGCCTCGTCTTGCCGTTTTTTGTTTCATAGGCATATCGTAGCCTGGGAATAAATAAAGATAAATATTCTGAATAATCATCCATAGGAATAATGCGCCGCCAGGGCTTGTCGTCGGGGATAACTTCGTGCTTGAGCCAACTGGCAATCGTTTCTTCATGGACCTGCATCCGCTCTGCGAGCATTCGCCAACTGATTGTTACCCGCTTTGTCCCATCAGGTCGTCGGGGCGCATCAATACATAAACCGCGCAAAAGTTGCACCAGCGTCCAGCGGTCTGCACCCAAACGAGGGAGCCATTTTGTAAGTGAGTAGTTCGTCACAGAGATGGCGCGCTCCGGTGCGATGATGGCGGAACGCGCGCTAAGATAAACAGGGCTTATTGCTATTTCGTCGACGAGAACATGGTTTTTTCTTGACATAGCATTGTGGGTTGTGGTATATTACCTGTTAGCTAAATATGAGTAGATACAAATCCCCCCTCCCCAACAAAGGGGCACCCGTATGATAAAAGTTGCCGCTTTTATCATATCATCAAGGTAAAAATCTACATTTTGTTTGAAAGAGGCCCGTTGCCGCGAGCCTCTTTTCTATATAAAAAAAATACTCAATTATGAGGGGCATGGGTCTTTATAAGACATAAGTAATACCCCTACATGCAAAAATTATAACAAGTTATGGATATAAAGTCAAGACTTACTTGTAATTTGGGGACTATGGTGTTATAATTGGGCTTAAGTTTAGCAGAGGGGTGATATTCGATGCTTGATTTGAGTATGCTTGGTTTAATGGAACCACCGTTTTCTCTATCGCCGGACCCGCGTTATTTCTATATGTCACTGCAGCACAAGGCAACATTAGCAAAAGCAACATACGCCATTGAGCAACGACAAGGCATTTCCGTAATCTTTGGTGACGTCGGAGCAGGAAAAACTACAATTGCACGGCGTCTGTACCAAATATACCGCGATCGACCCGATTTTGAAACGGCATATATCCCCACGCCTCTTTACCCGTCGGAGTTTCAATTTTTGAAGGGAATTTCTGCCGAGTTTGGCATCCAACCGAAACGAAGCAAACTCACACAGCTAGCAGTCTTTGAAAAATTCCTCATCGACCTCTACCGTAAGGAGCGTAACCTATTATTAATTATTGACGAAGCTCAGATTTTGATTGGACAACAGTTTGAACTATTGCGGCAATTGCTCAATTTTGAAACAAATACCCAAAAGCTAATCCAAATTGTGCTATTGGGGCAAAATGAATTGCGCAACAAGCTGCGATTGAAACGTGCCTTGTCCTCTCGGCTAGCAACACGTTCAACTATTGAACCGCTCCACTTTGAAGACACACACGCGATGATTAATTTTCGCGTGATGGTTGCTGGTCGACAGGAACCCCTATTCACAGATGCGGCAATTAGAATGATATACGACTACAGCCACGGAATGCCCAGAGATATTTGCGTGGTCGGTTTGAACGCGCTCCCGCTTGCCCTGCTGAAGCGGGCCAACATCATCGACACAGACCTCATTGAACAAGCTGTTAAGGAGATGGCATAGTGCCCAAACGCAGAAATCCGGAAGATATTAGCGGCTCCACTTTCGCAGACCTCTACGACGCCCAGGAAAGATTAACGAGGCAAACCTCCAAGCCGATGGGTCGCCCCAAAAACAAGATCCCACGAACCCCCACTACGGTTTATTTGACCAAAGACGAAATGCGCATGCTCAGACGTTTGCAACTAACGATGGATGAGCATATTTCCTCTATCAACCGCAGCCAAATTGTTGGCATTGCCGTTGAACTAATGGCGGAACTTGTGGCGGCACATGATGACGCTGCTGTGCTGTTTGATGGTACGCGAACGGTTGAAGGCATTAAGCGAAAGCTAAAAGAACTTTTGCTGTTTTGAGGATTATTGATTTTATGACTTTGTGGCTTTATAATTTTATAAAGTTATAAAATTGTAAGGTGTCTCTTGGATGCGCTTGCTTGTGACCGAATGGTTCCAAAAATAAGCGCTGTGCGCCCCGGCCAAAGATGTTTTTGGGGTGCATTAAATATGTACCACATCCCCATAATACTGCTGTTGAAAAACAAAATATGGATCGTACATCGAAAAAGCCGATAAAGATTAAGTTGCC
>CAYPUV010000137.1:0-10906 GCA_964413895.1 uncultured Anaerolineaceae bacterium
GTATAACAGCACCCGTTCATCTTGCACCCCACCGCCGGAATGTAAATTGAACGATGTTTCCGGTGTGAATGAAACAAAATTCAACCGTTTATTTTGTAAATCCCGAACTTTCAATGGCAACAGAGTCATTCGAGTGGCGACTGCAATATCAGGGTTGCCGGATATATTTAACCGATTGATATTCTGGCGGGCAATATCCCGATTGGCGCAGATGTACAGCACATCAATGCGATGCCCTTTTTTTGCCCACAATTTGTCTATTGCGCGGGCGATAATGCCCCGTGCCACCAGCGTTTTGCCTAGCCCCACTTCATCGGCAATCAGAAAGCGATCCACCGCGTCATCCGCTTCATACAGGCGATGAAAGACGTAATCTACGGTTCGGCGCTGAAAATCTTTGAGGTTCTGTAATGCCGCGACGGTATTCGGCTTGCGTTGTTTGCTCATCGCTCGGTCTCCATTTTGCGAACTTCCAGAAACGCTTGCCAAATTTCAATAAACCCTTCCGGCAGAACATCCTGCCCGTCCTGTGTTTGTTGTAAAGAATCCACCAACTCGGCGATGCGCGCCAGTTTTTCAGGGTGGCGGCTGAGCGTGCGCACCAGTGATTCCAACAGCGGCAACCCGGCGACTTCGGTGGCAACGGCGTTATTCTTCCCGTTCCTGCCGTTGGCAAACAGTGTTGCCATTTGCGATACGTCGGCACTGTCTGCCAGTAGGAAAAGAAGATACCGCACAAACCGCCGTTTATCGGCAATGATGTCGCGCAAAATATGTCCGTCTCGCTCCGACGGCATACCATCCACCGGCAGGTTGAGCACAAATCGCACGGAGGCTGTTTTCTGTTCGATGGTCGCGGAAAGTTCAAAAACGGTGAACGCTGTCAATCCGGTCAGTGATAAGCCTTCAAAAATTACGGTGTCTCCCCCACATAACGGTGCGATGTCGCGGGCGTGCCCAAAATCCAGCGAAACCGGCAGACACCGCCCGGACAAAGTGGGTGGCAATTCTACCGGCGCGTCTGTCGCCAGTGTCACATCGAAAGTGCGGTTGTTTCGTGCCGTGATGGAAAGTCGCAGCCCGGCGGTGGCGAGCGTCTGCCGCCCGTCGTTCAGTTGTCTCTCCAGCGTGCGGGCGATGGCTGTATCGGCAGGTGGCGCGGCGGGCGGGTCGTAGCGCATCAGCATATTTTGTAAAGAGAGGTCATCATCTTCCGAACCCAGGAATTTGTCAATCCCCACCCGGCTGCGTTTGCCCCGCAGATGAACCATAAATTCGATGTTCTTCCCCGAAAATGCGGGGTGGCTGGCATTGGCAGATCCGGTCAGCAAATCGGCATACCAGCCACTTTCGGCGATGTACAATTTGGCATGCAACCCGCTTAAATCCTCTGTCGGCAGATGAGTGCCATTTTCATCCGACGACCCAAATTCCGGCCGTTCGGCATCCGGTTGCATCACATACACAGTGGTGTTTGCCAGCGATGAAATTTTATGCGGCGAGAGGGTGTCCAAACTTTCCTGCCGCGAAATGAATACATTATTTTGCCCCCTGTCGCGCAATCTGGGTAGAAACCTCTCGGATAAAAACGGTGACATAACCAGCAACCGGTTGTATTCGGCGGGGAAGCGCAATCTTTGATGACCGGGAATGCCGGATGGCACAAACGCTACAATACGTTCAAACTCCGGTGGCGGCGAAAATTTCACCCGCCCGATTTCGGCAGCAATGGTAGTGATATGTTTTTTAATAGCCGGAGAAACCGGTTGCAGCGCCAATTGAGGCAGGAATTCCACAAATGTTACCAGTGGGCGGTTGATGCCAAAATTACGTTGTCGGTGAGCGTGCAGATCGCCATCAAGGGTGAGGATGGTATCCCACGAGCGGTCAAAGGTAAGATTGCGTGAGAGACACAGTAGCCGGTAGCGGACGTCAGCGCTGTCTTCTGCCGTGAAACGAAGAATCCACACTTTTGGATGGAACACGCCTCCGCCTGTCGCCTGCACTTCAACCACCGATGGTTCCAGATAACTGTATAACCGACTATCCACCTGTGGTACGGCGATGCGTCCTGCTTGACAAAAAACAGCGACACGCCCGGCAGCGCGACGCAACCCTTCCAGCGCGGCGAGCGGGTCTGCAATCAGCGCCGCAGGGTCTTGTTCCGTCAGCAGGGTCATTGACATTGGCGCTATCAGCAGCGATAGCAAATCAAGGGAAAAAGTGGTGGCGATAGCACGATCTAACCGGAACCCATCCGGTGGTTGGAGTGCGGTGAGGTAGATGGTGCGGGTTTGGGGATCAAGCATGGGATGCGCCTCCGGCTTGCAACGCTCGTTGGATATCGGCTGCCATACCGAGTGCGATGTGCCAGCGAAAATCGAGTGGGCGGTCGCCGGCGTGCCCCGTCCAACGTTCCAGTGCACGGGGATTTTCCAGCCGGGCGCGCTGCCCCTTCAGTCGCACTTCTCGCCGGTGCAGCAATTGCGCCGCGTCGGGACGGTCTGCTACTGTGGGCGGGGAAGTATCCTCAAACACCAGTTCGAGCCAGCGTTCCACAAATGTGCGGGTGGATGGCGATAAATGCGCCGTATGCAGTGCGTCCACTTTCCAGAAATCGGCAATGCGCTGCTGCCAGTGGTGCAGGTCGGCGTGACGGGCGGTGATGCGTTCGCTCCAAGTGTGCAAGCGTTGCCGGTACTCATCTATCAGGTCGGGCAGGTTGCTCTTTTTTGCCAGCAGGTAATTGTATGTCAGTGTCGCACCGAGCATGGTTTCTGAAAAATTACGGGCGTGCCGGATGTTGGCTTGCAGGGCGGGCGACACATTTGTGGCAAGGGGATGTTCCCACAGAAAATCGGTGGATTGATATGGTACGCCAACCAGTTGGGTGAGCAGTGATTGCGGGCAACTGAAGTGCAGGCGGTCTTCCAGGTAGCGCGCCTCATCCGAGGTGAGTGCGAAGGTGGTTTCGTCCAACAATCCGGCGGGTACGGACGGCAGTCCCGGATCCCAAATCGGCGTGGCATTCTCGGCGGGGGCCGGATTCCAAAGTCGATGGAAGGTTTCTTGCGATAGATCGGCATGGCAGCGGATACCCCACTCGCCCAACCCGTTCCAATAAATGTTGGATGGCAATCGCTGTAGTCGCGCACGGGCGCGCCGACCAATGACGCCTTCTTTTTCACCACCGTTCAATAAAGCACCGATGAGTCGGAGTTCCAATTTGCGGGCGCGCTCAGCAATGGCTGATCGCGGTGTTGAGCGCGCAGACAAAGTTTGGTACAGCCATGGAACGAATAGCATATAGCGGATGCGGGTTTGGATGGTGCTGGTACCGGGGAAGAAAAAGTCGGCGAAGGCATCGCGGATGGTGCCGATACCCAACTCATCGCGGGTGTCTTGTTCTCTGAATAGCCGTACCACTGTCAGCATACGGTTTCGGTCATCGGCAGCAAAATCAACCCAAGCAAACTGTGAAGCCATAAGAATAGTCCCTCCAAGTTGTGCTATCTCGGCGATTTGCTGTTTGAGCTATCATTGTGCCGGACCGTAGCGGGGGTAATTGTTGCCATTTTATTGGGCAAGTATTATGAGAGAAGTATATCATCAAACATGTATCTTGTCACGGAAATAATGTGAAATAAATGGAAACGATGGTCTCACTCCGCCTCCGCCAACGCCATCCGACGCGCCAAATCGTCGGTGGTCGGTTCGGTGTAAATCATCACCGTGTCGAGCCCGGCGTGCCCCAGCAGCGCAGCCAGCCCGCGCAGGTCGTCCGGGTTGGCGGCCAGATAGCGCGTAGCAAAGGTATGCCGCAGCACGTGCGGACTGACCGCCGTTTCGTCCAGTCCCGCCAGCCGCGCGTACTTTTTCAGCATACGGAACACCCCGCTCGGTGATTTGAGCGCGCCCCGTTCCCCCATCCACAGCGGGTCATCCGCTTCCAATTCAGGATACAATTCAAGATAATCGCGTAGTGCCTGCCGTACGGTGGCGGTGAGCGGCACCGTACGCGAAATGCCCCCTTTGCCGCGCCGCACGCGGACTTCGCCACTGCGCGGATTGAGGGTGAGATCATTATGCTGCAGCGCCAGTGCTTCCGATATTCGCAACCCGGTGCCGAGCAACAATTCCACCAGCGCAATATCGCGCAAATTGTCCCCAGCGTGAACGGCACGCAACAATCGGCGCAGTGATTTTTCCGGCAGCGATTTCGGACGGCGCGGTTCGGGGCGCAGTGTCTTTATGGGTTCCACGGGATTACGGGGGATATGTTCGTGTACCACCGCCCATTTGAAAAACCGCGACACCCCTGCCAGCCGCTGATTGATGGTGGCGGGTTTGGCATTTTCCACCGTTTGCTGAAAAAGTACGCCCGGCAACCAAGACAGTGACATCACCGTCTCCGACTCCATCCTACCCGCCCTTTGGAGCAGTGCTGACGTCCTCAACGCTGACGGGAAAATCGTCGGCGTCCCCTATAATCCGTATGTGGTGATGGTCTTCTATAACAAAGATCAATTCCAAGAAGCAGGCATTAGTGACATACCGCAGACATGGAATGAGTTCATCACCGACGCAAAAGCACTGCAAACTGCCGGCTACGCCCCCTTTACTGAAGACCTCGATGCCTACACGGACATCCTCATCGGTGATTTCGCCGAGCGCGCCGTAACCTGTCAGGGCATTATCGATACGGTCAATGACCCATCCAGCAAAAAATGGGAAGATCCCAAACTGGCAATGATGGCAGAAAAAGTCGCAGAACTCTCCAGCTACCTCGCCGAAGGCACAGACGGCAATCTCTACCCAGCCGGGCAGCAACGGGTCGCGCTTGGCGAAGTTAGCATGAACTTGAACGGCTCCTGGCTCCCCAGTGAGTTACAAGATTTAACCAAACCTGATTTCAACTGGGGTGTGTTCGCCTTCCCCAATCTTCCCGACGGTGCCGGTTCAAACACTCATATTGAATCCGGCTCACAGGCAATTGGCATCAACAAAGCATCATCATATCCCGATGAAGCGTTCGAGTTGATTCGTTACATTGCCGGTTATGACGCACAAACCGCTATGACCACCGACGGAAATTCCCCCGCCGCACGAGTGGATGTTTCGTGGCAAGGACCGCTCGCCGATGCTTACCAAGCCTTCAAAAAAGCAGACCAAAGCCTGCCTTGGGCTTGTGGACTCTACGATACCGGGGAGATTTTTGGTAATGTGTTAATTCCTAACTTTAAAGACCTGCTTTTTGGGAAAATCACTCCGGATGAATTCATCCAAAAAATGACCGCAGACCAAGCCGATTTTTGGGCTTCCCACGAACAATAAATCAGTGAAAGAGCGTGTGTGTAACGTTTGTTCATTAGCGTTACACACACGCCTCCTTCTGTGATACGTAAAAAGTGATTGGATATACAAAATGTTAGGACTGAAAAACTCGCGTACACGTGCTTTGTGGCTGTTCCTTATCCCGGCAGTGTTATCGTTTTTGCTCATTTTTGCGTACCCGCTGGTTCGTACTATATATTTGAGTTTCTTCAAAGTAACTGACCTCGCGGCAACAGACTTATCGTTTCGTGGGTTCCAACAATATATTGAGCTATGGCATACGCGGCTTTTTCTCATTTCGTTTCGGAATATTGTGCTAATAGGCTTTGTGGGTGGCGTAGTATCGTTTGCGTGGGTTTTCATTTTTGCTATGTTGTTACACTCCGGCATAAGAGGGAAGAAATTTTTTCGCGCCGCGATCTATTTACCCAATCTAATTCCGGCTGCCGCCATTGCCGCGTTGTGGACACAATACATCTACAATCCGCGTTTTGGGCTATGGAAAACATTCTTTGATAGATTAGGGTTTGAAAATTTGGCGAAAATACAGTGGAACTCACCCGATTTACTATTGTGGGGGATGATGATTGCCTTTGTATGGGCCGGTATCGGTTGGACTCTCATTATCGTGCTGGCAGGGATGGAGCGGATTCCAGCAGTGTTGTATGAAGTTGCCACACTGGATGGCGCTTCAATAGTTCAGCAATTTCGCTACGTGACATTGCCTTTGTTGCGAGATGTGTTGCGAATCACGGTTATTTTTTGGAGTATGAACGCCATCAATCTGTTCACCTTTCCAAAACTCTGGACGCCGGTTGTGCCCCAAGAGGGCACGTATACCCCGGCAATTTATTTATATGAAATTACCTTCGCAGGTGGTTCGCAAGCCTCCACCCAAAACACAATTGATATGGGCAAAGGGTCGGCTATTGCAGTGATGCTATTGATATTTGTACTGCTCACAGCATTTTTAATTAACAAGTTGTTTTCTCAGGAATCTTTGGAATTTTAACGTAAGGATACACGATGTCATCCCGAAAAACGTTTTGGCAAGCCATTTCCATACGCCGGTTGCCTATTTAATCCTTGGCATTTGGACGCTATTTGTTGTTTATGTAGTTGGATGGTTATTTGTCGCTTCTCTCAGCACAACACGAGAAATTTTTTCCGGTCACCTTTTAGCGAGTGGCATACATTTTGAAAATTATATCCGCGCGCTAACTACCAACAAATTAGGACTATATTTTATCAACAGTCTCATTTATGTTAGCGTTGCCAGCCTTCTGATTGTCGCCATCTCTGCATCGGCAGCCTACGCGCTAAGCCGTTTCAATTTTCGAGGTCGAGCAATGCTTCAAAGTATGTTCCTCGGTGGATTGGGCATACCCCATTTGATGCTTATCATTCCTCTGTTTGTCATTTTTTTGCGAGCAAACCTGGTCGGCACCACATTTGGACTCATTCTAGTTTACACCGGTATCAGCATCCCGTTTTCCGTGTTTCTACTCACCGGATTTTTTGGCTCTCTTCCCACCGAGTTGGAGGATGCTGCGAAAATTGACGGTTGCTCCGAAATGCAAGCGTTTTGGAAAGTTATGTTTCCCCTCGCTCAACCGGCTATTGTCACTTTGATAATTTTCAACTTTATTTCTATCAATACCTTCGCCAATTAGGGTGAAATGATTGGCGTTTCAACAGGGTGTATGCGTCCGATAGCGATGATTGAGCCGAAGAGCCGAGTTAAGAAATTCGGTTCGGGTTTTTGTGGAAGTATTTTTATCATTTCCGCAAAATATCGGTTGGCGCGATAGTAAGATTTCAGGTCAAGCACCCCGGCTTGGAGAACACTTTGTCGATATTCGGCTAAAAGCGCTTGCGAAACGTTAACCGTGAAAAAAGACAGGTTCAGCGCGTTGGTTAATGGTCGCGGTTTGGTATTCATAAAGTCCTCCAAGCCCCAATACTGTTTGGCGTCGCGGAACTTGAATTCAATTTGGAAACGGAGGCGATAATAGTCAATCAGTTTATCATACGCCAATGTAAGGTCGCTGCTAAAGAGGATAACCCGGGCTACGGCTTTGGTTTCGAGGTTCATTTTGGTGATGATGACCACGTTGAGTTTTTGAGCGAAGCGACGGTGTAAAGCGGTCAAACGGTAGATGCGGGTACGGATATTTTTTTCAAGCGTCTCTTCTTGCAGAAATTCGGCAGGTATATTTTGATAATCCAACCGCTCGCCATACTTTTTTCGTCTGTTTTCCCCGCGGTAAGGCAGGTAGAGCGCAGTGTCATAGCGCAATTTTGAAATCAGTTGCAAGCCACATTGACGCACCATTTGTAACGCATTGTTGTTGCCAAAATGTCCGTCAAGTGCCACATAAGTGACGGAAAGCGTGTTTTTGAGGCGCGCCAACTGCTTTTTGAGCATACTTTGAATACGCTCCAACTCCGGGGTGAGGATGACCTCTGTTCTGATCTTGTTTTTACTACCCGCAGGACGTCCCCGTTTGCCGGTGCCTTTTGCCTTCTTTTTCGTCGCCCGCGCTTTGGCTTTCTCTTTCGCCGCGGCTTTCTCTGCCGCGCTCCGCACCACCTGTTCAATCTGCACCGGATGGGATTGGCGGGTGGTGACATCAATGAGCGATAGGGCGAAAATGGCAATCCCTTTGACCGGTTTGTTGAATAAGCCGGCGTAAAAACGATCCGGTCCGTGGGTGTTTGTGCCCGCTTTGGTAATCACGCTCTCATCGCCGGCTAAAATATATGTGGCTTCCGCACGGTAATGATGCTTCAGAAAAAAGCGGTAAAATAGTGTCAGCCAATCAATGTCCGTGTTGAAAAAACGTTGCACGGTGCGATAACTCCCGCCCCGACCGGCCCAGCGCGAGATACCCAACATCGTTACTCGTCCCGACATTGCCAGCATGGCTTGCACAACAACTGCCATTTGGCGCAGCAGTGTTCGTTCATCTGAATTGACGATTTCTGTTAATAATGTGATAATATCCGACATGAGCAGTTGTTTCCTTTGCGCTTTTCTCCTTGGTCGGTAAAAAACGTATCGTACTCAACTGCTCTATTTTTCGCCAATTAGTGGCGAAGGTATTGTGTCCACTTTCTTGGGGGAGGGTCAGTAGCCGATGAAGGCGAAATTGAGCGTTTGATATTGAACTACTCGCCTAGATTGCGCAAACTATTGGCTCGCAGTAAAAAAGCCATCGAAGCCGAGGGAGGTATCGGGCATCAAAACTTTTGGGAAGATGTGGAAACGGCGGCATAACTCAAATAAAAAAGACCGGCTTGTTGGGTCGGTCTTTTGAGTCGTGGGGAAAGGGAAAACCGGGTTACGCCGTTGCGCGTGAATCGAGCCATTTTTGCAGCGATTGTTGGCTTTCGCCGGAACGTTTTCCCAGCAGGATACCGGTCACGCTGAGGTCTTCGTCCAGCTGTGTCCAGTGGATGTAAGCGCCGTCGCCCAACAGTTCAAATTGCTCGCGTTCGGCGGGGGTGCCGTACCACAAGCGAGGATACCACGCCAACGGCACTTGAATAGTGCGCCCGTCAACCAGTCTCACGGTCAGCGTATCTTCCGAAATTGAAACTGATTGGGCACGGGCTTCTTGGAGTTCAACGACCAAAGTATTCATACCACTGCTCCAGAAAAAAAGATTGGTTCTCTTGTACCATTTTCCCAATTTTATTGAGTTCTTGCGGTTTGAAACCGCCGGTTTTTGACAACATAACCGGTTCAAGCCAAAATTTTGCGACCCATTTCTCTCGTTGAATATGAATATGCGGGGGTTCGCCATAGTCGAGAGAAACAAAGAAGAAACGGTAAGGTCCGATTGTCAGTACAGTTGGCATCGCTACTTCTGTGAAACGGTTTCAAAGATATTATACCATGCAAATCGTCGCCATAATAATAAGAACGCAAATATTTTACCTTTTCTCTCCAACCGCCGCCACAACTTCCGCCAAAAACTCCACTCGGCGGATGTCATCTGCGGTGGCGTTCCGTTTCCGCCAGAACCAGATGTGATAGCGCACCGAGAAGGCGTGCCACGGATCGGCTTCGTCATCCGGTGAGAAATGTTCCGCCAGTTTCGCCTGCCAGTCGGCGGGGTCGAAGCCGGGCAGATATTGCAGCCGCCAGGTGCCGTCCGGCCCGGCGACCACATCCCCCGCTTCCCAGCGGACGGTGAGCGCCAGGCGGAGCAGTTCCGGCAGCGGGGTTTGTTTCTGCGCGGCGATTCTCTCCGCGTCGAGCCGGTCGGCGTCGGGCAGACGGGCGAGAATACCGGCATCCGCAAGCCAGTCGTCGGCAGCAGCGATGCGCCGAACCCGGCGCGCTCGGTGAGCAGCCGCTCCAGTGCCGCAGTTGGATATCGCTGGAATTCATCCGCCACAATGAGCAGCGGCGGATGGTCTGCTCCTTTTTGGCGATGCGCCAGCCGCGCATCGGTCACCGCCAGCAGCATCGCCGCTACCAAATATGCCCCATCCCGGTGGAGCGCATCCACCGTCAGCGGGGCGAGCCACAGCGCCTGCGAGCGGCGCAGAAACGCATCCACATCGAGCGTTGACCGGCGCTGTCCGAAAATGAGTGCGGCTTCGCCGGTTTGAAAGATACCGAAACGGTTGGCAGTGGACTCGGTGCGCTCGCGCCAGCGGGCATCGGACATCGCCGCCGCATCCGCCAGCCATTGTCGCAGCGCCGGCAAATGTGTGACCCGGCGGGCGATATGCGCTCGGAACGTTTTGCTGCGCAGAAAGAAATTAATTTCCGCCACCGTCCAGCCGGTCGCCGCCAGCGCCCACGCGGTGTGGAACAACACATCGCGGAAACGGGTGGCGTCCGTGGTATCGCCGCCGAAAAACACATCGGTGGCGACATTGGTCAACCGGCGGGCGCAGTCGGCGGCGGTTTCATCCGACAGCGGTTGCAGCAGATTCCACCCGGGGACGAAATCCATCCCGAGGACCAGCGGAAAGACCGCATCGGGCGGATATTCGCGCAGGATGCCGTCTGCCAGTAAGCGGTGCACCAGCGCGGCGTGGGGGTCAATGACCAGCAGCGAGTGGTCGGACTGCTGCCTTGCCCACAGCGCGGCAAAAGTGGATTTGCCGGTTTGCGTCGCGCCGATGACCAGCGCGTGCCCGCGGATTTCGCCTGACGAAAGGGTCAGCGGCGTGCCGTCAATCCCGTAGCCGAGCAGAGTTTCGGCAAAAGAGTCGTCGGGCAGCAGTCGATCCGCCGGGGTGATGATAGTGCGCACCGTTGCCCACAGGTTGTGCAGCAAATCGGAGTGGTGGGTGTGCAGGCAGATACCCGCAGACATCGCAAACCAGAGCAGTAGAAACCCGTCCACAGCCAGAAAAACCCCCCACGGCGAAAGGTTCGGCTCGATGAGATGGGGTCGGGGGTGAATGAGAGTCGGCAGCACCCACCGGCTGAACAGTGCCAGCAGAATCAGCGGGCTGACGGGATACAACACACATTGCACTGTCTCTTATACGAATCTCCGAGCCCACGAGACTCCTGAGCATCTCGTATGCCGTCTTCTGCTTGAAA
>CAYPUV010000138.1:0-10878 GCA_964413895.1 uncultured Anaerolineaceae bacterium
CGGTTTTGTCCGCTCCATTATCTCACATCCTGCCTAAAAACTGAAACGCACCCTAAGGTGAGTGACTTTTTGACAACCACGCCCGGGAATTGTATCATACAGCATATTCAAATATTTAAGATAATCGAGGGGCTCTACTTTGAGCCACTGGGGGAAGTCCGGTGCAAGTCCGGCGCTGTCCCGCAACGGTAACGCATTCTGCGAAGCCCGATGACCCAACCTTGACTCTGTGTTGTTAGCCTTCGAGGAAAGGTGGGACAAGCGTAACTGCCACACCCACCCGTCGAATGACGGGTTTTTTGTTACACACTTCCCCATTTTCTCGAAAATAAAATATTTCAGGAGGGTCAAAATGCCCCCGTTCAAACTACGTTGGCGGCAAACCGGAGCAGCATTGCTGGCAATAATGCTTTTATCTGCCAATCAAACCGTATGGGCAAAACCTGCCCAAATGCACATTATGGAGGGTTTTTTGCCATTGGGATGGGCGATATTCTGGTGGGTGGTTGCTATCCCATTTTGGTTGGTGGGGTTCATCCAAATCAAAAAAATCCTGAAAGAAACCCCGGAACAGCGATTAATGCTTGGTATGGCGGGCGGGTTTGTGTTCATCCTCAGCGCGCTGAAAATTCCCAGCGTCACCGGCTCCAGCAGCCATCCCACTGGCACAGGGTTGGGTGTGATGCTCTTCGGTCCGTTTGTGGCAACGATTTTGGGAACCATCGCGCTGATATTTCAGGCGTTGCTGTTGGCACACGGTGGCATTTCCACATTGGGTGCGAATTCGGTGAGTATGGCAATTGGCGGACCTCTGGTTGCATACTATCTGGTGTGGTTGCCGCTGAAAGGGCGAGTACCGACGTGGGTCAGCGTTTTCCTCACCGCCTTCATCGCCGATTTGATGACTTATGTCATCACTTCTACCCAGTTGGCATTGGCATTTCCCAACCCACAGACCGGCTTTTGGGGATCGTGGCTCACCTTCGCTGGAATTTTCGCCGTGACACAGATTCCGTTGGCAATTGCCGAAGGTATTCTCATTGTGCTGATTTTCAACTTCTTACAAACAAACGCCGCACCCGAATTAAAAGAACTGGGCATAGAGGGCATTTGAAATGACTGTCAACACGCAAAAACCTGCCGGTTTCAGCAAAAAAACAATCATCGCCGGTATTGCGCTCATCGTCATTCTGGTGACAATACCGCTGTTCACCATCCGTAACGCTGATTTTGGCGGCACAGACAACATCGCATCTGAAACCATCGAAACGCTGGCACCGAATTACAATTACAAATGGATTACCAACTGGTGGACGCCCACATCAGAAACCGAAAGTGCGCTTTTTGCGCTGCAAGCGGCAGCCGGCGGCATTTTAATCGGTTATGCCGCCGGATATTGGAAGGGCAGAAACCATGCTGATTGACCGGTACGCCTACGGCAACCGTCTGCGGCACACTGACCCCGCGTTGAAAGCGGGTATCGCGCTGGCAGTGCTGATACTCTGTCTGGCATTGGACCATCCATTGGCGAACCTGTGGGCGTTGGCGTGGATGAGTCTGCTGACGGTTGTCGCAGCACGCATCCCCGCCGGGGTATTCGGGCGTATTTTGCTCGGAGAAGGCACATTTTTGGCGCTGGCAACGGTGGGCATCGCCGTAACTGTCACCGCCACCGCACCCACACGCCCCACTCTCTGGCATTGGCATCTCGGCACCCTGTGGATATTCGGCACAGCAGATGGACTTTCCGCCGCACTGCGCACCGCTGCACGCGCGCTCGGCGCGGTTTCGGCGATGAATTTTCTGGCGCTCACCACGCCACTGGTTGATTTGGTAGAGCTATTGCGCGCGTGGCACGTGCCGGGCGCACTGATTGACATCACCGCGACGGTCTATCGCGCCATATTTTTACTGTTGGATAATTTGAACCGGATGCGCACAGCACAAGAATCCCGGTTGGGATACAGCACCGCCCGCAATATGATGCACAGCTCGGCGCTGCTGGGCGGCAATCTTTTTATGAAAACATTTCAACAAGGCAGGCGTTTACAACATGCGCTTGATGCACGTGGCTTTGATGGAGAGTTACGGGTGTTGCCCGCACAATATCAATCGAATCTAGGGTTGGCGGTGTGGGGCATCGGCGGCATAGTGGCGATGGTCGGCGTGTGGAAGTTGGGATGACAACACTATTTTCATTCGCAAATGTCCACTATCGCTACCAAAACCAGTCCGATTACGCACTGTGCGGGGTAAATCTCGACATTCCCGCCGGTGAGAAAATTGCGGTGGTGGGGCGAAACGGGTCAGGGAAATCAACGCTGTTTCTACATTGTAACGGGTTGTATCGCCCGCAACAGGGGCAAATTCGCTTCAATGGTGAACCGCTTTCGTACACGCGCAGCAGTTTGCGGCAACTGCGCCAGCAAGTGGGCATCGTGTTTCAAAATCCCGATGACCAGCTTTTCAGCGCCAGCGTGGCACAAGACATCAGTTTTGGACCCTTGAATCTGGGGTTGAGCCAGGCTGAAACAGCACGGCGGGTACAACAGGCCGCCGAGTTGTGCACCATCACCCACCTGCTTGACCGCCCGACACACGCCCTCAGCGGCGGGGAAAAAGCGCGGGTGGCGATGGCAGGGGTGTTGGCAATGGAGCCATCGGTGGTGTTGGCAGATGAATTACTGTCGGCAATAGACCCGTGGGCACGACTGGATATTTTCGAGATTCTGCAAACGTTACACGACAACGGCACAACCATTCTGCTGGCAACACACGATTTGTCGGTGGTGCGTTACTGGGCGACGGTTGTCATTGTATTGCAACGCGGCACAGTAGCATTTTCCGGTACACCACAGCAATTGTTGAGCAATCAATCGCTGTTGGACACTACCGAATTGTCAAAAATATGGTGGGATGTTGATATGGCAGTGGAAAACCGATGATGCAATTGAATACCCACATTTCGGTAACAGTGCCCGGCACGTGTGGCGAATTGGTGCAAGGATGGTCGGCGGAATGGGATGAGCCGGTGCTCGTCTCGTGTCCTGTCGCGCGTTTCAACCGGCTCACCGTGCAGCCTCTCGCGGAACCATCGCTGGTGGTGGCAGGTGGTGACACCGCGCCCACCGCAAAACTGAAACGTGCCGCACATTTGGCACTGAACGCCATTTCTCTTGCGGAGGCGCGCGGAATTTTGCTATCACCCCACCAATTTTTGCCGGTTGAACGCGGGATGGGTTCCAGCACAGCCGACATCGTTGCCGCAATTGCGGGCGTGGGCAGCGCGCTGGGACGCCCGTTTTCGGCAGAGGAAATTGTCCCGCTAGCATGCCAAATCGAGCCAAGTGACAGCACGATGTTCACCCCGCTGACGGCGCTGGCGTATCGCAGCGGCAATTATTTCCGCAGATTGGGAAGCGTGCCACCACTGCCACTGCTGGTGCTGGACACCGGACAGCACATCAATACGCGGCTATTCAATTTTCGGCTGGATGAAACACAGTTGCGGCAACTCACTCCACAAACCACCGAAGCGTTGCACCTGCTGGCAGATGGGATCGCCCACCGCGATTTTTCCGCCATCGGCGCGGCGGCATCCCTCAGCGCCGAGAGTTTTCAGTGCGTCAGCTACAGCAATTTTCTGCCCCGCGCCCAACAATGGGCAACCGAAACGCACGCGCTCGGTGTGGTGCGGGCGCACAGCGGCGGGGTAATGGGCTTGCTCTTTCTTCCCGACACCGACGTGTCCGCGATTTCGCGGTGGCTGCGTAGGCGCTTCGATGGACAGATTATTGAAACGACATTGATTTCGGGCGGGGCAATCATAGAAAAACACACGGGTTCAGGATGACCAAACACATTTTAATTGCCGGAACACAATCGGGAGTAGGGAAAACCACGCTGACGATGGGGTTGATTGCCGCGCTCGCGCGACGCGGATTGCGCGTGCAACCCTTCAAGGTGGGTCCCGATTATATTGACCCCACCTACCACACCCTGGCGGCGGGGCGAGCTTGCCGCAATTTCGACACGTGGATGGTTCCCCCGAAGCAAGCCGTGGCAATGTATCGCCGCGCGGCGCAGGATGCCGATGCAGTGGTCATCGAAGGGGTGATGGGGCTGTTCGATGGGGCAAGTTACACCGAAGAAACGGGTAGTTCCGCCGAAATCGCCAAGCTGGTCGGTGCGCCGGTGCTGCTAGTATTGGATGTCGGCAAGATGGCGCGGTCGGCGGGGGCATTGGCAGCAGGCTACCGGCAATTCGACCCGCGACTGAATATCGCCGGTTTCATTGCCAACCGCTGCGGCTCCGAGAGGCATTTTCAAGGGGTAAAAGCCGCCATCGAAACAGCCACCGGCGTGCCGGTTGTAGGTTGGTTGCCCAAAGATACCGACTTGCACATTCCCGAACGTCATCTGGGATTAATTCCCACCGATGAACGGGGCGAATTGACCGATTTTATCGCGCATGCCGCCACGCTGTTCGAGAGATATTTCGATGTGGAGAAAATTCTGGCGTTGATGGGCAAGGTTTCGGTTAATGCGGACGAGCTGTCTGGGACTGAACCGCAAATCGCCAAATGCCAATCGCCTGTTACCATTGCGGTTGCCCGCGATGCGGCATTCAGCTTTTATTACGAAGACAATCTCGATTTACTGCGGGCGGCGGGGGCGGAGATTGTATTTTTCAGCCCGCTGACAGATCCGCACCTGCCTCCCCACACCACCGGAATCTATCTCGGCGGGGGGTTCCCCGAATTGTACGCAGCGCAATTGGCACAAAACACATCGCTGCTGGCAGATTTGCAACGGGTACGTGCACTGGGGATGCCTATTTACGCCGAGTGCGGTGGGTTTATGTACCTCACCGAAACGTTGCTTGATTTGCACGGTGACGCGCACCGGCTGGCGGGATTGATTCCCGGCTTCACACGGATGCAACCCAAATTGGCGGGACTAGGCTACCGGCTGGTGGAAGGAACGGCGGAAAATTTTCTACTGCCTGCGGGCGCAGCGGCGCGGGGACACGAGTTTCACTGGAGCACGTGGGACGTGACACCGACGAAAGTTTCACCGGCGTGGATTGTCCGCTCGCGGCGCAACCCGGCGCAATCGTCACCGGCGGGATACGCCCATCGAAATTTGGTGGCGTCATACCTGCATCTGCATTTTGCCGGAAATTTACAACTGGCGTGCAATTTCGTCACTGCGTGCCAAAGACCCATGACAAAGGCTTGCCCAGAGTGAATCCGAAGAGACAAATGACCAACCAACAACTCCTCATCGTCGGGCACGGCAGTCGCGTGCCGCAAGCAGTCACCGAATTCAACCAGTTCGCCGCGGCGGTAGCGGCACAAATTGATATGCCCACTGACACCTGCTTTTTGGAATTAGCAGACCCCGATTTGGCAACCGGTTTCACCAGCGCGGCACAAAGGGTCGGTGCAGGGGGCGAGGTGCTGGTGCTGCCCCTATTTCTGGGCGGCGCGGCGCATCAGAAAAATGATGTGGCGGCGGCTGTCCATTGGTCGCGCGAGCAATTTCCCGATGTAAATTTTCGCTATGGCACGCCGTTAAGTCCGCACGCTAAACTGGTGGAGCTGACAGCACATCGCATTGAAGCCGCACTCGCCGCCCGCGCCAATGCCCTGCTCCCCGCTGAAACCGCCGTGCTGGTGGTGGGACGCGGTAGCAGTGACCCCGCCAGCAACGCCGAAATCGCCCGCACCGCGTACCTGCTGCGGGAAAAGCGTCCCTTCTACACGGTAGAATATGCCTTTCAAGCAGTGGCACGCCCTAAAGTGGCAGACGGCTTGCAGCGGTGTCTCGCATTGGGCGCGCGGCGAATTGTGGTGATGCCTTACCTTCTTTTCACTGGCAAAGTGGATGAAGCCATCCGCGCTATTGCCACCCAATTTAGTCAAGCGTATGATATTCCCGTGCTGACTGCCGATTATTTGAATGTGCATCCGCTGGTGGTGGATATCGCTGTGCAGCGGGTACAAGAAATGCTCAACCATACCGCCGCAATGACCTGCGACCTTTGCAAATATCGTCTCCCGATGGCGGGGTACGAGCATCAAGTTAGCGCGGAACAGCACACCTATCACCTGCACGGTGGTTCGGCGCACCGCCACGACCATCACCATCATCATCACGGGGAGGGATAGGGGTAGAGATTGGAGATTCACCGAAACGTGATGCGTGAAAACGTGAAATGTGACCGCTGACCACTGACTGCCGATGGCTGATAGCTGATGGCTGACTGCTACTTTGCAACCCTGAAACTTTGAACTTTGAACCAGAAACCAAAAATGACCGGACACATTTATTTTATCGGCGCAGGACCGGGCGACCCCGACCTGCTGACCCTCAAAGCACAAAAGCTCATCGCCGCCGCCGACGTGGTGATTTACGCCGGTTCGCTGGTTAATCCGGCAATTTTGGCGCATGCCCGCCCCAAGGCCGAAATACACAACAGCGCCGGGCTGAACCTGACGGCGCAAATCGAAATTATGCGCGCCACCGCCGCACAGGGGAAAACAGTGGCGCGGCTGCACACCGGCGACCCCACCTTGTACGGTGCAACGCTGGAACAGATGCGCGAACTGGAACGGTTGGCGATACCGTATTCGGTAGTGCCGGGTGTGTCGTCGGCATTTGCCGCCACCGCCGCCCTCAAAACCGAATTGACCGCGCCGGGGCAGACTCAGACCATCATTTTTACCCGCGTGGCGGGGCGAACCCCTGTGCCGGACGCGGAACGCCTGCGCGATTTGGCGGCGCACCGCACCAGCATCGTCCTTTTTCTCAGCACGGGGATGATGGCGAAAGTGGTGGATGAACTGCTCGCCGCCGGATATACACCCGACACACCGATTGCGGTGGTGTACCGTGCCAGTTGGGAGGATGAATTGGTGCTGCGGGGCACGCTGGAAACCATCACCGCGCAAATAGACGCCGCCGAAATCACCCATCAAGCGCTCATCATCGTTAGTCCGGTGCTGGCGGGTGGAGTGTACACCGCCACCGATTCGCATTTGTACGGCACAGCATTCGCCCCCCCACCCCGCACCGACCGGCTGGCAATCGTCACCCTCACCCGGCGCGGCACGGAAACCGGCTTGCGTTTGCACCGGGCATTTGGACACAGCACGCTGTACGCCCCCGCTCGTTTTCTGCCCGCTGACCTGCCGTCAAATGTGGAAGGGTACATCGTTTCGGTGCGGCAAGTGTTGCACACCGCCTTTCAACGGCACGCGGCGATGGCGTGCCTAATGGCGAGCGGTATTGTGGTGCGCGAACTCGCCCCGGTATTGCGCAGCAAACACATCGACCCGGCAGTGGTGGTAATGGATGAACTGGGGCGAAACGCCATCAGTCTGCTGAGCGGGCACAAAGGGGGCGCGAATTTTCTGGCGCAACGCATCGCCAATCTGCTTGGCGGGCGAGCGATTCTCACCACCGCCAGCGACGGGCAACATTTCCCCGCGCTTGATTTACTGGGGGAAAGATATGGCTGGCAGTTGGAAACGGGTGCTGATATGACCGCCGTCATCGCAGTGATGGTCAATGGTGAACCACTGGGTGTCTGGCAGGATAGCGGCGACGAGAGGTGGTTCACCGACATGCCGCCGCACATCACCCGCTACCCCACCATCGAGGCACTCACCGCCGCCCAACCGAACGCCGCAATCATCATTTCCCATCACACCCTGCCCCCCGAACTGCGCCGCGCCATTCTCAGCATCATCGTGTATCGCCCGCCCGTGCTGGCGGTCGGTGTGGGCTGCAATCGGGGCACACCGGCAGACGACATCATCGCCGCGCTGGAAAAAACACTGGCACAAGCGGGGTTGTCGCCGTTGAGCATCGCCACCATCGCCACCATCGAAGATAAAGCGAACGAAGCCGGGTTGCTGGAAACGTGCCGACAGCAAAACTGGCAATTGCAAATTTTCACTCGCGCCGAAATTGCGGCGGTGGACAGTCTACCCAACCCGTCGCCGTGGGCGATGAAAGCGCTCGGTGTGCCCGGCGTGGCAGAACCGTCAGCGCTGCTGGCGGCACAGACGGAAACGTTGCTCGTCAAAAAACAAAAATTTGCCAACGTCACCGTGGCAGTGGCAGAGCGAATATTGAAAATGTAACTCGCTTTGTGCAGGTTGGAAGTTGACAGGATTTAATATTTGCAACAGAAAGTTTACCCCCTCCCCCTGACCCCCCCCCAAATTTGGGGGAGGGGGTAAACCTGAAAAATGAGGTTTTCGCCAATAATTTCATAATTTTAATATCCAATCCTCGACTGCATAAGATGAAAAGGTAATTAAAAGGAGACACACTATGCCAACACTCGAAAAAACCATCCAATCCATCGCCGCTTTGGATACGGCAGCAATCGCCAAAGCCACCGAACGGCAAGCGCAACTAACCAAACCCGCCGGTAGTTTGGGCTTATTGGAAGATGTTTCCATCCAAATGGCGGGCATCACCGGCGAACTTGACCCGCCGCTCGACAAAAAACACGTAGTGGTGATGGCGGGCGACCACGGCGTGACCGCCGAGGGCGTCAGCGCCTTCCCCGCCGAAGTGACCCCACAGATGGTGTACAACTTTTTGAACGGCGGTGCGGCGATTAATGCGCTGGCACAACACGTTGGCGCCAACGTCACCGTGGTTGATATGGGCATTGCCGCACCCATTGAAAGCGACGCTCCCAATTTTCTTGACCGGAAAATCGCGCCCGGCACGCAAAACATCGCCGTGGGGGCAGCAATGTCACGCGAGCAGGCACGGCAAGCCATCGAAACAGGTATTGCGGTGGTGGAGCATCTGCGGGCAACCAACGGGCTGAATCTGCTCATCACCGGCGATATGGGTATCGGCAACACCACCCCTTCCTCGGCAATTGCCGCCACCTTCACCGACATTTCTCCCGCCGAAGCGACCGGACGCGGCACGGGTATTGATGATGACGGCTTGCAACGAAAAATCGCCGTGATTGAGCGAGCGTTGGCAGCCAATCAACCCGACTCCGCCGACCCGCTCGGCGTGCTGGCAAAGGTGGGGGGATTTGAAATCGGCGGGATTGCCGGGTTGATTTTGGGTGCAGCGGCGCAGCGCATCCCCGTGATTGTGGATGGATTTATCTCCACTGCCGGCGCGCTCATCGCCGCCGGATTGGCGCCCAATGCCAAAAATTATATGTTCAGCGGACACAACTCGGTGGAAATTGGGCATCGCGCCATGCTGGACTATCTGGGATTAACCCCCCTGCTCGATTTGCACTTCCGGCTGGGTGAAGGAACCGGCGCCGTGCTGGCGGCATTTCTGGTTGAGTCGGCAGTGCGCGCCCTCAACGACATGGCAACCTTCGCCGAAGCCGCCGTCTCGGAGAAAAAATGAGTATCACCGTTATCGGCATTGGACCCGGCGCGGCGGCGCACATCACGCCCGCCGCGATTCACGCCATCGAACGCGCCGACATCATCATCGGCTATAAA
Source organism: uncultured Anaerolineaceae bacterium (assembly GCA_964413895.1). Lineage (GTDB taxonomy): Bacteria > Chloroflexota > Anaerolineae > 4572-78 > 4572-78 > JANTHQ01. The sequence continues at coordinate 9,507 of CAYPUV010000138.1, forward strand.
ACCTATCTGCGCCTGCTGAAAAACATCGCCCCCGACACCCCGCGACAGGCAACCGGGATGCGGCAGGAAGTGCAGCGGGTCAATCAGGCGGTAGATTTTGCCCGCGATGGCAAACGGGTGGCGCTCGTTTCCAGCGGCGATGCCGGGGCATATGGAATGGCGGGCTTGGTTTATGAGGTGCTGCACGAACGCGGCGATGATGCAGTGGAGGTCGAGGTTATCCCCGGAATCTCGGCGTTGAATGCGGCGGCAGCGCTATTGGGCGCCCCGTTGATGACCGATTTCGCCGCCATCAGCCTGAGCGACCAACTGGTTCCCCGTGATGATATTTTGCGGCGGGTGGATGCGGCGGCGGGCGCGGGGTTCATTTTGTGCTTGTACAATCCAAAGGGGAAACAGCGGGTGGAGCCGTTTGAACTGACCTGCGAAATTCTGGCGCGGCATTTGCCCCCCGAAACGCCCGTCGGGGTGGTGCGCGCCGCCTACCGCGCAAAACAAGCGGTGGAAATCATTACCCTGGCAGAATTGCCCGCCGCCGAAGTGAATATGGTCACCATCATCATTGTGGGCAACCGGCGCACCTTTATCAGCAATGGCAAAATGGTTACCCCGCGCGGGTATGCCAGCAAATATGCCTTGGCGGAGGGATAGATATGGTAACCCAACACCCCATCGAAAAAGAAAGTTTCCGCATCATCCGCGCCGAACTGGGCAAGCATACGTTATCCCCGGACGAGTTGAAGGTTGCCGTGCGCGTCATTCACGCCTCGGCAGATTTTGACCTTCTGCACCTGCTTCGATTTTCGCCGGACGCAGTGACGGCGGGCATCCGCGCCCTGCAACGGGGATGCACCATCATCACCGATGTGCGCATGGTGGAAGTCGGCATTAGCCAAATGCTGCTGGATAAACTCGGTGGGCGAAAAATTTGCGACATCGGCAACCCGGTAGTGGCAGAAATGGCGCGCGCCGCCGGAACAACCCGCTCAACAATGGCGATGCGTCACAACGCCGACAAAATTCACGGCGGCATCGTGGCTATCGGCAACGCCCCCACCGCCCTGCTGGAAGTGATTCGGCTGGTGCGGGAAGAAGCAATTCGCCCGGCGTTGGTGGTTGGGGTGCCGGTTGGATTCGTCAACGCCGCCGAATCGAAGGCGGAACTGCAAACACTGGACGTGCCGTACATCACCGTGACGGGCAGAAAAGGTGGCTCGACCGTCGCCGCGGCAATTATGAACGCCCTGCTGCGACTCACCCTCCACATCGAACAATGAGCGAACTAATGGGCAATCGGGCGAAAAAAGTTCACAGCGATGCCGCGTGGCGCAAAGAAAATCTACGCGAAGGCTACACCACCGGCGCGTGCGCC
>CAYPUV010000139.1:0-10875 GCA_964413895.1 uncultured Anaerolineaceae bacterium
CTTTAAAATTTACTTTACCCAAAGGGCACAGGTGCAACAGCCGTGACCCCCCGTCAACATTCGTTGCGTTCCCAATCATCTGGTGATATACTCAAAACACAAGCGCACCTAAACATTCACAAACAACACAGAGGACGGGACACCTATGTTCAAAAATATTGCTGCCGCCAAGCGAACCAAGATTGTCGCCACGCTGGGGCCTGCCAGCGCTAATCGAGACACTTTTTTGCAAATGGTCAACGCCGGTTTGAACGCCGTGCGCCTGAATTTTTCTCACGGCGATCACCAAAGTCACGCCCAGGCCATTGCAATGGTACGCAATGTGGCAGCAGAACTGGATCACCCTATTCCCATCATTGGCGACCTGCGCGGCCCACACATCAGAGTAGGCGACATTGAGAACGGGCACGTTGTGCTGCAAGACGGGCAATCATTCACCCTTGTCCCTGATACTTGCCTGGGCAACGCCGAGCGGGTGAGCGTGAGCTATTCCCGGCTAGCACACGACCTAAAAAAAGACACATTACTGCTGCTGGACGACGGATCCATCAAAATGCGGGTTAGCAAATTGTACAGCAACGGTCAAATCGAGGGGATTATTACGCACGGGGGCACACTATCCAGCCGTCGAGGGATCAACGTGCCGGGCATTCACCTGAGCCTGCCTTCGCTCACCGAAAAAGACCTGCAAGATATTGATTTTGCCATTGAGCAGGGCGTTGATTTTTTGGCGCTTTCTTTTGTGCAGTCTGCCAATGACATTCAAACCTTAAAAACGCTATTGGCTGCCAAAAACAGTGATGTCGCTGTGATTGCCAAAATTGAAATGAGTGGCGCCGTGGATGATATTGACCGCATTGTGGAAGAGGCCGACGCGGTGATGGTGGCGCGGGGCGACCTGGCTCTGGAAATGAGCTTCAAAGAAGTGCCGATTGCCCAAAAGCGGATTATCGCTACCTGTCGCGCAAACGCCGTACCGGTCATCACCGCCACCCAAATGCTAGAATCGATGGTGTTGGCCAATAAGCCTACCCGTGCCGAAGTGACCGATGTTGCCAATGCCATTTTCGATGGAACAGACGCGCTGATGCTTTCCGGCGAAACAGCCATTGGGCAATATCCGGTAGAAACCATCGCCACTATGAGCCGCATTGCCACCCGCGCAGAAAAAGCGTGGCGTGAACAAGAGGTTCCCCTACTCCCAGAAATTCCCCCCAAAGATAACGTGGAACAAATTATCTCGTATTACAGTGCCATCACCACCAAATACCTCGATCTGACCGCCATTGTATCGTACACTCGCACCGGCGGCACAGCACGGCGTATCAGCCGATTTCGCCCTGAAGCCCCCATTTTGGCGATGACCCCCACTCCCAGAACCCGCAATCAATTAGCGCTTAGTTGGGGCGTCCACCCAATTTTAAGCGACACGCTGGCCAACACGGAAGCAATGACGCAGACAGCTCTTGATTGTGTCATTAAATTAGGCGTCGCACATCCCGGTGATTATATTGTTGTTACCTCAGGGAACCCTGCCGGCCCACCAGGTAACACGAACCTCATTACCATCGAGCAAGTAGGGAGTAAACGATAATACTGTTGTTGGAGGCATTTTATGAGCAAGATGCGCACAATGCAATTGCAACACCCTGGCTCTGCTGAACAGGCACCTCTGGTCGCCACCGAAGTTCCCCAGCCAGAACCGGAACCGGAACAAGTGCGCCTCAAAATCCACGTGTGCGGCGTGTGTCACACCGACCTGCACATTGTAGAAGGCGACTTGCCGCTACCTCATCTACCCACCACACCGGGGCACGAAATCATCGGCGTGGTGGACGCATTGGGAGCAGAGGTAACGCAACACCAATTGGGCGACCGGCTGGGCGTGCCCTGGCTCTACCAAACGTGCGGTGAATGTCGCTATTGCAAAGCAGGCCAAGAAAATCTGTGCGAAAATATCCGCTTTACCGGCGTCCACGCCAACGGAGGATTTGCCGATTATATTGTGGTGCACCAAAATTTTGCCTACCCCATCCCCCCTATTTTCAGTGACGAGGAAGCTGCCCCACTGATGTGCGCCGGGGTCGTCGGTTTTCGATCACTGCGACTGAGCGATATTCGGCCAGGGCAGAAGCTTGGCCTGTATGGTTTTGGCGCATCAGCACATGTCATCATTCAGGTAGCCCAACACTGGGGTTGCCCGGTATTTGTGTTCACCCGTAGCAAGCAGCACCGCCACCTGGCGCGTCAGCTCGGCGCGGTGTGGGTCGGTGGCGCAGAAGATGACCCCGGCACGCTGATGGACAGCAGCATCATTTTTGCTCCGGCAGGGAAGCTGGTTCCAATAGCGCTGAAACACCTTGATCGGGGGGGGACACTGGCGTTGGGTGGCATTCACATGAGCGACATCCCCAGTATGCCCTACAATATCTTATGGCACGAGCGCACCATCCGTAGCGTGGCCAACAGCACCCGGCAAGATGTGATTGACTTCTTACGCGTCGCCGCCGAAATCCCCATCAAAACCGAAACCGAGCTGTATCCGCTGGAACAGGCCAATGAGGTACTGTTGAAACTGAAACGCAGTGAAATCAATGGGGCAGCGGTGTTGACAATGAACAATTAAAAATTAACGCTGAACAAATTAAGATGACATCCCATCCTTGCAACTTTGCCGCCCAGCTACGTGGTCGCTTTAACTTTTGGACCCGGAACTGATTATGACCACCAAAAATACGCTCATTGCCATTGGATTGGCGGGGTTAGCAGCAATACTCCTGCCTATCATCCCCATCGTGAATATTTTAGGCTACCCCTTTCGCCTGCTCCTCACCATTGTGCATGAGTTGGGGCACGGCACGGCTGCCCTGCTCACCGGCGGCGGTTTTCACAATTTTGTCATTGCCCCCAACGGCTCTGGGGTAGCATACACAATGGGCGGCTGGCGGTTGGTCATCATTCCTGCCGGGTATCTGGGCGTGGCAATTTTCAGCGCCGTGCTGTTTCGGCTGGGCAATAATTTGGAAGCCAGCCGCTGGGCGCTGGGCATCATCGGCGCGGCAATGATGGTGTTTGCGCTGTGGTTTGGGCGACCAGGAGCGTTCAGTATTCAGGCAATTGTTGGCAGTGTACTGGGGATGGTTTTCGGTGTGCTCTTCGGCGCGCTGTTTGTGAAAATCGCCTTGCAGGCCAGCCCACCACTGATAACCTTCTTTTTGCATTTCATTGCCATCAAAGCGGGACTCACCGCCTTCAGTGACATTTTTACCGTAATTGGGTTGGCTGCCCGTCCCAGCATCCACACCGACGCCCAATCAATGGCAGAACTCACCCGCATCCCGGCAGCCATCTGGGGCGTAGTGTGGGTGGTGATGGCGGCTGGGTTCATCAGCGGGGCCATTTGGGCAGCGTGGGGGAAAAAGAGTAGCGAAATTGGAGCTAATGAGGTATAATTTTAGCGGGTAAAGTGTTTACGTCCACAATATTTACATAATTAAGGAAGTAAATGAGATGGATGAGTTAGTAAACCTTGTATCAGAAAAAACCGGACTTCCCGAAGAAATGTCCAGGCAGAGTGTTGGTGTTGTGCTGGATTACCTGAAGAAGCAACGGCCAGACCCACTTGTCAGTGTAATGGATAACGTTTTATCCGGTAACGCAGAATTGGGGTTGGAAGACGTAGCCAAAGAACTGAGCAACGCATTTAAATTCCCATAAGCCACATCCAGCAAATCATTGAACCGTAATGGTATTTTCACCATTACGGTTTTTTTGTCACCATCCATTGCCCACCATTGCTGGCATATGGTACAATGTAGAGAGAACCGTATCCCTGTACACCGACTACTGACCCAGGCCGGCGTTCCCAAAAACAAGTTCCTGAAAACCTACGCAGAAATAAAATGGCAAAGAACACTCCCAAAACGCTCATTCTCATCGACGGGCATGCACTGGCGTATCGCGCCTACTTCGGCATGCCAGACACCTTCAGCACCTCCAGCGGCGAAAAAACCAACGCTGTGTACGGCTTTACCAATATGATCCTGGCCGTGTGGAAAGAGTACGCCCCCGATTACTTCATCGTCACCTTTGACAAAGGCGACACCTTCCGCCACAAAATGTACCCCGAATACAAAGGCACACGCGAGAAAATGGCCGACGACCTGCGGAGCCAAATTACCCGCATCGAGCAACTGGTGCGCGCCTTCAATATGCCCGTTTTTACAAAAGAAGGCTACGAGGCCGACGACCTGCTGGGAACACTGGCAAAGCAGGCCGCCGAACGTGGCATCCGGGCACTCATTGTCACCGGCGACCGCGATACCTTCCAGCTTGTCCGCCCCAACATCCAGGTTGTCATTTCTGGCCGGCGGTTTGAGGATCGCCAACTGTACGACGTAACAGCCGTCACAAGAAGATACGGCCTCCCGCCAGAAAAACTGGTTGACCTGAAAGCGCTGGTGGGCGACACCAGCGATAATATTCCCGGCGTAAAAGGCATCGGTAAAAAAGGAGGCGCCAAGTTGTTGCAGCAATTCGGCTCGCTGGACGGCATTTACGCCAACCTGGACAAAGTAGCCAAAGGCATCCGCGCCAAACTGGAGCGTGAGCGGGAAAACGCCTACCTCTCCCAAAAATTGGGGCGCATCGTCACCAACGTACCTGGTGTAGAATTAAAACTGGAAGAAGGTCGCACCACCGATTTCAATCTAGTGGATGTGGCAAACCTGTTTGTGGAGTTGGAATTCAACACCATTTTCCGGCGCATTCCCGGTGCGCCCGCTGACAAACTCCCCAAAGATATTGCCACCATCAAACTAAGCGGCGCAAGCAGCCCCATCCCACCCGACGGCACCTACATCACCATTAATACCCTGGCAGGTCTGGCCAACCTGACCGCTGCCCTGCAAAAAAGCAACCGCCTATGTGTAGATGTGGAAACCGACAGCACCGACGAAGTGCAAACCAATCTGGTTGGCATTGCCATCACCCCCAGCGCCGGACAGGGATATTACATCCCCGTGGGACACCGTGCAGCAGACAACAACGCGCAACAAGCCAGCATATTCGCCACCGCAGCGACAGTTCCGGCCCCCCCGCAATTGCCGCTTAACGCCGTGCAACAGGCGCTGGCTCCCATTTTGGCCGCTCCCGGCGTTACCAAATATATGCACAACGCCAAATTCGATATGACCGTGCTGCAACGCCACGGCATGCCCGTAAAAACACCCATTTTTGATACGATGATTGCCAGTTGGCTCACCAACAACGCTCCAGACGCCAAACACGGCCTGAAAGACCTGGCCCTGAGTGAATTACACATTCAGATGACTCCCATCAAAGACCTTATCGGCACGGGCAAAGCACAAATCACAATGGCGCAAGTCCCCCTTGAAAAAGCCACCCCTTACGCCGCCGCCGATGTGGATATGACCTTGCGCCTGGCAGACAGGCTGGAAAAACGCCTAAATGCAAACGAAAAATTACGCGCAATCTTTACGAATATTGAACTCCCCCTGATCGATGTGCTGAAAGAAATGGAATTGACCGGTATTATTGTTGACGTTGCTGTGCTAAAGGAGATTTCACACAAATTAACCCATCGCCTGGCAAAATTGGAAGATGAAATTCACGCCGAAGCGGGCGAATCGTTCAACATCAACTCCACTCAGCAACTCTCTGACATCTTATTTGGCAAAATGCAGTTGCCCACCACCGGGTTAAAAAAGACCAAAAGCGGCCATTATTCCACTGCGGCCAGCGTGCTGGAACGGTTTGCCGGGCAATACAAGATTATCGACCTGATTCTGGAACATCGCACCTTAAAAAAACTGCAAAACACTTATGTAGATGCTTTGCCGAAATTGGTCAATCCACACACCGGGCGTGTCCACACCAACTACAACCAAATTGGTATCAGCACCGGGCGGCTCTCAAGCGCCGACCCTAACTTGCAAAACATTCCCATCCGTACCGTACAGGGGCGAGAAATTCGGCGGGCGTTTGTGGCCAGACCGGGCTGGATGTTAATTTCTGCGGACTACTCCCAGGTGGAGTTGCGAATTTTGGCGCATATGGCAGACGACCCCGGCTTGAAAACAGCCTTTGCCAATGATGAGGACATCCACGCAGCCACCGCCTCGGCGGTGTTGGGTGTTTCTTTGGCTAAAGTGACTAAAAACCAGCGACGCATTGCCAAAGCGGTGAACTTTGGTCTTGCATACGGACAGGGCGCCTTCGGACTGGCGCAATCGACGGGGATGAGCCGCGAAGAGGCTCAAACATTTATCAACACCTATTTTGAAAAATATCCGGGCGTAAAACAGTATATTGAAGACACCAAAAAACAAGCCGCCGAACAAGGCTATACTGAAACCCTGCTCGGCAGGCGACGAGATTTTTCCCGCCTGGCCACCCTAACTGGCCCTCAGCGTGCTCGCGCTGAACGCGAAGCCATCAACATGCCAATTCAGGGAACCGCCGCCGACATTATGAAAATCGCTATGATAAACCTGGATCAATCTTTGCAAAAAAACAAATTTAAAGCTAAAATGCTACTCCAGGTACATGATGAGGTTGTATTGGAAGCTCCGACTGCTGAACTTTCCCACCTTGTCCCCCTCATTCGTCAGGTGATGACCACCGCCTATCCCCTTTCAGTCCCCTTAAAAGTAGATATAGAAATCGGCCGCAACTGGCTAGAGATGAATAATTACGCGGCGTAGAAATGGTACTGCATTCCTATGACCATTGGGTTTCATTATGACAACTTGTCCACGGCTGTGGATAATATTGTGGAAAACCTGAGCTTCATCGGGGAAAAACAGGCGTAAAACATGAGCTGTATTGTGCGCTTCGCGTTTAACAGTTTGAGGTTTAAGTAGCAGAGCGTGTCCGGTAGCGGTGAGCACTCCAGCGCCAGGCAGCAAAAACAATCCCCACCACAACGAAGGTCGCCACTAATAATGGTACCAACACCGACAGCACTGCTACTGCCAACGAAACGAGGTCCTCTACCAAACTGACGACCCAGTTCCCCAGGCCGCCGGTGGCCGCAGTGACCACCGGGCGCGCTGCTGATTTGGCAGTGTGGATGCCTCCCGCCAGTACCAGCCCGGCGATGAACGCCAGCACAGGGTTCAACTCGCCGAATGTACCCGAACTGGCCGCAAACACAATTGCCCCTGCCACTGGCCGACCAACGGTTTGGATGATATCGTTCATCGTGTCCACCGCCGGAATTTTGTCTACTGTCATTTCAATCAACAGCAGTGCCGCCAGTGCCCCAATCACCCAACCGTTGGTCAACACATCCCATGGTTGGTTGAGCGTTATCAAGCCAGTGTAGCGCGCGGCAAGCGCCACAACCAGCAGCGGCAAGTAGGCATTCAGCCCCGCCGAGGTGGCCAGGCCAAATGCCGCCGCCAGATTCGAGAAAGTTACAATCATTGGAAAAACCTGCTTTGTGATAGAGATTGGAGACTTCTCTCCTGTCCCTATCTCTTTCTATCTGTTACACCATCAGCGCATTATTGCGCGCCAGTTGCCCGGTGAGGTGCCCAAACACCAGATAGGCCCACCATTGGGTAAATAGCACCCCTACCAAACAGGCAATTACACCTAATGGGGCAACCATATACATTACGGCAAACGAGAGCAGCAACACAATAATGTAGTTGCCCAAATTACTGGTTATAAAACCGAATACCTCGCCAAAGCGAAGCGTCGCCCCAATTGTACCCTCATCAGCAAGACGAGCGAATATGGCCGGCATAAAAACCACCGGAATTAGCATTAGAATAAACATAATACACTCTAACCCGATTGCCACCACCGCAAAAGCGCCACCAAGCGAATTACTATTATTGCTTGCCGACCCCATCGCCACGGAAAGACCACCAAACGCACACAACACCAGCAGCATCGGCAGGGAGTACACAATAAAAGCAACCAATAGCTTCAACCCATCGGAAAAGTACTGTCCAAAATTATCCCAATCGGGTAATGGATGAGGGGCGTTATCGCGTACGTTGCGCACTAGCTGCACAACATAGCCCATCGCCGCAAAGTTTACAATGGGAATGAAAGCAATCAATCCGCCAACAACCAGTTTCTTAAGCCATGCTTCATCGTCAAACACAAATGTAAATGATCTGCCAATGTCCATCATCCCTCCCTAAAAATAATGGTTTGAAAATTGAATAGCGTTAATTTGAATGGCTTCATTATATCAAAGGTTGCAACGGGATACAACATTTTCGCTGACATAAAGCCTTCAAATTTTTGACCGTTCTACGACATGTGGTATAAATTGTGTTGCTTGCGTATTGCACGTGACACAAAATCTGCTGCTAACGCAAAACTAGATCCCACTCGTGTCAATGGAGGACTGATGAGAAAGAAAGTAACCCTGATCACCGGGGCGAACGGTGAAATTGGGCAGGCGCTCATTAAGCATCTGGCCCAACACGGAAATACCAACATTTTGGCGATTGACATTCGCCCGCTGGATGCGCCGTTGAAGGCTATGTGTCACACGGCAATTGAAGGCGATATTCTGGACACCCGGCTGTTCGAACGACTGGTGAGCGAATACGCAATCACAGAAATTTACCACCTGGCTGCGCTTCTATCCACCAGAGCCGAATTTACACCCGAATTGGCGCACCGGGTGAACGTGCAGGGGACGCTGAACCTGTTGCATCTGGCAATTGAGCAATCGCGTTGGCAAGGGCAATCGGTAAAGTTTTTGTTCCCCAGCTCCATTGCTGTGTATGGCCTGCCCGATTTGCAAACGAAGGCATATGCCGGCAAAGTAAAAGAATACGCCTGGAATCAATCGACCACAATGTACGGCTGCAATAAAATGTACTGCGAGCACCTGGGTCGCTATTACGCTCGCTATTACCGTCAATTGGCCACCGATCCAGAACCGTATGGCGTTGATTTCCGGTCAATCCGTTTCCCTGGTTTAATCAGTGCGTTCACAGTTCCCAGCGGCGGCACCAGCGATTTTGCCCCTGAGATGATCCACTACGCTGCCCAGAGCAGACCTTATGCATGCTTTGTGCGCTCAGATACACGCATTCCTTTTATGGCAATGCCAGATGCCATTAAAGCCCTGTTGCAATTAAGTGTTCCACCCAAAGAACAACTAAAGCATCTGGTTTACAATGTGGGGAGTTTCAGCCTGTCGGCAGGGGAAATTCGCGCTCTGGTGCTCAAAGCCTTCCCCCAGGCAAAAATCACTTTCGCCCCCGATAAAAAACGTCAGCGTATTGTTGACAGTTGGCCCGCCGACGTGGATGATTCTGCCGCTCGTAAAGATTGGGGTTGGGAGCCGGATTATGACCTTGAGCGTGCATTTGAAGCCTATCTTATCCCCAATATCACTAACCGCTACGCATCATAAACGTCAATCACCGGTCGTTTTGGGACAAGTAAAAACCCCGCGCCTGTTGACGCGGGGTCTGCTTAGTTATTTAGTTTTCTACTGCCATTACACAAATGCACGAAGCCGAAGTGCTTTTTCCGGGCGGCGCAGTTTGGCAAGCGCTTCCTTCTCAATCTGGCGGATACGTTCGCGGGTTAAGCCGAAGCGTTCGGCCACATCCTGCAATGTCAGGGGATGGCCATCGCGCAAGCCGTACCGCAATTCCATAATCCGGCTTTCACGCGCCGTGAGGGTAGCCAATGCATCTTGAATTTCCTGTTCTAGCAATCTTTTGTCTACCTCATTTTCCAGCCGAGACGTATCTTCTTCAACCACAAAATCGGCCAGGGTGGCGCCATCGTCCCCTACCGGGTCTTCCAGGCTCAAGGTTTCTTGCCCATCGAACAACAGCGCCTCAACTTGCTCCGGCGTGTCGCCCAATGCCTCGGCCACTTCAGCAATTTCTGGGGTGCGGCCTAATTTTTGGGTAAGCTGATTCATTATTTTGCGCACAACGCCCAGGCGGTCAACCTTATGTACCGGCAGGCGAATGGTGCGCGTTTGCACAGCCACAGCACGGCTCACACTCTGCCGAATCCAATAGCTGGCATAAGTGCTCAAACGCACACCTCGATCGGCGTCAAATTTGTCGATGGCTCGAATAAGCCCCAACACGCCTTCTTGAGAAACTTCTGCCAGCGTTAGCCCGTGCCCAGTATAGCGGTTAGCAATACTAATAACCAGCCGTCCATTAGAAACAATTAACGTTTCACGGGCTTTTTTGCCGCGTTCCACCTTGTCACGTAACGTGGCTAATTCCTCTTCACTCTGGGGGGGATTATCTTGCAAGATTTCATTACTCTTGCGACCATCAACCATTTCCAAAATCAAACGCCGCTCCTCCTCTGGAGATACGGGCGCTGTTTTTGCCAAACTTGCCACCGACAACCTGAAGAGCGCTTCATCTGGTGCCCAAGTTGTTGTCATTTTTTCGTCCTCACTCATTTTTATTGAAGCCCTACCTTTCCACTTTTTTACCAGAAGATCACTACAGGTAGTTCTACCAATGTTTTTTATCTGTCTGTTTTCACATCAATGCTAAATGCATCTATACAATCTTATTTTATCAATCCAGTATTAAAAAGACATTAAAACATTTTCCCTCATAACAATTTTACGACACTTTCATTCAGGAGTCAATGCTTTTTATGTACCAAATATTTAGTATTACAAAATAATAGTACAATATGTACTCCTCTCCGCAAAAACATCATAACATACTGCCGCAAAATAACCTGACGCTCACCAATCATTTACCCTACGTTAGGGGAACAGCATCAGCACTGATAGATTTTCTTTCCCCGTCCCCTGTATCCGTCTTTCCCAATGGGAAGGGAGGGAATAGTTAACTGGAGTTTGGCGAAAATTATATTATTGCTCAC
>CAYPUV010000140.1:0-10839 GCA_964413895.1 uncultured Anaerolineaceae bacterium
GGCGTACAGTGGTGCACAGGTGACAAAATTGTTGGTTAGTCCTTTGTTGATTATAATGATATTCTGTGTTCTAAACAGGAGGCTTTTTGTGCGAATTCTGATTACCGGGATTACCGGATTTGTAGGCGGGTACCTGGCAACCCATTTGATGCAAGAGGGTGCCACAGAGTTGTACGGCGTAGATCGTCACGCCAAACGGTTGCTCCCTGAACTCAAAGACGTCACAACCTGTTTTGTGGGCGACTTGCAATCGGAGGTATTTGTAAAAGATGTGTTGCAGCACGTTAAGCCAGATGCCATTTATCACCTGGCGGGTCAGCCATTTGTGCCTACCGCATGGTCAAATCCGTGGGAAACCATCCAACTGAACGTATTGCCGCAATTAAATTTGCTCAAGGGATTGGTGGAACTGGAGCTTGAAACTCGTTTTCTGAGTGTAACATCTGGCAAAGTCTATGGACAGGCGTTTGCAGAACGTATTCCATTTACGGAAGAGATGCACCTGCGCCCCGACAATCCGTATGACCTCAGCAAAGTAACTGAAGACCTGATGGCGCTGCAATACTATTTGAGCCATAAGCTGCACATTATCCGGGCGCGGCCATTTAATCATATCGGTCCGCGCCAGACGCCTCGATTTGTTGCTGCTTCATTTGCACAGCAAATTGCTCAGGCAGAGGCGGGCGCGCGTCCACCGGTGATTAACGTTGGCAACCTCACTGCTGCCAGAGATTTTACCGACGTGCGGGACGTGGTACGGGCTTATAGTCTGCTGATAAAAGATGGACGGCCTGGCGAGGCCTACAATATCGGGTCTGGTAAAGCGGTAACAATTCAACACATTCTTGACATCCTGTTGAGTATGAGCAAAGTTGACATTCAGGTAGAACAGGACCCTGCTCGATTGCGTCCCGTCGACCAACCGGTGAGCTACGGCAGCATCAAAAAAATCACCCAACATGTGGGATGGCGTCCCACAATTCCGCTGAAACAAACCTTGCGTGATATCCTGGGTTATTGGCGCGAGCAGGTTTCCCGTTAAAAATAGTCACATCGCCAACTTAAAGCGTTGCTGTTTACAACAAATGGCGGACGCGGCAGGCGATAAGTTTCTTTATAATGTAACACTGAAGCCGGCCAGAGAAACCGGCGTACTACAATTACACTTTAGATGCGAAAAATAGGAGCAAAAAATTTATGGCAAAAAAAACAGCCTTAATTACAGGTATTACCGGGCAAGATGGATCATACCTGGCAGAGTTTTTGTTGAACAAGGGATACAACGTGGTGGGTATGGTGCGTCGAACCAGCACCATCAATTTCGACCGCCTGCAACACATCCAAGACGATATTGAAATTGTTCAAGGTGATCTGCTCGATCAGATGTCGTTGATTGATCTATTGCAAGAATATCAACCGGTTGAGGTTTACAATCTGGCGGCACAATCGTTTGTTCCCACCTCGTGGAAGCAGCCGGTACTCACCGGCGAGTTCACCGCACTGGGCGTAACCCGTGTTCTCGATGCGATCCGCATTGTCAACCCTAAAATTCGTTTTTACCAGGCATCGTCCAGTGAAATGTTTGGCAAGGTGCAAGAAGTACCCCAAACCGAAAAAACCCCTTTCTATCCGCGCAGTCCCTATGGGGTGGCAAAAGTTTACGGGCATTGGATTACCGTGAATTACCGGGAGAGCTATGATCTATTCGCTTGCTCTGGCATTTTGTTTAACCACGAATCGCCGCGCCGGGGCATTGAATTTGTTACCCGTAAAGTGACACGGGCAGTAGCAAAAATTAAATTGGGCTTGCAAAAAGAAGTTCGATTGGGTAACCTGGATGCACGCCGCGATTGGGGTTATGCCGGCGACTATGTGCGTGCTATGTGGCTGATGTTGCAACAAGATGAGCCGGATGATTACGTGATAGCTACAGGTGAAACCCATTCGGTGCGCGAACTGTGCCAGGTTGCATTTAACCATGTGGGCCTTAATTGGGAAAACTACGTGGTGGTTGACCAAAAATTCTATCGCCCGGCTGAAATTGATTTGCTCATTGGTGATCCGTCCAAGGCACGGACCAAACTGGATTGGATAACGAAAGTTAGCTTCGAACAATTGATTCAGATGATGGTTGATGCGGACCTGAAAAAAATTAAAAAAGAACAGCAATTCAACAATAGTTAAAGTGGTAAATGAGTCAGTAATACTCATATTTAAGCTGATAGTGCGTGGTGCGTCGCATTGAGTTTGAGTGACGCACCACGCACTCGGTTCTAACATCATATGGACATTATATGGACACTCAAAAAACACTTACAATTCTAACGACAGCTACAACTCCAACGACGGCACAACATCGCTACTGGCCTGTAGACACCCTGCGCGGCATTGCCATTGTACTCATGGTGTTTTATCATCTTACCTGGGATTTAAGCTACTTTGGCGTGATTCAGGTTGATATGTTGTCCACTCCCTGGCATACCTTTGCCTGGGGAATTGCCTCCACCTTCATTTTTGTGATGGGTGTATCGTTGACCTTGAGCTTCAATCGACGTAGAGCAAAGTTGGGGAACAGCGCGCCATTATTCCCCAAATATTTGTTGCGGGGAGGGCAAATATTTGGCTGGGGACTGATAATTACCCTGGTAACCTACATTGCGTTTGGCAATGGTTTTGTTGTATTTGGTATATTACACTTAATAGGCCTATCAATCATCATCGCGTATCCATTTTTGCGGTCCCGCTGGATCAGCCTGGCAGCGGGCCTGGTATTTATTGCGTTGGGTGTTTACCTTAACACCGTAGTCATTTCCTCGCCGTGGCTGCTGTGGGCTGGCGTAAAGCAGTACGGCCGCTACATGGTTGATTATTACCCCGTCTTCCCTTGGTCGGGAGTGGCGCTGGTGGGCATTTTTGCCGGTTACACCCTCTACCCGCAGGGACTGCCGCGCCACGCATTCCCAAACTGGTCTGCTCTGGCCCCCGTGCGTATGTTATCGTTTTTAGGACGTCATTCTCTGCTCATCTATCTAATCCACCAGCCAATATTGCTGACGATACTTTTTGTGCTGGGGATTGCTACATTCTAGCCACCCAAGCTGCGCTTGCGCGCCACTTCAAAAATCGCCCCTCATAATGTAGATTGCGAATTGACAAACCATATCATGGTTTGTATTATACCTTCAGTAAATACTGAACGTACAGAAAGGTCGTTGCTGCAAGCACTCTGCCTGTACGTCTGGCCTATGGTGCGTCGATTGCTCATCTGAATTATTGCCAACACAATTTGACTTTGGTATACTTTTGGCGATATTTTGCCGTTGGGATTGTATTTGTGAACCTTATTGACTCCCACTGCCATATTGATTTTGCACAGTTTGATGAAGATAGAGATGCTGTTTTGGCCCGCGCCGCTAATGCTGGCGTGCAGCGCTTGATCAATCCCAGTACCGACCTATCTAGCAGTCGGCGGGCAGTAGCACTGACCAAACAATTCCCCAATGTTTACGCGGCAATTGGGTTCCACCCATACGATGCGCCCGCAGTGAACCGTGACACGCTGGCACAATTGCAAATACTGGCTGAATCTCCCCGCGTGGTAGCTATCGGTGAAATTGGCTTGGATTTCTACCGTAACCGTGCTCCCAAGTCCGAGCAATATCGCGCGCTTGAGGCGCAATTAACACTCGCCGCGGCCCTGGACCTGCCGGTTATCTTTCATCAGAGAGAAGCTGCCGCAGATACAATGACCATTTTGAAACAATGGGCTGCTCAGGGTGATTGCCCCGGTTTGGTGCTCCATGCGTTTTCTGGCGATGTGGCAATGGTAGAAGAAGCAACATCATTGGACTTTTTTATGGGTATCGGTGGCCCCATTACATTTAAAAATGCCAGAGCGCTGCCAGATATTGTGACACACATTCCCCTAAATCGACTCCTGGTTGAAACTGACGCGCCGTTTCTCTCGCCACACCCTTTTAGAGGAAAGCGAAACGAACCGGCGCGCATCGTGTTGGTTGTTGAAAAACTGGCACAACTATTCAACCTGAACATTGATGTTTTGGCAGCGCAACTAACACAAAATACACAAACCCTTTTCCGGTTGCCGGATTTTTCTTCACCGTCGCTGAATTAATTGCAAAAACTGACAACCAAAAGCTGATAACGGACAACTGATGACTCAGTTAAGAGGTACAAAATAATCATGATAAAAACGGCAGGGATACACGATTTGGTTGCGCCAGATTTAAAACGTGTTGAAGCCAAAATGCGAGAATTTGTTGGCGACGACAACAGCACCCTGGCCGAGGCAATAGGGTATCTGGTTGAAGCGGGCGGCAAGCGACTTCGTCCCACAGTTGTTTTGCTGGCTACCCGCTTTCAAAAAACAGACCAAAACAAAGCCATTGCACTGGCCTCGGCGGTAGAAATGTTGCACACCGCCACACTGGTACACGATGATTTAATCGACAACGCTTTATTCCGCCGCGGAAGCCCCACGCTCAATGCTAAATGGTCGCCGGGCGCAACGATACTCACCGGCGATTACATGTTTGCGCGGTCTGCTAGCCTCGCTGCAGAAACGGAAAACGTGCGCATTATCAAATTGTTTTCCGCCACATTGATGGTTATTGTCAACGGCGAACTACAACAACTGTTTAATAGCGGGCACACCACCCCTCCCAGCCGAGAAGAATACTTCCGGCGTATCTACGCTAAAACAGCGTCCCTCTTTGCCGCCAGCGCAGAAACCGGCGGCATTCTGGCCAGGTTGAAAGAACCGCAGATTAAAGCTCTGTATGATTACGGCTATCACGTCGGTATGGCCTTCCAGATTATGGACGATATTCTGGACTTTCAGGGAAATGAGGCGCGGTTGGGCAAACCGGTAGCTAATGACTTACGGCAAGGGATTGCCACGTTGCCGGTGTTGAATTTCCTGGACATACATCCAAACCACCCCATCGTGTTAAAAGCCGTGGCCAAACAACACCCAACTGATGAAGAAATCAAACAGGTGGTCAGTGAGATTCGCGCTTCAGGCGGCGTTTCACAGGCGCTAGATGAGGCTCGGCGTTTTGCCAGGCAAGCCAAGGAAGTGCTTGCACCCCTGCCTGACAACCAGTATCGGCGAGCAATGATGTTCATTGCCGATTACGCCGTTGCACGAGACATTTAGAAAAACGGGATCATGGCGTAGGGAGTAGGAAGCAGGGAGCATAGGGGTGCCATTTACCCCTCACTCCCTGCGCCCTACTCCCTCCCTCTTTTTTGAGCCAATGACTATTTCCATTATTATTGTTAATTGGAATGTGAAAAACCTTCTGGCAAACTGCCTGCACTCCATTTATCGCAGCAATATTGACAGTCCACCAGAAGTGATTGTGGTGGATAATGCCTCCACCGATGGTAGCGCAGAGATGGTTCGGGTGGATTTCCCGCAGGTGAAGCTCATCGTCAGCGCCGAAAATCTTGGTTTTGCCGCTGGGAACAACCTCGCTGCGGCACACGCTATCGGCGAAACCTTCTTCCTCCTCAATCCCGATACCCAATTGCACCCCGATGCCCTGTTCCATTTGCGCGATTACCTGGCTGCCCACCCGCAGGTCGGCGTGGTGGCCCCGCAACTGCGCTGGCCCGATGGCGCGGTGCAATCATCCCGCCGACGCTTCCCTTCCCCCGCCAGCATGTTTTGGGAAAGCACCCTGCTGGAACAGTGGTTTCCCCGCAACCGCGTGGCACAGCGCTACAAATTCAGTGATGTGCCACCCACCGCAACTATCCGTGTGGATTGGGCCGTGGGCGCTGCCCTTTTCTTGCGCCGGGCGGTGTGGGAAACTGTCGGCAGATTGGATGAGACCTTTTTTATGTATTTTGAGGAAACGGACTGGTGTCGCCGGGTGGCAGATGCGGGGTGGGAGCTTCATTATTTGCCGGCTGCAAAAGTGGTACATTTTGAAGGACAATCGAGCAGACAGGTCGTATCGGCGCGGACGGTTCGTTTTCAGCGCAGCAAAATTCGCTACGCCGAAAAGTGGTTCGGCACGGGGTGGGCGTGGGTAATTCGGCAATTTTTGCGGCTCACCACCGGTATCCAATGGGCAACCGAAGCCGCTAAATGGGCACTGGGACACAAGCGTTCCCTGCGCCGCGAGCGGATGTCGGCTTACAGAAAACTGCTAAAATTGTTGTGATAGAAAAACGTATGACTCGCGTTACCTTTCTCACCGGCGAATACCCCCCCATGCAGGGCGGCATCGCTGATTATACGGCACAATTGGCGGCGCACATAAAACCGCTGGGCGCAAAACCCGCCGTGCTCATCAGCCGCAAATACCCCGCTAACGGCGAAACCCGCCACGACGGTGTGACGGTGTTCCCCGCACTGTCGGGGTGGGGATGGCGCAGTTGGCGCGAGATTCAGCGGTTTTTGGCGGTGCATCCCACCGATGTGCTGCACATTCAATATCAGGCCGCCGCTTTTGACCTGCAAGGTTGGGTCAATTGGCTGCCCTGGTTTCTGCGACGTTTTCCCCGGCGCCCCAGAATTGTGACCACCTTTCACGATTTGCGGATCCCCTACCTGTTCCCGAAGGCCGGGCCCTTGCGCTGGCGAGCGGTGCTGGCGCTGGCAAAATACAGTGATGCCGTCATCTGCACCAACGCCGAAGATGCCACCACCCTGCGCCGCTATCCCTGGGGTACGCACGTGTCTGAAATTCCACTGGGGAATAATGTACCCGTCAACTCGCCAGCAGGGTACAACCGGCAGGCGTGGCGAAAGACGTTGGGGATAACGGAGTCATCGTTGGTGATGGCGTATTTTGGTTTTTTAAATGAAAGTAAGGGGGGGGAAGACCTGATTACACTGCTGGATGCACTGGTGCAACAGGGAATTGATGCCTGTTTGCTGCTCATCGGCGGCGAGGTGGGCGACAGCGACCCCACCAACGCCGACTACGCCCGCCGGGTGCGGCAGATGATTGCCGGGCGTCAGTTGTCTGGCCGCATCATCGCTACCGGCTATGTTCCGTTGCCAGAAGTTTCCGCGCATCTGCTGGCAGCGGATGTGGTGGTGCTGCCCTACCGTGACGGGGTTTCGTTTCGGCGCACCACGCTGATTGCGGCACTGCAACATGGATTGCCCGTCATCGGCACCACCCCGGCAATTCCTGTGCCTCAGATTGTGGATGGAGAAAATATGCTATTGGTTCCGCCGCATGACGTATTGGCGCTAACGGGGGCGGTTATTCGCGTAGCCGGTGACGCGGACTTGCGCCATCGGCTACGCAAGGGGGCGCGGACGCTCGGCGCACGGTTCGATTGGGGGGAGATTGCTATGCAAACCACAGTAGTTTATGATAAACAAATGACGAATGACCGGTAACGATGTGAAAATCCTCTTGCCCCAATACCTTAAATCCCACCGTTGGTTTGTGGTAGTGTGGCTGACATTTTTGGCACTGGCCATCACCTATAGTGTAATTACGCCACCCTTTGAAATGTCAGACGAAACACGCCATTATGCAGTGGTAAAATATATGGCCGATACGGGCCGGTTGCCGGTGCAGCAACCCGGCGCGGCCCAGCGCCATTGGAGCCACGAAGGAAACCAGCCGCCCCTCTATTACGGCTTGGCGGCGCTGCTGACCGGCTGGATTGACACCGGCACGTGGGATGATGTGTACTGGTACAATCCCCACACCTCTGCGGGCATCCCACTGCGTCCCGACAACAAAAACATGACCGTCCACACCGACCGCGAGGTGTTTCCCTGGCGCGGGTACACCCTGGCGGTGCATCTGGCGCGTTTTCTTTCTATTGCCACGGCACTGGTGACGATCTTTTTCACCTACTCGATTGCTCTGCGGTTGTTCAACGGCCAGCGCACGCAGGCAACCATCGCAACCGCTGTGGCTGCCTTCACCCCAATGTTCATTTTTATTTCCAGTGCCGTGAACAATGACAATATGGTTATTATGTTCAGCACTATTGCCACCTGGCTACTGGTGAAAATGGCGCAAGAAGGCTCAAGTGGGCAGCGCGTGCTTTGGCTGGGGATGGTGGTTGGGTTGGGGGCGCTGAGCAAACTTTACGCCCTGGGGTTGCTGCCGCTGGCGGGCGCACTTTTCTTCTGGCAGGGGGTGCAAACAAAAGATTGGCGTACTTTCTGGCGGCACAGCCTGCTGTTTGGCGGCGCGGTACTGGCGGTGGCGGGCTGGTGGTACGTCCGCAACTTCATGCTCTATGGTGATTTTCTGGCTCTCAAACCGATGCATGCTGTGGCCGGCCGGCGCGACAGTTTCCCGTCGCTCTCGGAGTGGTTGTACGAGTTTCAGGGTTTCCGCATTGCCTATTGGGGATTATTTGGCGGCGTGAATGTCATTGCCCCCGACTGGGTCTATCGGCTGCTGGATGGGGTCTCGTTGCTGGCCGGCGTGGGGTTTGCTGCGCTTGGGGCGTTGTGGATGCAACGCAGAACCTTCCCCCTGCCGCGACGCATTAATGCGGCGGCGCTGTGGATAGTGGTCGGCTGGGCGGGGATTATGTTTGCCGGATTTATGTACTGGAACTCAACCATCGGCGCCTCGCAGGGCCGGCTGATGTTCCCGGCGATTGCCAGTCTTTCTGCATTGATGGTTATCGGCCTGAGCTGGTGGCTGCCGCAAAAATACGCCCTTCTGCTGCCCCTGCTGCTGGCAGGGGGATTGCTGATCTTTGCAATTGTGTCGCCCTGGTTGTTCATTGCCCCGGCTTATGCCAAACCGCCGCTGCTCACCATTGCAGATGTCCCCCCTGACATTACCCCACTGGATTACACCTTCAATGGCAAAATGCGATTGTTGGGTGTGCAAATCCCGGATGCGCCCCTTCACGCCGCCGAAACGCTGCCGGTAACGGCGTACTGGGAGGTGCTGCAACCGATGACGGTGAATTACAGCGTGTATGTGCAGCTTGTTGTGCCAGGCACGGAGACGGTAGGTCAGCTTGATACCTATCCCGGCCTGGGGGCGTGGCCTACAACCTTGCTGAACCCCGGCGATGTGCTGGCCGATACCTATTCTCTTGAAATTGACCCCCGGGCAGAAAAGTTGTCGCCGGCGGTGGCGCAAGTGGCGCTGGGGCTGTATGAATACGATAAACCCGGCTACCCCCGCCTCCCGGCGGTAGATGGGGAGGGCAACGCGCTGGAAGATACCATCGTCGGTCAGGTGAAATTGATCCCCTGGCAATGGCCGGATGCTGCGCCAGCGCATCCGCTGACGGTGCAATTTGCCGGTGGGATTGCGTTGGCGGGATACGATTCCAATTGCGAGATGGGCGAATCCGGTTGCACATTGACGTTGTACTGGCGAGCGACGGGAACACCATCCGCTGATTATCAGGTGTTTGTGCAGTTGTGGGATGAGACCCAACAGCTTGCCGGATTCGATGCGCCACCCAGGGGGGGGCGCTACCCCACGCGGTGGTGGTCAGCGGGAGAAACGGTCGTTGACCGGCACCCGCTGGTTCTTCCGCTCAACCTGCCGCCGGGCGATTACCGGCTGCGATTGGGGCTGTATCGGCTGGACACGGGAGCGCGTCTGCCCACGTTTCAAGGGGATGAGCCGCTGCCCGATTTTGCTGTGGATATCCCCGTGCCCGCCGAACGTTTGCAATAGTACCTAATAAATGTCCAAAACCCTATGTCGAATTTGAACCCGCAGAACCCAAAATCCGCGCGGTGGCGTTGGCAAGGCGAAGGTGTCTCCCTGTTTATTCTGGCGGTGGCGTTTTTCACCCTGACGCACGGGTTAGCCGCCAAAAGTTTATGGGGGGATGAAATCTTCACCGCCATTTTTGCCGCTAAATCCCCCGCTGAAACGATTGCCTTCACCGCGTCAGACATTCATCCGCCGCTGTACTATCTGCTGGCTGGTGCGCTGAGCCACACCCCGTTATGGCCTGCCGGGTCACCCAACGCGGCCACCGATTGGCTATGGCGATTCCCATCGGTTGTGGCAGGGGTGCTGGCCGTGGCCGCAACACTGCGGCTGGGGGCGCTGCTGGTCAATTGGCGGGTGGGGCTGCTGGCCGGGCTGCTGCTGGCTGTGGCCCCAATTGCGGTGAAGTACGGACAAGAAGCTCGCATGCATGCCCTGTTTCTGATGCTGTCGGTACTCAGCACCCTTTTTCTGGCGCTGGCGATGCTCAGGCGAAAAAACCGGTCAGGGTTGCCGTGGCTGGCTTTCACCCTCACCACCATCCTCAATTTGTACACCATGTATTTTGCATTCCTCATTATTACCGCGCAAGGGGGGTGGGTGCTAGCCGTCAGCGCTCAGCATTCAGCATTCAGCCGGCGGCGGAACGGGGAGAAATTACGACTTACGGACTACGTTTTACGTTTCATTCGCCATGCGAATCTTCGTGCCTTTGCCCTCTCTATCCTCATTGCCCTGCTCGCCTACCTGCCCTGGTGGCCGGTGCTCATCAAACACGTGCTGTTTCGGGCGCAAGTGGGGGCGGTGGAAGGTGGCGTTGGCTCGCCGTGGGCATTTTTGCCGAAGGTCGTGCAATCGGTTGGGCCATTTGGCGGTGGCGCATGGTTTTTTTTCGTTTTATACTTAATCGGTTTGGGAGTTGCCTGGCGTCGACGCCCCACGCTGGCGACGCTGGGTGGGCTGTGGTTGGCACTTCCCGCGTTGCTACCGCTTGTGCTGGGCGATTCACGGGCGTTGCATTTGCGATACGCCTTTGTGCTGCCGGTGTATTTGATTTTTGTTGTGCTGGCGATTGATTGGCTCTCCCGGCGATTGCCCTCGACGGCGCGGCAGGTGGGGGTTGCGGTGGCAATGG
>CAYPUV010000141.1:0-10773 GCA_964413895.1 uncultured Anaerolineaceae bacterium
CGGTCTCGTACTCCGACCGCAACCTCAGAGTCGTATCGAGTCTATCCGGTTGCCCAGTTCAAATTTTCTTCCAGCTCGCCAGACCCCGCCCGGCTTAATTCAATAACTTTCCCCCCATCCAACGGATTGCTGTTGACCAGAATGATCCCCGCCGATTCAATCGCCACGTCTGTGCCCCCACCGATGGCGATACCAATGTCAGCACGGGTCAACGCGGGGGCATCGTTCACCCCATCGCCGACCATTGCCACTTTTTTGCCCTGTTGCTGCAAGGCAGCGACCTTGCGGTCTTTGTCTTCCGGTAGTACTTCGGCAAAATAGGTGTCAATGGCCAATTCCTCGGCGACAGTTTTGGCAACGGCTTTGCTATCGCCGGTAAGCATTGCCACTTCTATCCCCAGTTGGTGCAGGCGGTCAATCGCTTGCTTGCTTTCCGGGCGAATCACATCTGCCAGCGCGAACGCCGCGATAACCGCATCATCAGCCACCAGATAGATCACCGATTGCCCTTTGGCGTCTGCTTGCGCGGCGAAATCTGCTACCGCGCCGGCCGGTCGCAAGGATAACAGCTCTAGTAAACGAGGCCCACCCACGTAAGCCAAATGTCCGTCGCTGGTTGCTTTTACCCCGCGCCCTTTGATGGCTTCAAATTGGCTCACCGCCGGCAGCGTCACCTGGCGTTGTTCCGCTGCCTGCCGAATTCCCCGCGCGATGATGTGTTCGGAATCCCCTTCGAGTGCGGCTGCCAGCGCCAGCGCATCATTCTCCTGCCAACCATCGGCGGCGGCGATGCCCACCACTCCCTGCTCGCCTTTGGTCAGCGTGCCGGTTTTGTCGAAAATGACCACATCTATTTGACGGGATTCTTCCAATGCCAACCGGTCACGCACTAGAATGCCGTTCCCTGCCGCCAGCGAGGTGCTAATGGCAACCACCAGGGGGATTGCCAGTCCCAGCGCGTGAGGGCAGGCGATGACCAGTACTGTGACCACCCGTTTCAACACTTCCACATCGAACCCTTCAGCGATGCTCCACGCCAGCGCCGTTAACAGCGCCACAGCAACCGCCAGATAAAAGAGCCAACCTGCGGCTTTATCGGCGAGCAGTTGTGTGCGTGATTTGCTCTGCTGTGCGTCTTTCACTAGCCGCATAATGCCAGATAAAGCAGTCTCGTCGCCGGTGGCAGTCACGGTTACCCGTAGACTGCCATCGCCATTGACGGTACCTGCAATCACGCGGTCGCCAGGAGCCTTTTTCACCGGCATTGATTCGCCGGTAATCATCGCCTCATTCAACGATGATTTGCCGTCCAGCACATCTCCGTCGGCGGGGATGGTTGCACCAGGGCGAACCAGAACCCGATCGCCCACGTGCAGTTGGCTAACCTGCACCACCTCGGTACTGCCATCGGGATTGAGCCGCTCGGCAGTGTCGGGCATCAGTTTTGCCAGTTCATTCAGTGCCCCCGATGCCTGTCGCACGCTGCGCATTTCCAGCCAATGACCCAACAGCATCACATCAATCAGCGTGACCAACTCCCAGAAAAAGCCAATCCCCAGTTGGGCGAAGATGGTCGCCAGACTGTACACAAAGGCGACGCTAATTGCCAGTGAAATCAGGGTCATCATGCCCGGTTGCCGATTCTTCAACTCCGGCACAGCCATTTGCAGAAAAGGCAATCCCCCATAAACAAAAACGATGATAGCAAATAATGGGGTAATCCACTGACTGCCAGAAAAGGTTGGCATCGTAAAGTTCAACCAGCCCTGGATGGTGGTGCTGTACAGCAGCACCGGAATGGAGATGGCCAAAGATACCCAGAATCGATTGCGGAACATCAACTCGTGTCCGGTGTGGTCAACGTGAGCGTGGTTGCCGGAATGCCCGCTGTCGTGCCCGGTGTGCTGGGTGTGGGCAGGGATGCGGGGTTCATTGTGTTGCGGGTGATTGGTGTGGCTCGAATCTTTTTGCATTTTCAATTAGCTCCCTTGAAAATAAATGTGTCCTGTCACTGCGAGCAATAGCAAAGCAGTCTCCACACCTCAAAGCCGGAGACTCCTTCGCTGCGCTCGGAATGACATTTCCCTTGAAAACAGCAGTCGGTCATCAGCTTTCAACAGTCAGTTTTACTGCTGGCGGCGGGCTTACCGTCCCATCATTCCTCCCATCATCCCGCCGCGTCCCCTGCCCATCATCCCGCCGAAACGATTCTGTCCAGATTGTTGCGCCATTTGCTGCAACTGCTCAGCGTTCAGGGAATCCCAATGGCGAATGAGGGTTACCAGTGATGAAATGTCATTCTGGTTGAGGATACCGCCCCACGCAGGCATTCGCGTGCCGGGACGTCCGTTGCGGATGGTTGCCGCGAGTGCATCATCGGTGAGACGAGCACGGAGGGCAGCACTATTCAGCGGCGGGGCGATGACAGAGCCTTCGCCTGTTGCGCCGTGGCAACTGGCACAATTTTGGGAAAACAGGCTAATTGCTTGTGGTGGAACGCCGGCGAATGTCTCATCCGAGGAGGGGGCAGCGTTGGCAGCTTGTGCAGGCTGCCCCCAGGCGCCCGCGCGAATCAGAGAGACCAGTTCGCCGATTTGCTCAGCGCTCAGCGGCCCGCCAGCTTTTTTGCCCCAGGCCGGCATCGCTGTGCCGGGACGCCCGAAGGTGATGGTGTTTTGTAGTGTGTCGCTATCGGTTTTGCGTAATGATGGGGTGTTCAGCGGGGGCGCAATTGCCGACCCCTGCCCATTGTCGCCATGACAACTGATGCAATTTTCAGCGAACAGATTTCTTGCTCCATTGAATGAGTCGTCTGCCGGGGGGATGCTAGCGGGGCGTGTCGGGGATGGAGTGGGTACGCTTCCCGCCACAATACCGAAAGAGGTGGTGTCTCTCGACCAGAGTGAGGCCAATTGCTGCGCCTCTTTGAAAATAGATACCAGTGAGATTACGATAGCTACAATGCCGACCACAATGATGGTTAAAAATACTGCCTGTCGTTTGTTCATGGTATTTCCCTGTTATGCCCGCTTGCGCTCCCTGGCACACAGGCGGGAAGTCAATCTTATTCAATATTTTAAAACACACACGGAAGCTGCTTGTAGTATAGGAGACTTGTTTAAAGGTACAACGAAGGTTCTATGAAGATTGTGTAAAGATCTAATTGGGTGTGCTTCAAATTTTTCGCCGTTTCCCCACAGAGCCCAAAAATCTGATATAATACAATTATGATTGCCACCCGTAGCTATGTTCAAGGAGGAAGTGATGTCTAAAAAGAGAAAAACTAAAAGCAAAAATGAGAACAGCAAAGTTGCCGTTGCCACACCTCCTCCGCCAATCGCCTCGCCCCTCCCGATAAAACAAAAAAAGAACCTTAAGCAGAAACAGTATGCAAAAGAACTTGCCAAACTGCAAGTTGAACTGGTTAAGTTGCAAGAATGGATAAAATACAAGGATCTGAAAGTAATGGTTGTGTTCGAGGGGCGCGACGCCGCCGGGAAAGGGGGCGTCATCAAACGCATTACCCAACGCCTGAACCCCCGCGTGGTGCGTGTGGTGGCCCTGGGCACCCCCACCGAGCGCGAAAAAACTCAGTGGTACTTTCAACGATACACACCACACCTGCCCGCCGCCGGTGAGATGGTGCTATTTGACCGCAGTTGGTATAATCGCGCCGGCGTAGAACGGGTAATGGGCTTTTGCACCGACGAGGAATATCGTGAGTTTCTGCGGTCCTGTCCTGAATTTGAACGCATGCTGGTGCGCTCCGGCATCATTCTCATCAAATATTGGTTTTCTGTGAGCAATGAAGAACAGGAGCGACGATTTCAAGCGCGCATCCATGATACGGTAAAACGCTGGAAACTCAGCCCGATGGATTTGGAATCCCGCAAACGGTGGGTGGAATATTCCAAAGCCAAAGATGAAATGTTCGCCTACACCGACATCAAACAGGCCCCCTGGTACGTGGTGAACGCCGATGATAAAAAACGCGCCCGCCTGAATTGCATTCACCACCTGTTGAATATGATCCCCTACGAAGATTTGACGCCGTCCCTCATCAAGTTGCCCCCTCGCCAGGAGAACAAAGGGTACATTCGTCCCCCCATCACCGACCAAACTTTTGTGCCAGAAGTTTACTGACACACGCCGGATACCCCACCCGTTTGATCGTCACCCTACCCACAGATAGCCGAGCACCATCTTCATGCCTGCCACAATTACGGGAGAATTTTGTGAAGATTTTGAGAGGACTGCCGGGGTAGAGACTCTCTGCCCCGGCAGGAGGTATGTTGTTCGCCGCTCTTGTCGATGAAACTGCTGCGCCCCGGTGTGCAAAAAAACCTGGTAATCGTTTATGCTGAGCATGCCTGCGGTTTCATCGTTGCGTTCATCAGATTAACTTTGGTGAGATGCATTATTTTTCTCCAGTGGGGCCGGTTCTGCTAACAATTGGGTGATAGTTTGCAGAAAGGCGGCGGCCGGTGCGCCGTCCACCAGTCGGTGATCGAAGGTTAGGCTCAAGACCATCATTGCTCGTTGGGCGATTTTGCCCTGGTACACGACCACCTTTTCCACAATACGCCCCACTCCCAGAATAGCGGCTTCGGGTGGGTTGATGATGGGTGTAAAGCCGTCGATGCCGTAAGCACCCAGATTCGTCACGGTGAAAGTACCACCCTTCATTTCTTTTGCTGTCAACTGTCCCGCGCGAGCGCGCTCAACAAGGCGACGACGGTTTTGGGCCAAATCGGCCAGGCTTTGTTGGTCTGCAGCAACAAGAATCGGCACCACCAGGCCTGCATCAATGGCTACGGCCACGCCAATATTAATCTGAGGCAAGAGACGGATCATATCGCCATCAAGCGTGACGTTGAGATGAGGATGCTGCTGCAAGGCTAAGGCACAGGCTCGGACCACTAAATCGGTGTAAGTGAGGGATAGTTGCGGCTTCAGGCGTTCGTACAAGGCGACTAATTCGGTGACATCTACTTCGGTATGTAACGTGAGTTGAGCCATACTTTGCAGACTATGATGCATATTGCGGGCAACGGCGGCCCGTATTCCGGCCATTGGAATGGCTTTGTCTGGGGCCGGTGATGTTTGTTTTGCTACAGCAGGCTGTGCTCCACGTTGCGCTTTGATGAAACTATCCACGTCCTCTTTTGTGATCCGGCCACCGGTGCCACTCCCCGTGACCTGGGTCAAATCCACGTTGTGTTTTCGAGCGATGCGTTTGGCAAGGGGAGAAGCGTGTACGCTGCGGGCAGGCAAGGGAGCAGACGCTGCCAACGGCATTTCTTGCTGCGCTTTGATGAAGGCCCGGATGTCCTTTTCCGTGATCCGCCCCCCGCTCCCACTGCCCGTGACCTGGGTCAAGTCCACGTTGTGTTCGCGGGCCAGACGTTTGGCAATGGGAGAGGCGTGTAAAGAGGAAGGAGTGGGAGAGACGGAGGCCGCCATAGGCTCAGCCGGGGTTGACGGTGACGGTGCTTCTGAAACTGCGACCTCTAGTTTGGCGACGACTTGTCCTATCTCCACCACTTCTCCCTGTTGCGCTAAAATCGTCATTACCCGTCCCGACGCTGGCGCAGGAACATCGAAAGAAACCTTCTCTGCTTGGATGATGAAAAGTGTATCATCTTTATTGACAAAGTCACCTTCCTGTTTAAGCCAGGTCACAATGACACATTCATCCACCGCTCCAATTTCTTCTGGAACAACAACATCTAGGTTTGGCATTGATGGGTTCCTTTATGTAGCACTAGGCACTACGCGGCTACCAGTTCGCGGGCAGCCGTGGCAATGCTTTCGATTGAGGGGCGGATGTATTGTTCCAACGGGCGGCTGTAAGGGATGGGAACATCTGGAATTGCCAGTCGTCTGGGGGGAGCATCCAAATAATCTAAAGCGTCTTCAGCCACTATAGCCGCCAATTCGCCCGACATGCCGAAGCTTTTGTAATCCTCGTCCACAATCAACACCCGATGGGTCTTCTTCACTGAATTAACAATTGTTTCCCGGTCAAGGGGGACGAGAGTACGCAAGTCAACAACCTCGGCCTCAATACCTTCTGCGGCCAGTTTCTCAGCGGCATCCAGGCTGTGATGCACCATCAGCGATACAGTCAGGATGGTCAGGTCGCTTCCCTCTCGTTTGATGTCGGCTTGACCGAAGGGAATGGTGTACGGCTCTTCAGGAACATTGCCTGTGGCGCGGGGGTTGGGAGTCATCCAGCCTAATCCCTGTACGCCTTTATGGAAGAAGTACATCACCGGACTATCATCACGAATAGCCTGGATCATCAGTCCTTTGGCGTCGTAAGGGCTGGAGGGAACGACTATTTTTATGCCGGGGACGTGGGCAAAAAGTCCGTACAGACACTGCGAGTGCTGGGCGGCATCGCTGTACCCTCCCCCGATAGCCGTCATCAAGACCATCGGAACTTTAGTATTGCCGCCGGACATGTAATGAATTTTCGCCATATGGTTGTAAATCTGGTCCATCGCGGCGCCAAAAAAATCAACAAACATCAACTCGGCGATGGGACGCATTCCTTCGGTGGCGGCGCCAACCGCGGAGCCAATGAATCCCATTTCGGAAATCGGCGTGTCCATCACCCGTTCCGGTCCGAATTTTGCCAACAATCCTTCGGTCGCCCCAAAAATACCGCCATAGGCGCCAATATCCTCACCCAGGACAAATACCTTGTCATCCCGTTCCATTTCCTGAGCGATGGCTTCCGCAATTGCTTTTGAAGTCGTCAGTAATCTCTCTGCCATTAGTCTTTTCCTTTCTTTAATAAAACTGGTGTGAGCCTACGCAAACACGTGTTCCAGGGCTTCTTCAGGAGCCGGATAGGGACTTTCGCGGGCAAAAGTTTCTGCTTCACTGACCAGTGTCGTCATCTCTGCTTGAATAGCTGATGCTTTCTCGTCACTAAGCCAACCCTGCTCTTTCAGTTGTTTGCCTAGAATGTTAATGGGGTCTTTTTCTTTCCAGGCCGCTTTTTCCCCTTCTTTTAAGTAGCCTTCGGCATCCCCTTCAAAGTGACCCCGGTAACGATAACATAATGCTTCAATCAAACTGGGGCCTTCGCCGCGTCTGGCTCGACCAATGGCTTCCTGGGCCGCTTCGTAGACCGCAATTACATCCTGTCCGTCTACCTGTACCGCCGGAATACCATAAGCCGCGCCGCGTTCGGCATTGCTGTGGACAGAGGTTGAGGCAGATTTGGGAACTGAAATGGCATAGAGATTGTCTTCTACCACAAAAACGACGGGGAGTTTCCAGAGAGCCGCCAGATTCAACGATTCGTGGAAGGCACCAATGTTGGCCGCGCCTTCGCCAAAGAAGGCGACCGCGACTCTATCCTGTCCCTGTTTTTTAATGGCCAGGGCGGCTCCTACCGCGTGGGGAATGCCGCCGCCGACAATGCCGCCACAGCCAAAATGTAAATTGGGGTCAAATAGGTGCATATGTCCCCCTTTACCCTGGCACAAGCCGGTTTTTTTGCCGAATATTTCAGCCATTAGCTTATTCAAGTTTTCCCCTTTGGCGATCAGGTGACCGTGAGGGCGGTGGGTGCTGGTGACGGGGTCATCAGGGTGCAGATGGGCGCACACACCGGCGGCTACCGCCTCTTGCCCGCTGTAAAGATGCATTTCACCGGGGATAGGGCCGGCGGCAATGTCAAAGGCGGGTAGTTTTTCCTCATAATACATTTCACCAACCCGTTCCTCAAAGGTACGGATTTTCACCAGCATCTGGTATAGATCCAATAGTGTTTCTTGACTCAAAGCCATAATCATATACTCCTTCCAGGTAAGGCCAACCTGTGGCTCACCCTTACTATGCAGTTAGTTTCAAACAACTTAATCCCTGCTCAAAAAACAGGTTTGTCTATTGATTTGCCTTCAGTTCACCTCCTTTTTTGTTGGATGATACAAACAATCTGGCCTGAGCGGCTGCTTGCAATGCTGCGTTGATATTCACCACATGTGGACCATTTTGGCTGAGACGTACCTGAATGAATTCCCCAGCCTTGATGGGGAGTTCGCGTTCCCCATCTAAAGCCAGCACTGCCGGAATTCGGGTAATGGGTTTCTGTTCTCCCACTGCCAGCCAATGCAGGGATTCAATCGGTGCAGTAGCCATTATCCCCGGTGCAAGAGGCGCTAACACTTGCCGTTCTCCCGGCCCAATTTCCAACCAAACGCCGTACCTGTTGTTGGGGGGGCGATCTGGTAAATAACCGGCAATAGCAGAGGCGCCAATGGTTCCCGGTTTCATTTGCGACAAGATAACCGTGTGAATTTTAGCCACATCCCAAATCGCCCGGCTGGCTACAAAACGTTCGTCATAAACCACCACATCTACCAGGGCGAAATCAATCAACTCGCCATTGCGTAGAATATCCAGTCGCCGGGCCAGACGAACAGCCGACTGCCATACGTTCTGCACCCTGAGTGCCACTGCGCCCGCGGCCAGCCCAGCCAGCGTTCCTTCAATCATTTCTGGAAAGACATTGTTGGTGCCGGTAGAAATCGGTACCAATGGGACATAACCACACCCTTTGGCCACGGCCCGGTTTGTGCCATCTCCACCCAGGGTAATAATGCAACGCACCCCTGCCTCGGCCATCAACGTGGCGGCTCTCGTTGAATCTTGAGCGGTATTGGTGACGTTCATGTCTAGCCACTGAATCTCAATTCCAATTCCGGCTTTCTCGTCCGCCTGGGCCACCAGACTAAAGATGTCGGGCATAGCGTAGACCTGTTGAATGCCCAGAGAATTCAGCGCCCGCAGCACCCGCTGTATAATGTTGATTTTTTCGTTATTATCAAAAACCGAACCGAAAGCGACCAGTCGTCGAATGTCCTTGCCGGAAGCGGAATTGGCGATGATACCGACCGATGCCGTCACGCATCACCTCGTTTAGTATTTGACGGTCTGACATATCCTAAAATGCTCAATGTGCGCGTGGCTGCGCGGGCTACCCGGATTACTTGTGAGAGTAAAGTTTGTTCATTGGCATGATGACGTATAGCCGGGAGAGAAATGGCGAGAGAAGCTACGATTTGCCCCTGGGCATCAAAAACAGGGGCGCCAATACAGTGCACATCGGGCATATACTCTTCCAGGTCGAGGGCATACCCTTGTTCCCGAAACTCAATTAAATTAGCGATTAGTCTTTCGGGGTCAGTGATTGTGTTGGGAGTGTAAGCAGGGAGCTCCCGGTCAGCTAAATAATGTGCGAGTTCTGCTGGTTCCAAATAAGCCAGAATAGCTTTCCCCAGCGCCATCGCATGGTTGCCTTCGCTATATCCAATGGTTAGCGTTTTAACCCGCACCGAACGAGGACTTTCGATGATGGAAGATAAAATGATTTCGTCGCCATCCCACAGAGAGAGATAAGCTGTTTCATGGGTTGTTTCTTGCAATGCTTGCACATGGGGGGAGAGGTGTTTCACCAACTGGGCTGGAGAAAGATAGTGATAGAAGGTGTAGCTAATTTTTCCGCTCAGATGGAAAAGTGACGTCTCTGGATCTTTGATTACGTAGCTTGAAGCGATTAGGGTGTTTAAGAGGTGGTAACAAGTGCTTAAATGCAATTGTAACTGATGGCTAACCTGCTTGGCGTTCAAACCAGCAGGTCGCTGCGCCAACAGCTCTAAAATGCGCAACGCACGTTGCACCGAGCCAATCAAATCGTTTTTTAGAGGACTGTCAGAGGGAATAGAAAGTTGCTGTGACACCATAGCCCCTTTGCCATTTCGAGTTATTATTCAATCAAGTTTTTCAGATATTGAAATATATAGCACAGATACAGGTATTATAAGCGGTATAGGGGCGTAAAACAAGGGGGTATTTTTCATATTACGAAATGAGACGCCGTTCTACTTTCTTTGGCCAATCTGCTAACTGACGACTCCATCAGCGAAACCCATCCCCGCCCGCGACTCCCCACCGATACACCCAGTCCCTGGGTCATGATTTGTCTCAAGCAGCGGAAAATTCCGGATTGACCTTTCTGTAGAAAACCCCGAACTGAGGTTAGATTCAAATACCGTTTGAGTCGATTCAAACAATGTTTGAGTACAAAATGGGTTTTGTCTGGCATAATTAAGTGTAAGGGTAGTCAGTTTCAATTTTACTGTTACTTTTTATGTGCAGCAAGCAAACGTTCTGTGATGTATGTAGTGAAAGGTAGGCATACCACAATGAGAGAAAAACAGGCAGATGTTTTTGTAATGTGGCATCGTGGAATGGAAGAAGACACGGCATCGATATTTTTGGCTGCGTTACGTGATGCTGGACTACGGGTAAAAATTGTTGGCGATACCCCGACGGAGCCAGTCGATGACCTGTGTGGCGACATCACTTTAGAAGAGGGAGTAGCATTAGCGAATGGTATTTCGTGCCTGATTGTGCCGGGTTCATTATCCACTGTCCAACAGTTTGCAACCGATCCACACTGGGAGCAGCTAATAACAAAACTACATACCGGC
The DNA here is from genome assembly GCA_964413895.1 of uncultured Anaerolineaceae bacterium. Lineage (GTDB taxonomy): Bacteria > Chloroflexota > Anaerolineae > 4572-78 > 4572-78 > JANTHQ01. The sequence continues at coordinate 10,512 of CAYPUV010000141.1, forward strand.
AGGGCATGGGTGGTTATCGAGCAATCGCCGAATAGCATTGATATTCCCGCAGCGTTTCCGGGTAGATTATTGACCTACCCCCCTGGTGAGGAGCTACCGACATTTGCCACCGCATTGGCGACGGCATTGGAGCCGGTATAATTGTAATTATACAGGTTGTCATTGCGAGGCGCGTTTTTTGCGTCGAAGCAATCCCCGGTGGCAAAAACGGCGATTGCCCTTCGGCAAGCTCAGAACAGGCTTTCGCTTCGCTCGCAATGAC
>CAYPUV010000142.1:0-10638 GCA_964413895.1 uncultured Anaerolineaceae bacterium
GTTTTAGTATACTCTCTCTGTGTCCTCTGATGTACGGGGGCTACATGCACTGATATTATACAAAAAAGGGCTAGTTTTGAAAAGACCCTCTCTCACATGTGATACACATGTTTGTTATCCTTATTTTATTCAAGTTATTTAAACATGTGTTAATCGTAGTATTAATGCTTGTGGATTTGTGGAATGTCTTTTTTTATGTTTTTCTCTCCCCTAGATAAAGGGTTTCTTTCCTTTTTTCCCCTAGATGTTCTCTGGGGCGGAATTTTTCTTCCCCCTAGCTAGTGGAGAATTGGGCTTAGCTTGTGGATTATTGGGGAGAAGTCGGTTTCGTTGTTTTTTACACCCGGAGGTCTTTGAACACGGCATTGTTGCCTCCGTACTAAATGCAGTACACCATTTCTTTTTCCCCCTAGATGTAGGAGTTCTTGTAAAAAAACACAGAATTAGCATTATTATTTATTAGACTTTATCCCCAAATAAGTGTGTTTTTCCACAGTTATACTACCGGTTATCCACAAAAAAGGGGGTGGAATGGTTAAAAAAAGGGGAACTTACGTGCAAGCAAGTTCCCCTTTTCCGTCAGCCGTTTGGCTGATGAATACCGTTACGCTGTTATTTTGGGGAGAAGTCGCAATAGTGCTGCTCCCCAATAATTGGGTTGATTCTTCCGCTACGAGACTAGCTGGTATAATTGCTCTCTAATTTGCATTGAGTCACGACGAATGCGTTCGTCATGTTCAACTAATTTGGCTATCTTTTCGTAACCATACATAATGGTGGTATGGTCACGCCCACCGAGCGTCTCGCCTATTTGCGGTAGTGACGCTTTTGTTTCTTCTCTGGCCAGGTACATTGCCATATGGCGCGGCGCTGACACACGCTTGCTGCGGCTATTGCCTTGAAGTTCTTCTATCGTTAAGTCATAGTATTTTGATACAACCTCTATCACCATTTCGACGGTTATTGAGGCACGGCGATTCATCAGATTTCGTAAGGCAACTTTTGCCAGGTCTAGTGATATAGTTTCGCGGCTTAAGGTGGCATGTGCAACTACTTTGTTCAGCGCGCCTTCTAACTCTCTGATGTTGTTTTGCGCGCGACGAGCTATAAAATCCATGACTTCACCAGGAACGTGGACGCCTATCTGGTCTGCCTTGAAGCGTAAAATGGCCAGTCGTGTTTCCAGGTCTGGTGGTTGTATATCAGCCAATAAGCCCCACTCAAAGCGAGAACTCAGGCGATCTTCCAGCGTGGGGATGGCGCGGGGAAGGCGGTCGCTGGTGAGAACTATTTGGCCTCCCGAAGAATGAATATCGTTAAAAGTATGGAAGAATTCTTCTTGCGTGCTTTCTTTTCCGGCAATAAATTGAATATCATCGATTAATAGAAAATCAGCTTTGCGGTAATACTCACGGAAAACTTCGGTTGTTTGCCGCCGAATTGAGTTAATAAAATCGTTGGTGAACGTTTCGGATGAAACGTATATGTAGCGTTTATCGCTTTTTTGCGCTTTGTGGGCAATAGCTTGCAACAGGTGCGTTTTTCCCAGGCCAACACCACCGTACAAAAACAAAGGATTGTACGCTTCCCCGGGCTTCTCTGCCACGGCCAGCGATGCCGCGTGCGCCAGCCGGTTCGAGGAGCCAACAACAAAACGATTGAAGGTATAGTTAGGACTCAGTTTTATGGTAGTTCCTAACTGTGATGCGCCGCGGACTGGTTTTTTACTGTGTCCGTTCTTGGAAGGATTACGACTTTGTTTTGCCTTTACTGGGTTAGTTTCTTCTGATTCCATTAGCAGATGTTCACCGGTTGTATGATTATCACGGGATAATACAACAAAATCAACGTGTACGGAATTGCCCGCTGTTGTGCTTAAGGTCTGTTTTATTGTACCCAGTAATCGGTTTTCTAGCCAGTCTTTGGCGTAGTTATTTTTTACGCCAATGGTGTACGTGTTATCTTGGTATTTTACCAACCGGGCATTTTTTATCCAGGTGTTAAATGTAGCGCGAGTCATTTGCGTGCGTAATTGATCGAGCGCTACTTGCCATGTCTGTTGTGCCGTTAACGAAGCCATTGTGTGTTTGGTTCCTTCCCAGAGTGCGAAGATACAATGTGATTAATGCTTAAAAAGCATACTCGGCATTGAAGGGACTTGTAGTTTGTATGTTTATTTTTAAGATATAGAAACGAATGTGGTTTTTGCAGTGCAAGGGGAACCCCGTTTGATTAAGTAAAAAGACATGGGCGCGTGTGGAGATTATAAAACTCAGGTGAATGGCAAATAAGACCCGTAAAAAACCAGCCGCGGTGTTGTATTCTTCTCCTCCCCATAACGATTCGCATAGATAAACGAAACGCGATTGACACACTTGCCTGTGCATTCTACCAAAGTATTTTTAAGTGTGCAATACCAGATTCCTTAAAAAAAGAGCATAAAAATCTTTTTAAGCTACGTTATGATGAGTCACCGAAAATGGGTTGATAAGGTGTGGATAACTAGAAATCTAATGGGGAGGGATAATGGATAAATTGGGGAAAGAGAAAAGTCCTTTTTTTCTGTTTTGTTGAGGGTATTGGTTTTTAGGTGTTATTCTTATGTTATGTTATAATTATGTAATCATAAGTTTTCCCTTTTCCCCATCGTTCGGTGACTTGACGCGGCATTAGGGAGAAAAAATAAAATGCTTTGTAACTATACAGAGTAGTGGCCATTTTTTGAGAAGTTACAACCATTCACCGCGTATGTCATTGCGAGCGCAGCGAAAGCCTGTCCTGAGCTTGCCGAAGGGCAATCACTGTTTTTGTCATCAGGGGGATTGCTGCGGCGCAAAAAACGCGCCTCGCAATGACAGTCTGTATCGTTACCATGCTTTTTTGTCTGGTCATTGAGCAATGCTTGCTAATTTGGAAATCGCCATCGTTCGCAAAACAATTTTGTTAACTACGTTGTTTTTGGTTGCCTCATTCACCCTTGTTGTCGCTGTATTTCTTTTTTTGCAAGAGAAGCAGATTAATGGAATTGTTCAAGATGCTGTGTCCGGTGAACCTATTCCGGCCGCAACGCTTAAAATCGGGGACACATCTTTGGTGGCTGATGGTGATGGCAAATTTGCTGCCTATTTTTCGCAAGACCGGGATGTTTTTTTGCAGGCCTCTGCTAGTGGTTATTTGCCGGCTACCTTCTCCTTTGGCGTTCCCTGGTATTTAAAAGTGGGACACATAAAAATAGACCTGGCACGATTAAATTTTTCTGTGCTGGTACGCGACGCCTGGACGGGCGACCCGGTGGCACAAGCGCGTATTGCCATTGGAAACCAGAAATTTGTGACCAATCAGCAGGGACTTGTAGAAATTGCGCCAGCGTCGTTACACCCGCCCACGCCCATTTCCATCGAAGCGCCGGGATACCTGCAATGGCGCAAGCGCCTGACCCGTTTACCGCAAGACTCTTCTGAATTACCGTTTGTGGCATTATTGGAGCCGCACATGTTAACGGGGATTGTGACGGCTGAAGACAACGGCCAACCCCTTTCTGGTGTAAAAATAGTGGCCGGGAACGAAAGTGTTTTCACCAATGCACGGGGCCACTTTTCTGTAGCCCGATTAGTTCCGGGGACGCGCATTACCGTGGAGCCGGATGAGCGTTTTTTACCGACGACCGTAACGTTTAACGGAGAAACGGAACTGCGCATAAGCGTTAGACCCAGAACATTAACCGTTGCGGTGGTAGATGGTTTTTGGGGACAGCCGGTCGTTGGGGCAAAGGTATCTGTGGTGGAGCGTACCGGGAAAACCGATGGCCAGGGCACCGTTCGCTTTGACCGAATACCTGCTCAAGGAACGATTCTGGTGGGACACCCGGCTTACACAGCGCAGTCAAAAACGTATTCTGAGCAGGACACGGTAACAATTTCGCTCCGCCCCAATTCAATTCAAGGGGTGATCAGAGATGCTGTCACCAAACAACCACTTCCGCAGACGCAGGTGTTGTTAAGCGGACAGCCGCTTTCAATAGGGCTAAATGGTGAGTACAAAATAACAGAATTAGCACAACCGCTTTCGTTGAGCCTTAAAAAACTGGCCTATCGGCTGGGACGAATTTCAATAACTCCCACCGAAACAAGCGTGTCGGTGCAACAACAAGATATTCAAACGGAACCATGCCAGTCCCCACAAGATGGTTCAGCGGCGTTGTGCCTGGATTTGCTGATGGAACCATTTTCTGCGCGGGCTATCTATATCCCGTTTACGTTGCTTTCTCAACCAGACACGATATACAACTTGTTTGATTTGGTTGACCACACAGAGTTAAATGCAGTTGTGATCGATGTAAAAAGTGATCGGGGCTATTTGGCATGGGACAGTGACGTTGCCCAGGCCAATGCGATGGGTATTGATGGAAACCGTGAGGGGTGGTTGTCACTGAAGACGTTTATTGCCGAAGCAAAAAGGAGAGATATTTACACCATTGCGCGGATGGTTACGTTTAAAGATGATCCATTGGCTTTTGCAAATGCAGACTTGGCAGTGCTGCAGGCAGATGGCTCAGTGTGGACAGACGGAGAGGGGTTGGCCTGGGCCAATCCATTTAAGGAAGCGGTATGGAATTACAATATTGCGCTGGCCAAAGAAGTTGCCGCGCTTGGCTTCGATGAAATTAATCTTGATTATTTACGCTTCCCTTCGGATGGAGCGTTGAGCGACATTGTTTATGATACAGAAAATACCGCCGAAACGAGAACCACCGCCATCAGGACGTTTGTCAGCAAAATGGATGAAGCCTTAAAACCGTATGGCGTTTATCTTTCTGCGGATGTATTTGGTTTGACGGTGTGGGTTGACCCAGAAAACGATATGAATATTGGACAGCGGGTAATGGATATTGCGCCGTATGTTGATTATCTGTCTCCGATGATTTATCCTTCTACATTTGTGACAGGAAATTTAGGCTATGCCAACCCGACTGCGTATCCGTATCAGGTAGTTTATCGCAGCCAATTGGCGGCAATGGGGCGGGTGCCGTCTACCACAAAAGTAAGGCCCTGGTTGCAAGCGTATTGGTATTCGGCGACAGAAATGCTGCTCCAAAAGCAAGCAGCCAACGATGCCGGTTCGGCGGGGTGGATTTGGTGGAACGCGGCTGGCGTGTATGACGAATCTGTTTTTGCCGCGCAAGCAGAGCATTAAAATGGTGTAACGACGGAGGACAGCCGCGAAACTCGCCTGTACGGGCTAATAAAGGATTAATAGAATGGCCAGATCAATGGCAATACCAGTGCCACCATTGCCAGATACAACAAAGTTAAACCCAAGCCAACTTTGGCGAAGTCGGTAAATTTATAATTCCCCACACTGTATACCAACACATTTGCCTGATGGCCAATGGGTGTTAAAAAGGCCGTTGAGGCCGCGATAACGACAGCCATTACAAATGGTTGCGGATTAACACCCAAACTAAAGGAAGCATCAATGGCTATGGGGGCAACCAACACCGTTGCCGCCGCATTAGACATGGGTTGCGTCAATAACAGAGTCATTACATAAATGCCCAGTAACACACCCATTGGTCCCGCTTGATTGGTAAAACGAACAATTTGGTCGGCCAAAAGTTGGGCGGTCCCTGTTTTTTCCATCGCTATCCCCAGCGGCAGCATGCCGGCGATTAAAAAGATGGAGCGCCATTGGATGGCCTGGTAAGCTTCATCAATTGACAACACCCGAAAGATAACCATCAAAAATGCGGCGCTCACAGCAGCGATAGAAATATGTAACCACCCCAGTGTTACTACCAGCAGTAATCCTGCCATAATTATCAGTGCCAGGGGGGCCTTTTCTATCCGGCGTGATTCATAAGAAACCGGTTCCAAAAGGAGCAGCCCGGGGTCTCTGTCTATTAAATTGAAACTATCTTTAGACCCCTGAATCAGCAAAACATCGCCAAAATGAATTTGCGTGTTCGCCAGCGCCCGGCGAATTGGATGCCCGGCACGCCACAAAGCCAGCACGGTAAGGTTAAAGGTTTCTCTAAACTGAACTTCCTTCAATGATTTTCCAACCAGTGTGGAAGATGGTGTGACCAGCACTTCGGCCATTGATACCTGTCCAGTTTTCAAATCGACATCACTCAGTTTTATGTCTGGCCCCACTTTGAAACCCTGCACATCTTTAATTTTCAACAACGTTTCTAAATTTCCTTTCACCAGAAAAACGTCGTTGGCCTGAATGGTTTCTGTGCGGCGAACCGGTAATCCTTGACTAAAAAGACGGCGGGTGCTGGAAAGTTGTGGCGATAAGCGAGATGCTTTTGGCTTTTTGAGCTTGCTGATAATGGTTAAGTCATACGTTTCACCCAACCGACTTTCTAAAATTGTTTTCCCTACCAGTGGGGAATTAGGCAGAATAATGAGTTCCGTTGCATAATCACGCAACCGGTAACTTTTAGTTAAATCGCTTTTTACCTGCGTTTGGGGCAAAAGATACCGTCCAATGACAACCATGTAAAGGATACCGCTACCCAAGATAAGTAGACCCATCGGTAAAAAATCAAAAAAGCTAAATGCGATCCCGTGAGTGTATTCGCGTAGTATTCCTGAGGCCAGGATATTGGGGGGCGTACCGATCAGCGTCATATTGCCGCCCATCAGCGAAGCAAACGAGAGGGGAATGAGAAATTTTGAGGGTGAAAGGTTAGTTTTTTTGCTAATGCCTACAATAGCGGGTAACAACACAGCTGTGGCGCCGATATTATTCATAAAAGCGGACATAACGCCCACGGTGAGCATTATCACGACAATGAGTCTTGTTTCGTGGGGACCGGCTAGCTTAAGAATATTGGCGCCTAGATAATCGGCTACCCCTGTTTTGAACAAGCCTTCGCTGATAATGTAAATTGCCCAAACAGTGATAACGGCCGGGTTGGCAAATCCGCTGAATGCTTCATTCGTGGAAACAAGGCCCGTAATGGCCAGAGTAACAAGTACCAGCATCGCAACAATATCCGGCCCTACTTTTTCCCAGGCAAATAGAATAATTGCAACGCCTAAAATACTCAATACTAAAATAATTTCAGGAGCCAAGAACCTTCTCCATTAAAGGAAAAAAGAGTGATATAATCAAACAGGCAATAAATTTCTCTGATGGACCTTTAAAAACAATGTAGCAATATTATAATGGGGAACATGCTAAAAGGGAAACGGATTTTTTGGATTTTGACTTTTGGGTGACAAAAAGTATAATGCCTTAAGACTTTGGTTGTGATAATAAAAGGTGCAGAAGACCGCATGGCTGAGGTATTTGGCTAAGCGGTTTTTTGATGCCTTGAAACATAGCTACTTTATAATTGTAGATGGAGTTTAAAAAATAATATGGCTACAAATAGATTAAAAATTATTCCCCTGGGAGGATTGGGGGAAATTGGGAAGAATATGACCGCCGTGGAATATGGGCGAAATGTGCTCATTATTGATGCGGGAGGTATGTTCCCCGAATATGACATGTACGGCGTTGATTTGGTTATTCCAGATTATAGAAGGTATTTAGAAGATAAAAAAGATTGGGTGCGCGGAATTATTGTTACCCACGGGCACGAAGACCACATCGGTGCGTTGCCTTATTTGCTGCAAACCATTAACGCCCCCATTTATGCTACCAAGCTAACAACCGGACTGATTGAGGTGAAATTGCGCAAGCACAATATGGATGGGACCACCACCTTACATATCATTGAACCGGGGGAACGGTTTAGCATCGGTGGGTTGTTTGAAATTGAAGCATTCCATGTGTGTCATTCCATTCCTGATGCGGTCGGCTTTGCCGTGCGCACGCCGGTAGGGATGATCGTGCATTCCGGCGATTTTAAATTTGATTATACACCCGCCTGGGGACCGCCGCCAGATTTTGGAAAACTGGCTCAATTGGGGAGCGAAGGCGTGTTGCTATTGATGTCTGATAGCACAAATGCAGTCAATCCAGGGTTTACGCCATCAGAAAAAACAGTTACCGCCGGCTTAGCGCAAGTGTTTGCCGCCGCGCCGGGCCGAATAATTCTGGCAACGTTTGGTTCACTAATTTCGCGGGTGCAACAAATAATTAAGGTGGCAGCAGAATATAATCGCGTGGTGGCTGTTGATGGCCGCAGTTTGGTAGAGAGTGTGGAGCGTGCTCAGGAACTGGGATATTTGGATATTCCAGATGGCGTACTTGTTTCATTAAAAGCACTAAAAAAAAGGCCAGACAAAGAAGTTGCCATCATTGCTACGGGTAGCCAGGGCGAATCGGCCGCCGCGTTAGGGCGTATGGCTACGGGACAACATCGACAAATAAGCATCAAAAAAGGGGACACCGTTGTGTTATCATCGCGCATTATCCCCGGCAACGAAATTGTGGTGACCCGGGCCGTGAATCGATTGTTTCAACGGGGAGCAGATGTTGTGCTCGGCAAGGGGACAAACGTTCACGTGAGTGGCCACGCCAGTCAAGGAGAGTTGAAATTGCTACTTAATTTGTTGAAGCCGCAATACTTTATCCCCGTTCACGGTGAATTGCAGCATTTGCATGCGCATGCAAAGTTGGCGCAAACTCAGGGAATTTCCCGTGAAAATATAAGAATAATGGAAAACGGAATGGTGGCTGAATTCTCTCCCGATGGATTAGAAATTACAGAACGTATTCCCGGCGGATACGTGTTTGTCGATGGCAATCGTGTGGGCGATATTGGGCGTGTGGTACTCAGAGATAGGGAACTACTGTCGCAAGATGGATTTGTGCTGGCAGTGGTTCACATTAGCAAAGAAAATGGCCAGGTGATAAATCACCCGGAAATTATTAGCCGGGGCTTTATTTACATTCGTGAAAGCGGCGGTTTAATTGCTTTGGCTGAAAAGGTGGTGATGAAGACACTGCCTGCTGCCAATCCTTACGATGCGGTACGCAAGGCACTGGCCGATTTTGTGGAACGAGAAACAGGACGACGGCCGATGATTCTGCCGGTAATTATTGAAGATTAAGGGCAATAGCACGTTCAAAAGTTCAAAAATACCGCTATTTTTCTAAACCCACAATAATATATAGCCTTCCCAAACGTAAAATATCGCCGTCAGCAAGTCTCTCTGGCGAGTAAGCAACGAGTCTTCTCCCATTGAGCGTTGTCCCGTTAATGCTGCCCAGGTCTTCAACACATATTATCCCGTCTCGATAGATAATGCGGGCATGCTGCCGCGATATCCCCATTTCAAAACCATTTACTTCTGTTAAATCAATCTCTGGATAGATATTTGCGGTGGGGTCTAGCCGACCTAGATATAATGTCTTTTTGAGGGGGACGGTTATTTTTCGTTTCTTTTCGCCAATGGTTAATTGTACGGTAGGTATTCGGGAAACAGTGAAAAAAGTTGACGAGTGCGTGTGAATAGAATCTACTTTTTGGGACAAACGCGCCTCAGCGGCGCTTGTATCCTCTGCTAGTGGAAACGTATCACGTTTTTTTTCTTCATATAAGTAGGTTCCGCACTCCGTGCAAAACAGCGTGTTATCTACATGTTGGGTCTGGCAAAAGGGACAAACAATCATTACATCGTTCCTTGTCGCGGTTCGGAGTGATCGAAAAGGCACTCTGTTGCGCTCAATCATATAACGTGATGCCTGTTTAGACAAGTGTCTCTTGGGTCATTTTCTTAATTGAATATTGCGGCGCTTTGCTTTATAATTTTAATGGGTGTTTAATGCAGTCCAAACATTCTGTAGTTCTCGCAGAGGATAACGATTATGCCTTTCTCTCCTGGCGAAACAGTTGGCCCGTATCGAATTATTGAACAACTGGGGCATGGTGGTATGGCAACCGTTTACAAGGCCTACCATCCTGCGCTGGATAGAGATGTCGCCATTAAAGTACTGCATCCCGCTTTTAAAAACGATCCCCAATTCTTTGCCAGATTTCAGCGCGAAGCGAGGATTGTCGCCAAACTGGAGCATCCTAATATAGTTCCCGTGTACGATTTTAACGAGCACAAGGGAGAACCGTATTTGGTAATGCGTTATGTGCAGGGCCACACGCTTAAGGCGCATATGAGCCACAAGCCGATGCCACTTGATGAAGTGCTGAAATTGATGCACCCTGTCTGCAACGCCTTAGAATACGCCCACGAACAAGGGGTATTGCACCGCGACATAAAACCCAGCAATATTATGCTTACCGACGAAGGGAATGTTTTTCTCACCGATTTTGGTCTGGCACGGATGGCAGAAATGGGTGAAAGCACGCTGAGCCAGGATATGATGGTGGGAACACCACAATATATTAGCCCCGAACAGGCTCAAGGACAGAAGAACCTTGATGGTCGCACAGACATCTATTCGCTGGGAGTTATCTTATTTGAAATGCTCACCGGCTCGGTTCCCTACAGCGGAGACACTCCATTTGCCATCATTCATGATCATATTTACAAACCCTTACCGCTCCCGCACACAATTAATTCAAAAATAGACAACCGGCTTGAAAAGGTTATTTTGCGCGCCCTGGCCAAGAATCCCGATGATCGTTTCTCTTCCATGGCCGTGTTTTGGGCGGCGCTAGATAGCGCCATTTCTCCACAGTTTGCCCAAACGCCAACCGTGTTGCCTGAACTCCCTGAAGGT
>CAYPUV010000143.1:0-10615 GCA_964413895.1 uncultured Anaerolineaceae bacterium
TTCTCGGTGTATCTCTGTGTTTTCTTTGTGAAACTCTGTGTAACTGAACAGTTACCATTTTTTTCACCTATTCTAAAACCTATATAGGAGGGCGTTATGAAAAGGATACTGTACCTGTTGCTTGTTTTATTAATTATGGTCTTGTTTGTGGCGGCTTGTGGAGGCAATACCAGCACTTCTGGCAATAATGACGCAGCGGTCGCCGCCGGGAAAGCCCTTTTTATGCAGAAGACCATCGGAACAGACCCCGGTTGCATCACCTGCCACTCGTTAGAACCTGATAAAGTCATCGTTGGACCATCTTTAGCCGGCATCGCATCAGATGCTGCTGGCGATGCAAAAGATGCCGGAATATCAACGGAAGAAATGCTCCGCCAAATGATTGTGGACCCGAACGCCGAAATTGCCGGGGGCTTCAATCCAAATATTATGCCGCAAGATTGGGGAACTCAGCTATCTGAAGCGCAACTCAACAATATCATTGCTTTTCTGATGACGTTGAAATAATCTATTTTTTAGTTGGGCTTCTTTTGAACGGTGCGGAAATCACTTTTCGCACCGTTTCTTGTTCACGCGCACCCATAGCCTGGGTGAATTATTATCAAATTATTCAAAATTGATGGCTCATATGCTACAAATTCAACCCCGCCGCCATTGCGCCGTCAAAATCACCAATGAATGTTCACCAGTTGCACAGCGGTACTAATTTTTACACCAATGCCACATCCGGTTCGGCGGCGAAGGTGCGCAGAACGTCCTCCCAAATCTCGCTCTCTGTGTCACGCCGCCGCCGAACAACCGATAAATAACGCAAGGTGAGATGGATGCCACTGGTGTCCACGCGGGTATAGACAATCGGCGTGAGTTTGCCGTACACCACCAAAAACCGATGGTTGCCCGGTTGCTGCGCCCATGCCTCGGCTTCGGCGGCGACTGCGCCCGCCCGCCGATTGAGAATTTCTTCCAACAGATTTTTTGCCTTTTGCCAATTGGCGTCAAGCGGCACAACCACTTGCATTTCATGCCACACATACGGAAATTCATCGGTGTAATTGGCAAAAACGCCGGTGAAAACTTTGTTATTCGGCACATGCAGAATGCGCCCGCTGGTTTGCTCGCCGGATACCCAGTTCCCCACTTCCAGCAGAGTGAATTGAAAGAGGGAGATGTCAATCACATCACCGATATGCCCGTTGATTTCAACGCGGTCGCCGACTTCAAACGTGCGGCGAAAAAGTATGTAAAACCAGCCAATGAAACTCGATACCGGGTCACGCAGAGCAATGGCTACCCCTGCCGCAAACAACCCCAAAAAGGTCAATAGCGACTTTAAATCATCGCGCCAAATTCCCCCCAGCGCCAGCGCAATGGCGATACCCACGGTATAATTGATGACTTTTGCTCCCCAATAGGTCGTTTTTGCGCTGCGCCCGTGCCGCCCGATGAGCGCCAGCAGCAGCCACCGCAAAAGAAAGAACGCGACAAGCGCCAGCACGGTGTCTACCCACTGGTTTTTCAATCCCCCCGAGATATTTAGTTGCAGCCAATGTTGGGTTGCTTGCATTATTGTTCCACCAACCGCATCCTCGCCGCCATTGCGCCGTCAAAATCGCCGATGAATGCCCACCAGTTGGACAGCGGCTTGCCGCGATATTCGATACCGTTATTCGCGCCGGGAATGTTCTGCATCCAAAAGATGAACCAATCGAGGCTGTTGCAATTCCAACGCTGGCAGTTCATTTTTTCGCGCTTGCCGCCATCGGGATGCCAATCTTCGATGTCCGTCCACACGTATTTGGGGTTTGCCCAATCGTAATCGCGTTCGCCGTTGGGGGGAAAGTGCGCCCACCCGCAGCGACCCTCGCCCGGCCTGCCGACAAATTTCCGCCAGAAGAGATTTTCGTCCACATGGCGCAGTACCGCTTCAATTTGGTGGATGTGGTCTTCCACCGCCTCCGACGCCCCGCGCTGATAATTGTAATGGAACATGGTGTATGTTTTTCCCAGCACGGGCAGGTCGTGCAGTTCGCGGCTGCTATTGCTGATGTCGCCATACGGACCCGCCATGTTCGACTCCCAAATGTCCACCACCCCGCCATGATACCCCCACAGCCACACCTCTTTCACGCCGTGTTCCAGTACCCACCGCTCAATGCCGATGCGGTGCATAATGGCGTTGTAGTCAGTCATCGGCACGCGATGCCCCATTTTGGAAACGGTGGGCAGCGGCTCCAAAAATTCGATGGTATCCACAACTTGATAGCGCAGGCTCGGTTGAGCGGCAGGGTCTTTATACCCGTGGTAGATGCTCCCCCGTTCCAATGCGGCGATAATTTGCGCCGTGGTGCGCTCGGTATGGGTGCGGATCTCGTCGAGCGGCGCGTCCACATCGCCAGTGATGGCGCGGTCGATGCGATTGCCGGCCAGCGGGAAAAACTTCACCACCAACACGGGAATGGTGAACACGTCGGCGGGGTATTGGTACCGTTGTGGCTCGGCTTCCGGTGGAGAAAATAGTTGTTTGATCCGGTCAAAAAGGGTCATCGTGAGAGTCAGCGCACTAGTTCCCACGCCAAATGCGACACTTCCGGCGCGATGAGTTTTTCCCATGCCAGTTGCACCGCCGCCGGCGAACCGGGGGTGGAGAACACCACTTTGCTGCGATACACCCCCGCCGTCGCCCGCGAAAGCATCGCCGCGCTGCCAATTTCGGCGTAACTGAGCATCCGGAATAGCTCGCCAAAGCCGGGCAGGGTTTTTCCCAGCCGCGTGCTCAATGCATCAAAGGTGGTGTCGCGGCGAGAAATGCCTGTCCCCCCGTTGAATATGATGATTTCGGCATCGGTTGCCGCCAACTCATCCAGCACGGCAACCACCTGCGCCGGCTCGTCTTTTATCAACCGGTATGCAGAAACAGCATGCCCGGCGGCGGCAATCTGCGTGCGGAGATAATCTCCGTTGACATCCGTTTCGGGGGTGCGGGTGTCGCTCACGGTGACGATTGCTAGCCTCACTGCACCGCGCTCGGCGGCTTTGTGTTTGTGCTCGTGGTGGGTGTGGTGATGATGGTGATGGTCAGACATTGGGGCTCCTTTTTGGGGGGTGATCCGTGGTTCGTGAAAACATAATTGCTGTTCGATAGATGTCAAATCACGTTTCACGCATCACGTTTCAGCGAATGGGCGAATCTCCAATCGCCAATAACCAATCTCACGTTCCACAATAGAAAAAACGCGATAGAAAAATCGTCTCCATCACGTTTTAATCGGGATTGATGGTTTTGTCAATTGAAGCGGCTCATTTCCTGCGATGAATTGCCTCGGAAATCTCATCCGCCAGCGAGCGTACCGCACCCACCGATTGCGCCGCGCGTTTGACCAGCGCGCTGCCCACGATGACGCCATCGGCAAATTGTGCCACCTGCCGCGCCTGTTCGCCATTGCCGATGCCGAAGCCGACCGCGAGCGGGGTGTCGGTGGCGGCGCGCACCCGCGCCACAAATTGCGGCAGGGTATCGGAAAGTTGGTCGCGCGCGCCGGTTACGCCCGTGAGCGATACCAGATAGATGAAGCCGCGCGCTTTTTGTGCCACCAGCGCGATGCGCTCTGGCGTGCTGGTTGGCGCGAGAAAATAGACCAGCGCCAGATTGTGTTGCCGGCAGAGCGCATCCATTTCATCCGCTTCTTCCGGCGGCAGGTCGGGGATGATGAAGCCATCAATGCCCGCCTGCGCCGCGTCTGCGGTCAACTTTTCCAGCCCGTATGCCAGAAACGGGTTCAGGTAGCCCATCAGCAAAAATGGCGCGGTAATCTCTTCGGCGCGGAGTTGCGCCGCCATTTGCAGGCATGTTTCCACAGTGACGCCGTTTTCCAGCGCGCGCTGGGTAGCGGCCTGAATGGTCGGGCCATCGGCGAGCGGGTCGGAAAAGGGCACACCGAGTTCGACCATATCTGCACCGGCGGCCACCACCGCCCGCACCGCGTCCAGCGACGCTTCGGGGGTGGGGTATCCCAGCGGAATGTAGGGCATGAAGGTGGGTCGATGGGTGGCAAAGGTTGTTTCGATAGTTTTGAGAGTCATATGTAGTCCTTTCAGTTGTCAGTTGTCAGTTGTCAGTTTTCAGTACTCGATTGCCATCTTTAAACTGAAAGCCAATTACTGAAAACTATTCGCCATAACCGTATCCAAATCTTTATCTCCCCGCCCGGAAAGGTTGACAATGATGATGTCATTTTTCGACATTTTCGGGGCGCGTTTGATGGCTTCGGCGACGGCATGCGATGATTCCAGCGCGGGGATGATGCCTTCCAACTGTGAAAGGAGATGAAACGCCTCCAGCGCCTCCGCATCTGTGGCGATGGTGTAGCCCGCCCGCTCGGCATCCCGCAACAGCGCGTGTTGGGGCCCCACCGAGGGATAGTCTAGCCCGGCACTGACGGAATGAGTTTCCATAATTTGCCCGTCGGCGGTTTGGAGCACGTACGAGCGCGTGCCGTGCAGCACGCCCAACCGTGCGCGGTCGGGGTCGGCGAAACGGGCGGCGTGTTTGCCGCTTTCGATGCCAAGCCCCCCCGCTTCCACGCCAATCATCGCCACCGATTCATCATCCAAAAATGCCTGAAACAGCCCGATAGCGTTCGAGCCGCCGCCCACACACGCGATGAGCGTGTCGGGCAATCGCCCTTCCGCTTCCATAATTTGCCGCCGTGCTTCCCGTCCGATGACGCTCTGAAAATCACGGACGATGGTGGGGTACGGGTGCGGACCCAGCACCGAGCCGAGCAGGTAATGGGTGGTGTCCACATTCGTTACCCAATCGCGGATGGCTTCATTGATGGCGTCTTTCAGCGTTTTACTGCCCGATTCCACCGGCCGCACTTCCGCGCCGAGCAGTTGCATGCGGTACACATTCGGTCGCTGGCGGGCGATATCTACCGTACCCATATACACGATGCATTCCAGCCCCAGCAACGCGCAGGCAGTCGCTGTGCCGACACCGTGCTGTCCCGCACCCGTTTCAGCGACGATGCGCCGTTTGCCCATTCGCCGTGCCAGCAACGCCTGTCCCAGCGCGTTGTTAATTTTGTGTGCGCCGGAGTGGTTCAGATCTTCCCGCTTCAGATAGATTTTTGCTCCGCCGAGATGTTCGGTGAGGCGGCGGGCGTAGGTCAGCGGCGACTCGCGCCCGACATACGTTTTCAGCAGATGCTCAAATTCCGCCGTAAATTCGGGGTCGGCGATGGCGTCGTTGTAAGCCGCTTCGAGTTCCGCTAGCGCGGGCATGAGCGTTTCCGGCACAAATTGCCCGCCATACGGTCCAAATTTGCCGTTCACCGCGTGGGTGATGTTCATGAAAACCTCCGATCTTTTCAGTGAAAAATGAAAAGTGAATAATGAAAAATATAGCGAGTAGCGAATTATGAATAGCGAATTTACGAATGAGCGAATCTCCAATCTCCAATAACCAATCTCCCACCTGCTCACCCGCTCACTTTCTCACCTGCTCAATAAACGCCCGCACTTTGTCCGGGTCTTTCTTTCCTTTAAATGTCTCCACGCCGCTGCTGACGTCCACGCCGAGGGGGTGCACGGTGGCGATTGCCCGCGCTACATTTTCGGGGGTCAGTCCGCCTGCCAGCAGGATGGGATAGCTGCGGGCGAGTTGCGCTGCCAGGCCCCAGTCGGCAGTTTTGCCTGTGCCACCGCGCTCGGTGGGGTGGAAGGCATCAAGCAGGATGAATGGGGATGTTCTCACCCTCTCCCTCAAGGGAGAGGGGGCAAAAAACTTCTGCGCTTGTTGTTCTGCTTCTGCCAACGATTGCGGGTTGATGGCTTTGAAGGCTCCCCCGTCGAAATTCGCCACCATTTCCGGCGATTCATCGCCATGCAGTTGGGCGAAATCCAACCCGCAGAAATCCATCACCTGCCGAATTTCATCGGCGGGGGAGTTGACAAAAACGCCGACGAAGGCGGGGCGTTCAAGGTTCAAAGTTTCAAGTTCAATGTTTTTCTGCCTGTTTTGAACGTTGAACGTTGAACTTTGAACTATCTTTCGGACTGTCTCCGGCGGCACATACCGCGCGCTGGGGGGATAAAAGATGAAACCCAATATATCCGCGCCCGCTTCACTGGCGGTGATAGCGTCCTCTAAATTGGTGATACCGCAAATTTTGATGATGGTCATTTATCCCTGCAATAATTTTTCGGAACACAGAGAACACGGAGCAATGGCAGAGATTCACTGAGTTTCATTTCTAATTTCTCCGTGAACTCTGTGCCTTCTCTCTATCACTCTGTGTTCCTTTTTTATCACGATACACCCACCAGCTCCCGTACTTTTGCCCCGACCTTCTTTTGCCGCACAATGGCTTCTCCGACCAGCACCGCGTCAATGCCCTCTCGTGCGAGCTGTTCCACATCGGCGCGGGTGCGGATGCCGCTCTCCGCCACCATCACCACGTCGGCGGGGATGTACTGGCGCAGTTCGATGCTGGTGGTCAAATCCACCGAAAAATCGTGCAGATTGCGATTATTCACGCCGATTAGTTGTGGACGCAGCGACAACACGCGCTCAAGTTCGGTGCGGTTGTGGACTTCAATCAGCGCGGTCATTTTGAGCTTGCGGGTCAAATGGAACAGCGACTCCAGTTCCTCATCTTTCAGCACGGCAGCAATCAGTAGTACCGCCGATGCGCCCGCCGCGCGCCCTTCATAAATCTGGTACGGGTCGAAAATGAAATCTTTCCGCAGGAGTGGGCGCGTCAGCTTCGCCTGCGCTAGCGAGGCGGTGACTTGGGAAATGAATTCCAGTCGCCCTTGAAAATATTTGGCGTCGGTCAGCACGCTGATTGCCGCCGCGCCGTTTTCGGCATACGCCCGCGCCAGTTCCACCGCGTCAAATTTCGAGCGGATGACGCCTTTGCTGGGCGAGGCTTTTTTCACTTCTGCAATGAGCGCCACGCCTGCCGCGTTTTTCAGCGATGCCAGAAAATCGGGCACGGCATCTGCCAGCGCCGCCTGTGCCCGCACCGTGGCGGGGGAAACGGCTTCTTTCTGCTTGGGCAGTTCGATATTCTTTTTGTAGCGGATGATGTCGTTTAGAATGGTCATAAGTTCGGGTTTCGGGTTTAATGTTCAAAGTTCAAGGTTGTAGCCAGCAATCAGTTTTCAGTCGTCAGTATTCAGCTTCCAGCAATCGAATTTCCAATCACCAATAACCGATTACCAATCACCATCCATCACGGAATAAAACTGCGATACGGGCTGGCAAACACCGGCGGGCGGTTGGTGAACGCGACCAGTTTTTCCAGCACACCGAGTGCCGCGCCGCTGTCGAGGCTTTCCCGCGCCAGCGAAATGCCCTCGGCGAGCGTGGCGGCTTTTTCCCCCGCCACCAGCGCCGCGCCCGCGTTGAACGCCACCACATCCCGCCGCGCCGAGCGGTCATCGCCCGCCAGAATAGCGCGGGTGATTTTGGCGTTGGCCGCTGCGTTGCCGCCGCGCAGGTCGGTGGGATTGGCGCGGGGAAAACCGAGGTCTTCCGGCAAAAGGGTTTCTGTGCGCACCGCGCCATCGTGCAAAACGCTCACCCGATTCGCGCCGGTGGTGGTCAATTCATCCAATCCGCCTGCGCCGTGCACCACAAACGCTGCCCGACTGCCCAATCCGCCCAGCACCTCGGCGATAGTTTCGGTGAGGGTTTCATCGTACACGCCCATCAATTGCGCGGGTGCACCGGCGGGATTGGTGAGCGGTCCTAACAGGTTGAAGATGGTGCGCACGCCCATTTCCCGGCGGGGACCGATGGCGTGTTTCATCGCCGGATGCAGTTTCGGCGCGAACAGAAATCCAATGCCGACTTCATCAATCGCGTTTGCCGCTTGCTGGGGGGTTAAATCCAAATTGACGCCCAACGCTTCCAGTACATCCGCGCTCCCCGATTTGCTGGATACCGAGCGGTTGCCGTGTTTCGCCACCGGCTGCCCTGCGCCCGCCACCACAAAGGCGGCAGTGGTGCTGATGTTGAACGTGCCCGCGCCGTCGCCGCCGGTGCCGCAGGTGTCCACCAAATCGGTGGTGTGTGGCGTCACCCGCACCGCCGCACGGCGCATTGCTCGCGCACTGCCGACAATTTCCGGCACGGTTTCGCCATTCATGCGCAGGGCGGTGAGATATGCGCCAATCTGCGCGGGGGTCGCCTCACCCGCCATAATCTGGCTCATCACTATGTCCGCTTCGGCGGCCGTGAGCGATTCGCCGTCGAGAATTTTGGCAATCGCCTCGCGGATGTTTTTGGTTTCGGGTGTAGACCCCCTCCCCAACCCCCCTGTCAGGGGGAGGGAGTCGCCGGAGGCGGCGGGAGGGGGTGAAACCTTCCCATTCACCAATTTTTCATTTTTCATTTTTAATTGTTCATTGCCCATCTTCCCCTCCAAAAAATTCTGCAAAAGTTTGTGCCCGTGTTCGGTTAAAATCGCTTCTGGGTGGAACTGCACCCCTTCCACCGGAAATTCTTTGTGCCGCACACCCATCAACTCGCCATCGGGGGTGCGGGCGGTTACTTCCAAACAATCGGGTAATTCTTCTTCCACCACCAGCGAATGATAGCGGGTAGCGGTGAAATTCTGCGGAATATCGCGAAACACGCCCCGCCCATCGTGCTGAATGGGTGATGTTTTGCCGTGCATCAGCGTTTTTGCCTGCCCAATCTTCCCACCAAATGCCTGCCCGATGCACTGGTGGCCGAGACACACGCCCAAAATGGGAATGGTGCGGTGAAACCGCTCGATGACTGCCAGCGAGATCCCCGCGTCGTCGGGGTCGCCGGGGCCGGGGGAAATGAGGATGTGGGTCGGCGCGCGGCGGGCAATCTCATCCGGCGAAATTTCATCATGGCGAAAAACGGTCACACCCGCGCCCAATTCGCCCAGATATTGCACCAGGTTGTAGGTGAATGAGTCGTAATTGTCGATGACCAAAACGTGGGGATTCGTCATTTGTTATTTATCCTTTGGCATTCGTGATGCGTGAAACGTGATTTTTTCACGCATCACGCTTCACGAAATTATTTTTCATTTTTCATTTTTCATTTTTAATTGCTTTTCCGCTTCCCGCACCGCCAGCGCGAGGGCGCGGGCTTTGTTCATGCTTTCGTTAAATTCGTAGGTCGGGTCACTGTCGGCAACCACGCCGCCGCCCGCTTGAATGTGAACGGTATCGCCCTGCATCACCATTGTGCGCAGGGCAATGCAGGTGTCCATTGTACCATCATAGCCAATATAGCCGATGATGCCCGCGTAAAGCCCGCGTTTGCTCGTTTCCAATTCCTCGATAATTTCCATAGCGCGGACTTTCGGCGCGCCGGTGACGGTTCCGGCGGGGAAGGTGGCGCGCAGCAGGTTGAAGGCGTCGTGCTCCGGCGAAATTGTCCCCTGCACGTCCGAAACGATGTGCATCACGTGCGAGTATTTTTCCACCACCATCATTTCTTTCACCGCCACACTGCCGGGCTGACACACCCGCCCCAAATCGTTCCGCCCCAAATCCACCAGCATCACGTGTTCGGCGCGTTCTTTTTCGTCCGCAAGAAGTTCCTCTGCGAGTTGCGCATCCTCCGCCGCCGAATCGCCGCGCCAGCGTGTGCCGGCGATGGGACGTAATTCGGCGATGCCGTTTTCCAGCCGCACATGCAGTTCCGGGCTGGCGGAAATGACGTGCAGCGGCGGCGCGCCCACCCCGCCGGGCAAGCGCAAAAAAACCATATACGGTGAAGGATTGATGCGCCGCAGTTGGCGGTAAATGGCGAAGGGATGGGCGGGCGTGCGTTTGCTCAGCCGCTGGGAGGGAACGACTTGAAAAATGTCGCCGGCGCGAATATATTCTTTTGCCCGCCGCACGCGGTCTTCGTATTCCGATTGGCTCACATTCGACACAAATTCAGTGGAATAGCCGTTTTCTGCTCCCACCGTCGGCGGGTCGGGCACGGGGGCGTTCAGCCGCGCCACAATTTCATCCACCCGCGCCGTCGCCCGCCGATATGCCGTGCGGGAATCGGTGTCATCGGAAATGTGGGCATTGGCGATGACGAGCAATCGCTGCCATGCATGGTCGTACACCACCAGTGTGTCCGCCAGCATGAACGCCGCTTCGGGCAGACGCAGGGCGTCGGTGGTGTCGTCGGGCAGTTTTTCAAAACGGCGAACGGCATCGTATCCCAAAAAGCCCACTGCTCCTCCCGCGAAACGGGGCAGTCCGGGCAATCGCACGGGCTGAAAGTTCGCCATTTCGGCTTTCAGCACATCCAGCGGGGTGCGCCCATTTTCCAGCGGGATGGTTCTGCCGTAACCGTTACTGCCCACATACACCGCATCATCCCGCGCGATGAGCAGGGCGCGAGGGCGCACGCCAATGAACGAATAGCGCGAAACGTGCTCGCCGCCGGTGATCGATTCCAGCAGAAAGCCCGCGCCGTCATCTTGCAATTTCAGGTAGATGCTCACCGGGGTGTCCAAATCAGCGGGTAGTTCGCGGTACACGGGGATGATGTTTCCCTGTTCCGCCAGTTTTTCAAATTCAGATAGTGTTGGTTTCATGTTTCAAGTTCTCGGTTTTCAGT
>CAYPUV010000144.1:0-10477 GCA_964413895.1 uncultured Anaerolineaceae bacterium
ACCGGACACCCCCAACCAGGACGACCCCACCCCCGCGCCCATCATCGTCGCCACGGAGGAGGCTGCGGACTTTGCGGCCACTGCTGTTTCCTCTGCGCCCCAATCCCAACCAACGGACACGCTCAACGCCAACACGGACCCGCCCACGGTAGCCACGCCACTTTCATCACCCGCGCCCGGCGGATCCACGGGGTTTCCCACCCGATTGGTCATCCCGGCAGTAGACATCGACTCGCCGGTTATTCCGGTTGGCTGGGATGTTGTGGAGCAAAACGGCAAACGGTACAGCATTTGGCACGTGGCAGATTACGCCGTTGGCTGGCATAATACGTCTGCGTTGCCGGGTGAGGTGGGGAATACGGTGTTCGCGGGGCATCACAACATTAAGGGGGAGGTGTTCAAAAACCTGGTTAACGTAGAAATGGGTGACGAGGTTATTATTTACGTTAATGACAAGCCCTACAAATACAAAGTTGAACTAAAAACCATCGTGAAGGAAAAGGGTGAGCCGCTGGCCGTGCGCCAGAAAAACGCCCAGTGGATTGCCCCCACCACCGACGAGCGCGTAACGATGGTCACGTGCTGGCCCTACACCAACAACACCCACCGCGTCATTGTGGTAGCAAAGCCGGTGGGGTAGCAATAAAAGTGACGGCTAAAAGCTGCCGGCTATTCGCTCATTTCCCCAATCGATTGTAAAATATCCTCATCATCACCTGGCAAGGAGTTCCTATGGGCCTGTTTGACATTTATCCGATTATTAATATTCGTCGCAACCACGGCTTGGAACACGCCACCATTCACATTCTAAGTAACCACAACCCCCGCCTTTCGCTGGTGGGGCGCAGCGATATGGGCGGCTTTACCCTCTACGGCAATGTTGACACCCAGGAAATAACCCGTGCCTCTCAGGAAGCCCTCAATCAATTGCGCAATGGACACAGCGACCTGGCCGTGCATCCGCGCTGTGGCACAATTTTGGCCACCACCGGCGTGTTAAGTGGACTGGCATCGTTTATGGCCATTAGCCTCAGCGGGCGGTCCCGCAAGCGATTCCGTTGGGGAACTATTCCGCAAGCCGTGCTGGCTGCAACCTTCGCCGCCCTGGCCGCACAACCGCTGGGATTGCTGTTGCAAGAAAAATTCACTGTCAGCGGCAAACCAGACAACCTGCAAATCACCGGTGTCAGCCGTGCAAACACCAGTGGAATGGTTGTTCATCGCATTAGTACAAAACAGTGAATGGGGCATTATGTTTTACATTTTCCACGGCCCCGATGACTTCTCTGCCAAAGAAAAGCTGACCCAATTAAAAACCACCCTGGGCGACCCTGCCACCCTTGAGCTGAACACCACCGAGCTTGACGGCAAAATCGTCACGCTGAGCGAAATCATCAATAGCGCCAACGCTCTGCCGTTTTTGTCCCCTAAACGATTGGTTATTGTAACAAATTATCTCACGCGGCTGGGCGGCAGTGGTCGCAGTAAAGGCAATACGGACGCCCTGCAAAAGCTCGCTGCTGCCCTGAGCAACCTCCCCCCATCCACAGAATTGGTCTTCTGGGAAACCGCCGAATTGAAAAAGAGCCACCCCATCCTAAAATTGGGGCTGACCCAAAAAAATTGCGTCTCTTACTTTGGCGCGCCGAACAAACAAGCCCTGCCGCACTGGATCGATAATCGGGTAAAACAGAAAGGTGGACGCAGCGAGCCACAGGCAACGATGGCGCTGGCGAACGTGGTGGGCAATGATTTGCGCGCGCTGGATAACGAAATTGAAAAACTTACGCTTTACGTTGGCCCTGCCCGCCCCATCACCCTTAAAGACGTAGAACTGTTGTGCCCCTACACCGCCGATTCCGAAACCTTTGCCATGGCCAATGCTATTGGCCGCCGCAACGTGCGGGCAGCCCTGGATCAATTGCACAAACGGTTGGAAGAAGGCCAAAACCCACTGAGTATATTAGCGGGCATTAGCGCGCAGTTCCGAGGGTTGCTAGAAGTGAAGAGTATGGCCTCAGCCGGAATGACTCCCACCGAAATTGCCCGCGAAAAAGGCTGGCGCAGCGATTACGCCGCCAAAATGCGTCTGCAAGAGGCCCGTAACTTTAGCACCGAACGGCTAGTGCAAATTTTTAACATCTTGCTGGACACAGACCTGGCGATAAAAACCGGCAGAACCGAAGAAATCCTTGCCCTCGACACCCTCATCAGCCGCCTGTGCGGGGTGAGGTGACCGTGCTCTGCACAGATGGCTGAATACCTGGTGCGTGCGGCAAAAACCGCACCCTTGAGCATTGCCGGCAAAGCCAGGTTCCGGTTGACAGTCCTGAGCTGGCAGCTTATAATAGCCGCCACGTAATTCTGGGTAGTTCTGGCGATGAGGCTCGCCGTAAAACGTCAACAGACTGTTTGTGACTAATGGCCTCTACCCGCGTAAAGTGGGTAGAGGCTTTTTTACGCAGCCTCACGCCACATTTTGGAGAAATTATGTTACAATATATATGGATTGGATTGGGCGGCTTTTTGGGCGCAAACGCACGCTACCTCACCCAGCAGTGGGCCGCCGCCCAATGGGGCAGCGATTTTCCCTACGGTACAATGCTGGCAAACGTTTCCGGCAGTTTTCTGATTGCGTTTTTCCTAACACTTGCCAGTGGACGTTTACCTGTTGCCCCAGAAACGCGCCTCTTTGTAGCAGTGGGATTCTTAGGTGGCTTCACTACCTTTTCATCTTTCGGCTTTGAAACCTTCAAGCTACTGCAACAAAGCGGATGGCAGGCTGCCACCACCAATTTTGTGGGGAACACCGCGCTCGGACTGGCGGGCGTGGTGCTGGGCATTTATTTAGCACAAGTACTGCAAACAGGAGGACACTACTAATGCAAATTTTAGGTACAGCCAAAAAAGTAACCATCTTCATTGGCGAAAGCGATAAATGGGAACGCAAGCCCCTGTACACCGCCATCCTAGAGCTATTAAAAAAAGAAGACTGCGCCGGAGCAACCGTCACCCGCGCATTAGCCGGTTTCGGCGCGCACAGTCGCATCCACACCGCCAGTGTGGTGGCACTCTCTACCGACCTGCCCCTGAAGGTTGAATGGATCGACAGCCCCGCTCGCGTCAAGCGCGTCATGCCGCGCTTGCGAGAAATGGTCACGGAAGGGTTAATCACCGTGCAAGATGTGGAAGTGACCACATACAGCCATCGTGGACTGCGTGCCCTCCCCGCCGATATGCCTGTGCGCGACATTATGCACCGCGAAGTGAATACCGTCACCCCAGAAACGCCGCTGTTTGACGCGATGATGTTGCTGCTGAACAAAATTTATCGCGCCCTGCCCGTACTCGATGCCAACCGCAAGGTGGTGGGTATTTTAACTGAAGGGGACCTGCTGCGGCACAGCAACCTCCCCACCGCCAGTGTCCAACTCTTCCTCACCGAAGCTGAACTGCAAGTCGAACTGCACAAATTGCAGGCCGAACACAGCACCGTTGCCAAAGCGATGACCACCCCTGCCATCACCATCACCGACGACACCCCCATCACCGCTGCCCTGCAAACAATGCTGGATAACGACATCAAACGCCTGCCGGTGGTTGACGCCGAGGGCCGCCTGCAAGGCATTTTCAGCCGGGTTGACCTGCTCCGGGCGCTGGCACAACCTCCTATCGCGGAAATACCGCGCCAATCCATCGCCGTCAACGAGCAGACCACGGTCAGCGAGGTGATGCTCACCAATATCCCCAGTGTGAAAGAGCACGCATCTTTGGCAAAGATTGTTGATTTGCTGCTAGGGTCATCACAGCGGCGGGTAGTCGTTGTTGATGACCAGCGACACGTCGTCGGCATTATCACCGATGGCGATTTACTCACCCGCGCCACCGGAGCGGAACGCCACAGCGTGTTGCAAGCATTGTCAGACAAACTGATGCCCGGCTGGCAAGAAAAGCTGCAACTGGAAAAACGCACTGCCGGCGAAGTGATGACCCCCAACCCCATCACTGTGCAAAAGTATACGCCATTGCACACTGCGTTAAACCTGCTGCTGGAACACCAAATTAAACGGTTGCCCGTGGTTGACGCCGATGGCCATTTGGTAGGGCTGGTGGGTCGCGCCGGCGTGCTGTTGGCCCTCACCGAAAACTAATGCATAATTTTTTTGACGGTTACCTTCAACCCATGAACGGCCACAATTTCCACGTGCGCTCCTTCTTCAATCATGTCGTCATCACTGGTTCTGGCTTGCCAGCGAGTTCCATCGGCCAGAATGATGCCGGTAGGGGCGATGGGTGTTTTGGCGATGCCGGTCATGCCAATTAGTTTCTCCGCGCCAGACGTGGGCCTCATCCGAATGGTGGCAACCGCTTTACTGACAATGAAGAAGAAGATGAGACCCAGGCTCACCGATACAGCCACAATAGGCGCAATTGATATGCGGTAACCCAGCTCAGCCTGGTTGAACATCAGCAGGCCGCCAAATAGCAGCGATACGACGGCAACAGTTGTTAATGCGCCGTGGGTGGGAGCAAACACATCTGCCGCAAACAGCGCGAACGCCAGCAATAGTAGCCCAACACCGGCAAAATTTACCGGCAGTTGACCCACGGCGTAGAGTCCCAAAACCAAACAAATAACCCCAATAATGCCCCCGATGTATCCGCCGGGGCTGGAAAGCTCGTAAATTATGGCCAGGGGGCCGATGGCCAGCAAAATAAAAGCGATTTCCGGGCGCAGAATCACCGACAGGATTTGCTCGGCGAATGTCATTTTTATGGGGACAATCGGCGCGTTGGCTGTGTGCAGAGTACGGGTTTCGCCTTGCACAATCACTTCAAACCCATCGATTTTTGCCAGTAGATCATCGAGATTATTAGCCATCACATCGATGACGCCCAATTCCAGCGCTTTTTTAGCATTGGTGGCTTTGGCTTTGGTGATGGCATCGGTGGCCCACTGAACAGCTTTTTCTCCGCGCCGTTCAGCCAGGTTTTCCATATCGGCAACGAGAATATTTTCCAATTTAGCGCGCAAGGTTTCCCCGATATCCCCCCCCTGCGAATCGACAGGGCTGGCGGCACCGATGCTGGTTTGGGGGGCCATCGCTGCGACATGCGCCGACAGGGTAATAAACGTCCCCGCCGATGCGGCAAACCCACCCGGCGGGTAAACGTACACCACTACTGGCACATTGGCATTGAGGATGGCTTGAATGATTTCTCGCGTGAGATCAATTTGGCCGCCGGGTGTATCAAGCTCAATCACCAGCGCCTCGGCATTATGAGTTTCGGCAGTGGCAATACCGCGTTTAATGTAGCTTTGCATCACTGGGGTGATGGGGCCTTTGGCGGTCAGCACAAACACGCTGCCCGGTGGTTGCTGCGCCTGCACAGGTGCGAACACGCTAATTAGCACCAGATAAATCAGGGAAATTACAACCCCCAGTTTAATTTTCATTTTGTTCCCCTTTCTACCATTAATTATCAACGGGAAAAGGATAATTGTCAATAGAATTGCCATAAATCCGCGCGGGTTATTTTGACAAGAACTGCTTTGATTGCTATGGTTCAGTCTCCGTGCATTCATCTGAATGCAAACACTCAATTTAAAGGTGAAAAGCTGATGCAAAATGTACTCTGGCTATTGCTTTTGGCGTTGATGTGGTCGCCGTCTTTTCTGTTCATAAAAATTGGCTTGCGCGGATTTCCTCCACTCACCCTGGCAACGGTGCGATTGCTGTTGGGGGCCGCTATTTTGTACGGAGTATTGCGCTCGCGGGGGCGAACATTACCCCGGACGTGGGCTGTATGGCGCAAATTTTTGGTGATGGGTTTTTTTGCTAATGCATTTCCGTTTGCGATGTTCAGCCTGGGAGAGATGTACGCCGACAGCGGAATGGCAGCAATTTTGAACGGCACCACGCCGATTTTCACCGTGCTGCTGGCGCATTTTCTCATCGCAGATGAGCCATTAACGGCACGAAAGTTTTGGGGTGTGTCCATTGGATTTGCAGGCATTGTTTTTTTGTTTTTGCCAGGTATAGGAAGTGCACCGTTGCGTGGTGCAGCATTGTGGGGACTGATTGCGTTCATGTTGGCAGCCCTGAGCTATGGCATTGGCATTGTGTACGCTCGCCGCAATCTCCGTGGTTTGCCGCCACTAGTTGCGCCTACCACTCAACTGCTGGTGGGCGGGTTGTATTTGCTGCCGACGGCGCTGGTATTTGAGCGTCCATTTCACCTTTCACCGGGACTGGCCTCGCTAGGAGCGGTACTGGCGCTGGCGTTTTTTGGCACGGCCGTTGCATTCGTGCTGTTCTACCATCTCATCGAGCGCACCAGCGCGACATTCCTTTCGCTGGTAACGTACATTCTCCCGCCAGCAGGCGTGGCATTGGGAATAGTATTTTTGAATGAACAACCGGGGTGGAATGCGCTGATAGGCTGTGTATTAATTGTGGTCGGGGTGATGGTGGTTAACGGCGTATTTGCCGGTTTGTGGAAGCGTTGGGCGCACCCTGTTGTTGCATAAAATTCTCTGCGAAATACTGCGTTGCTGAATTGTTGTTACTCGTCGGTTTCATCCAGGTCTAAAATTGAGGGGCCGCCAAACTCGTGACAGTGGCCGCACCCAACGGATGGATTTTCCACCTCCAAAAAATACTCACTGCACCAGCCCTGCACCTTTACTTTTCTACTTAATCCTAAAAAGCCTTTGACAATAGTGGCGTCCAAAATTAAATTGGGACACGTGTTGTTCCGCAGAATATCTGGCACCGGACAAATGTGGCAATCGGACGATTGCCAGGCCGGAGAATCCGGGTCATTTTTTAATAATCGGCATTCCTCAATATTCCTCCCCCGGTGATAGTCGCCGAAGAAGTATTTGCATTCTTTGCCCGCCGGAGTTCTCATTGCCCTACACTCGTGTGAGGTATTCGCCGGTGCGGGTGTCAATGCGAATGACATCCCCTTCTTCCACAAAAATCGGGGTTTGCACTTCCAGACCACTGGTAACGGTTACGGTTTTGGTTGCGCCTGTAGCGGTGTCACCGGCAAAGCCCGGTTCCGCGTGGGTCACTTTCATTTCAACGGTGGTGGGCAATTCAACATCAATCGGTTCACCATTGTATGTGGATAGTTTCACTTCCAGCCCATCTATCAGGTAGGGAATTATGTCGGCCAGCACATCTTTACCCAGAGCGGGTTGCTCGTAGGTTTCGGTGTTCATAAAGTAGTACAGGTTGCCATCAGAATATAAATATTGCACTTCTTGATGGTCTAGCCGAATGTCTTTCACTTTCTCACCGGAGTTGAAGGTTTTCTCAGTGATGGAGCCGGAGCGAAGGTTGATGACTTTTGTGCGGACTGTTGCGCCGCCGCGTGCCATTTTGATGTGTGTGTAATCGAGGACTTTAAAGATTTCGTTGTTGTCTTCAAAGGTTGTGCCCTTGCGGAGTTTATTCGCATCAATCATTAGTCGTGTCTCCAACTGTTATTTTTCGCTATTATAACATGCCAGGCCTGAAACGTGAAACATAATGTGGCGTGGCTGCAATTTCAAAAAGATATATCAAACGTCAAACGCTATCAATCCACTCGGCGGCGATGTGGGGGAGGTCTGAGGTGTGTCCCTGTTGAATGGTTGCCTCTGGCAGCGAGTCTAAAAATGCCTGGCCGTAGCGCTTGGTGAGGACGCGCTTGTCCATAATAACTACTACCCCCCGGTCGCTGCGGTTGCGAATAAGCCGTCCAAACCCCTGTCGAAAATGCAAAATAGCTTCGGGGATGGAATATTGCATAAATGCATCGTCAAAGGTTTCGCTGCGCGCCTGAAAAATAGGGTCGCTGGGGACAGAAAACGGAATTTTGGCAATCACCACGCAACTGAGCGCCGGCCCCGGCACATCAACTCCCTCCCAGAAACTTCGCGTTCCCAGCAAGATGGCCTTTTCTGCTGTCTTGAAATTCTCTAGCAACTGGCGGCGACTCGCGCCGGTCCCCTGCTGATACACAGCAATATCGTGTTCCGCTAGCGGGTGGTGTACACGGCGAGCCGTGGCTCTGAGGTGACTGTACGATGTGAACAGAATCAGCATTCTGCCTTTGGTTGCAATGGCCAAATTGATTACGGTTTGTTCAAATGCCTTTTGAAAACCAGGTGAGCCGGGTTCTGGAATATCGGTGGGGACGTAAACCAGCGTCGAGGTTTCGTAATCAAATGGAGACCCCACGGCCTCTTCGCCGATGTCCCACGCGCCTAATCGGTCTTTAATGTATTCAAAGCTGTTATCTGTGCGCAGCGTGGCCGAAGTGAGCACCACACTGTCCTTTTGATTGAACAGGTGCTGTTGCACCAAACTCCCCACGTGCAACGGGGCGGCGTGCAGGGAAATATCACTCGTTTTTACGCGCTCTTCCAGCCAGGTAATGGTGTCTTTGTTCCCTTCTGCCAGAATTAAGTTGAGGTGCTGGGTGGTGGTTTCCAGTTCCAGGCGGGTATTGACAATGCGCTGCATCATCTCTTCCCAATTATCCACATCATAGGTGTCAAGATTATCCCAGAGTTTTCCCGCCTGCGTAACGAGTCTCAGCAGGTCGGCCAGCAGCAGGTTTGTGTTGTCCCACGCCATTTCCACATCGCTCCAGGCAGGTTGCAAGCGCATTGAGGCAGAAATGCGGAGTTTGCGGTCATACTGATTTTTGGACTGGGGCGAAAATTCGGCCATAAAACTTTGCAACACGGTAAAGAGCGTGTGTACCGATTGGTTGGCCTGTGACGCTGTTTGGTGGGCTTGTTTGGTTAACTGAGACAGGTCATTAATGATGTTTGCCAGCTGCGCTTTCTTGACCCGTCGGGTCATCTCGGCGAAGATGTTATTTTTTTCGTGGCTCAAGCTGGCAAGAAACTGTTCAAGGCTTTTCTCGCTGGCCGAAAAACTAAGTTGATTAGTGATGCTATCTTCCAGATGATGCGCTTCGTCAATAATCAAGTAATGATATTCTGGAATAACACGATTGTTGACCGCAATGTCTGCCAGCAGCAAAGCGTGATTCACTACAATGATGTGTGACGCTTCGGCGGCCTGTTTGGCGCGCATAAAAAAGCACCCTTCCCGTGCGCAACGGTCTGGAGGGCAAATATCTGCGTTGGCGTTCACGTGATTCCACAATGCTTGTTCGGTGTAATCGGGGATAAATAGCTCTTGCCGGTCGCCGGTGGTGGTGTTGGGCAACCAAACCATAATTTTTGCCAGCAAACGTAGTTCGGCAGGAGCAAGATTTTTTCGGGCGCGCATTTGTTCAACCCGCCACGGGCAAACATAATTGCCCCGCCCCTTCAGCGCCGTTGCCTTAAAATCAAGGTTTAATGCTTTTTTTAGCAAGGGCAGGTCTTTAGACAAAAGTTGGTCTTGCAGGTTGATGGTATTGGTAGAAATGACAACCCGGTCGTTATTTTGAATGGCCCACTGAACCGCCGGAAGCAGGTAGGCGATTGATTTGCCGGTTCCCGTACCTGCCTCAACCATCAGATGATACGGTTTGTTGAAAGCCTCGGCGATAGAGGTGAGCATTGAAATTTGCTGCGGACGATACTCAAAATTAGATAGCGCACGCTCAATTTTGCCGCCCGGCTCAAGCAGCCGTGTCAGCGCGTTAATATCCAGCTTGCGCGGGGGACTGATCGGTTTTAACGGCGGGGTCTCTGCTCCCAGCCAGGTTTGTCGGGTGGCCGAAAGTTGCTGTGCCAGCAAATTTGACATTGCTCCGCCGCGTTCTCTGGACAGATCTTTGAAAATGGGCGCCAGCGACCAGCGACTGCGGGTTGCCATATCGGCCACATCTTTAATAATTTGCCCATCAAGGTGGCGGGCTTCATCAAGCAGCGCCAGAAAAAGTTGGCGCGTTACCCTGGCGTCGTCTAGCGCTCGATGGGTGGGGGGGTCTTGAATACCCAATAGATGGGCCAGCGCCTTCAAGCTGTAACGGTCGGCATGGGGCAACAAGATGCTGGCCAGCTCAAACGTGTCAATACCTGCGTTTGTTTGAAACAGCAAGTGGTTGTGCAAAAAACTCAGGTCGAATCTAATATTGTGCCCCACAATGGGATTCTCACCCACAAACCGCTGCAATGCTCCTCGAATTTTATCGAATTTGGGGGCGGTGGCGATGTCAGCATTCGTGATGCCGGTGAGTTGTTGAATTTGGTAGGGGATGGGCTGGCCCGGGTTTACCAGGCTATGAAATTCTTCCAGAATTTTGTCGCCGCGAAAGCGAATAGCGCCCACTTCGGTGATGCCGTCTCGACGGGGGTCAAGGCCGGTTGTTTCCAGGTCCAGGGATACATAAACACGTGCCACAAATTAATCCAATCTAGGGTGGGTGGGGAATTGAGTAGGTCTGTATATAATACACATCTCCGAGCCCACAAGACAGGCAGAAATCTCGTATGCCGTCTGTGGTTTGCAAAAAACAA
>CAYPUV010000145.1:0-10429 GCA_964413895.1 uncultured Anaerolineaceae bacterium
ATTGACCGGATAAACCACAAATCTTGCTTCAAAAAATCAGTATGCGATTGCCCTAAATAAAAAGGGTGCGTTACGCTGAAATAAGAGCGGATTCGGAAGCCATATAAGGTGCGAATTGTGAATCACGTGCGTTCCAACAGCGGTTTCAACCAGCGACCGGTGTAGCTGGCCGGAGTTGCAGCAACTTGCTCCGGTGTGCCAGCGGCAACCACTTCGCCGCCTTTGTCGCCGCCCTCTGGCCCCAGGTCAATCACCCAGTCCGCAGATTTGATGACATCTAAATTGTGTTCAATAACAATTACCGTATTCCCCCGATCGGCCAGCCGGTGCAGCACTCCCAGCAGCCGCTCGGTGTCGGCAAAATGCAGCCCGGTGGTCGGCTCATCCAGAATGTACAGCGTTTTGCCCGTGGAGCGCCGCGCCAATTCTTTGCTCAGCTTAATGCGCTGCGCTTCGCCGCCAGAGAGGGTGGTAGCGGGCTGCCCCAATCTTACGTAACCTAACCCCACCTTTTGCAGCGTTTCCAGTTTGCGCCGAATGGCCGGGATATTGGAGAAGAAATTCAACGCTTGCTCAACTGTCATGTCCAACACGTCGGCAATGGATTTACCTTTGTATTTGATTTGCAAGGTTTCGCGGTTGTAGCGCAAGCCGTCACACAGTTCACAGGGAACGTACACATCGGGCAGGAATTGCATTTCAATTTGAATAATGCCTGCGCCCTGACAAACTTCGCACCGCCCCCCCCTAACGTTAAAGCTAAAGCGTCCCGGCCCGTAGCCCCGCAACTTGCTTTCTGGCAGGCTGGCGTATAAATTGCGCAATGGTCCAAAAACATCCACATAGGTAGCCGGATTGGAGCGCGGTGTCCGTCCAATGGGACTTTGGTCAATATTAATCACTTTGTCCAGATACTCCATGCCCTCTAAACTATCAAAGGCACCCGGCTTGGCCTTGGCACGATACATGTATTGCGCCAGTTTCCGTTGTAAAATATCAATCACCAGGCTGCTTTTGCCGCTGCCACTAACCCCTGTGACACAAGTGAATGTGCCCAGGGGAAACCTCACCGTAATATTTTTTAAATTATTTTCTCGTGCCCCCCGCAGCGTTAGCCAGCGACCGCTGCCGGGCCGCCGCACCCCCGGCACGGGAATGTTTTTCTCGCCGCGCAAGTATTGTGCGGTAAGGCTGGGAGACTGGGCCAAAAATGTGGCCGTATCGGCGCTGAAGACCACTTCTCCGCCGTGCTCGCCCGCACCGGGTCCCATATCTACAATCCAGTCGGATGCTCGCATCGTGTCTTCATCGTGTTCTACCACCAAAACCGTATTGCCCAGATCGCGCAGGTTTTTCAAAGTTTTAATGAGCCGGGCGTTATCGCGCTGGTGCAACCCAATGGATGGCTCATCTAAAATATAAAGGCAGCCCATCAATTGTGAGCCAATTTGCGTTGCCAACCGAATGCGTTGCGCTTCCCCGCCAGAGAGCGTGCCGGTGGTTCGGTTGAGCGAAAGATAATCTAGCCCCACATCTATCAGAAATGCAAGGCGGTTCTCTATTTCCTTCAAGATGGGCCGGGCGATAGCTTGTTGGCGGGCTGTAAACCCTGAAGCGTCTGTTTTCAGGTAGTCCACCCAGGCCAGCAGGGATGAGATTGTGTACGCGGTTACATCGCTAATAGATTGCGTGGCAATGGTTACAGCCAGCGCCTCCGGGCGCAGACGTTTCCCTGCACAGGTGGGGCAGGTACGCGGCGACATAAATTGCTCGATTTCACGCTTAATGAATTCGTTGTCCGTTTCCCGGTATCTTCGTTTGAGGTTGGGAATAACGCCCTCGAATGCGGTTTCAAAGGTAGTTGTTGTTTTATCTGGATGAACTTGGGTGAGGGTGAGTTTATCGCCGGGGTTGCTGCCGTACAAAATAATATCTTTGTGCCTGTGCGATAAATCTTTTACCGGCACGTTCATTGGAATATTGTAAAATTTGGCAACAGCGCGGAGCAATTGCTGATAATAGGTGTTGGGGTTGTTTTTAGTTTCTTTGGCCCACGGTCGCACCGCGCCGTTCGATAACGTCAGTTCAGGACGCCCCAATATCAGGTCGGGGTCCAGCTCCGGACGCGTGCCCAGCCCAGAGCAGGTGGGGCATGCGCCGTGCGGGCTATTGAAGCTGAATGTGCGTGGCTCGATTTCCGGCAGGTTGGTGCCACAGTGGACGCACGCAAAGTGTTCGCTGTACAGGGTGTCAAAAGGACGGGTGCGGTCGGTGACGTCGGCAACAATCAAGAGGCCGTGACCCAGCTTCAGCGCGGTTTCCACGGAATCTGTCAGGCGTGAACGCAGCGAATTACGGCCATTGGTGGAATCATGCTGTCTAATCACAAGCCGGTCTACCACCACCTCAATGGTGTGGAGGGCGTTGCGATCTAGCTCAAAAACCTCATCTACTTCCCGCAGATAATGGTCTACCCGCACGCGCACAAAGCCCGCCTTGCGAATGTCATCGAATACCGCCTCGTGGGCGCCCTTTTTCCCTTTCACCAGGGGAGCCAGAATCATTGCCCGGCTTCCATCTTGCTTCTCCAGAATGGCATCTACAATTTGCTGGGCAGATTGCTGATTCACCTCTCGACCACAGTTGGGACAGTGCGGCGTGCCCACTCGCGCAAACAACAGCCGCAAATAATCATAAATTTCTGTCACCGTACCCACCGTAGAACGGGGGTTATAGCTGCTGCTGCGCTGCTCAATGGAAATGGCCGGGCTGAGGCCATCAATCTGGTCAACATTTGGTTTATCCATTTGACCCAAAAACTGGCGGGCGTAGGCAGATAACGACTCCACGTAACGCCGCTGCCCTTCCGCGTAAATGGTATCAAAGGCCAGGCTACTTTTCCCTGAACCAGATAATCCGGTGATGACGACGAATTTATCTCTGGGAATTTCAACCGTAATGTTTTTCAGGTTGTGTTCACGTGCGCCGCGCACCACAATTTTGTTTTGCGCCATACCAATGCGGCCTCCATTGCCAAAAATGGCCGGGTAGCAGGGAGCTTCTCATAAAAATATACAATCTAATATTTTACCACCGCATGCGTTATTTTTATAATCCAGACCGGGCTGCTGGTATAGTGACATAACGTTGTCCTTGATTGACAATTTGTTGAATTCAGGGCATAATAGTACTGTGGTTAGATAGGTTCAATTAACCTTGAATTGACCTTGTTCTGAGACAGAAAAGTAGGTGAACCAATGCCGGACAATCAAGAAAATCCAAATCCTCAAGCCACTCATGACGATGAACTTCCCGATTGGTTGCGCGAAATTCGGGGTGAGGCGCCCGCGGCAAAGCCTGAAGAAGCACCGCCTGCCGCGCCAGTTTCCAAACCAGAGGCAGAAAAACTCCCGGAATGGTTGCGTGATATGCCAACGGAAACTGCGACCGGGCTAGAGGCTGAGGGTGAGGCGACGCCACCCGCTGAACAGGCAGAGCCAGTAGCGGAAGATGCCGCCGGGAAAGACTTATGGGCGCAAATATTAGCTGAAGAAGGCGTTTCGCTGGAAGAGGTGCCGGAAGAACGTCCTGCAGGCGCCGAAGACATGTCCTTAAAAGAATGGATGATGGCAACTGCGGACGAATCGGCTAAACGACAGGCGGAAGCAGAGGCGACGCCAGTTGTGGAACAAGAGGCCGAAGCAGCCGTGGCAGAAGAATCCAGTGTACTGGAGGATGAGCAGACGGATGCCGGCCGGGTAGACGACGGGATAGTTGCCGAAAGCGACCTGCCAGATTGGTTGAAGGAGGACCAGGCCGCAGAAATTGAAGCGGAGGCTCCAGCCTGGCTTGGTGATGAGAGTGTGGTTGCGGAAGCCGAAGAAGTCGAATCGGTTGTAGAAGAGCCGGTTGCGGAGCTGGAAGACGATGGCATTGTGGCCGAGAGTGAGCTGCCGGATTGGTTGCAAGAGAGCCAGACAGTGGAGACGGAAGAAGTTCCGGCCTGGCTCAGCGATGAAAGTGTGGCAACG
Organism: uncultured Anaerolineaceae bacterium; assembly: GCA_964413895.1. Classification (GTDB taxonomy): domain Bacteria; phylum Chloroflexota; class Anaerolineae; order 4572-78; family 4572-78; genus JANTHQ01. Next base: position 4,032 of record CAYPUV010000145.1, read on the forward strand.
GAAGTTGAAGAAGCCGCTGTCGTTGAGGCGGAAGAACCGGTTGCAGAGCTGGAGGACGACGGGATAGTTGTTGAGAGTGAGTTGCCGAGTTGGCTAAAAGACGAACAGGCATTGGATGAAGAAGAAGAAATACCGGCCTGGCTCAGCGACGATAGCGTGGTGATGAAGCGGGTTGAAGAACCCCCAGTCCCTGAAGGAGAGGAACCCGCTGCGGAATTGGAAGATGAAGAGATTGTAGCGGAAGATAAACTACCAGACTGGCTGTGGGAAGATCAGGGTGCGGAAGCTCAGTTGGAAGCGGAAACGCCAGCGTGGCTCAAAGATGAGAGCATTATTGAAAAGGAGCCGGCGGCCGAAGCAGAAGAAACCTTAAGCGAGACGGACTTGTTAGACAAAGAGGGCTTGCCCGAATGGATGCAAGAAGGTGAAGCGCTTTGGGGCGAAGCACAACCTGAAGCGACAGCAGAAACTGCTGTTGAGCCGGAAGAAGTGACGGAACAGCCTGCGGCTGAAGTGCCTGAGTGGTTGCGCAAGGCAGAAGAAGCATCAACGGAAGAAAGTGTGCCAGAATGGCTGTCTGAAATGCCGGAAGAGCCGGCAACTGTGGGACCGGAAACAAAATCAGAGTTGCCCGACTGGCTTCAAGCGGTTGCCGCCGAAGAAGTGGAACTGACGGACGAAGAGGCGGCGACTTTACCCGACGCGTTGCAAGCCGAAGCGTTACCGGTCTGGCTGGATGAAGGCGAGGTTCCTCCAGAGGAAGTCGCTGCAGCCGGTGAAACAGTGTCCGAATCAGCCGAGGAATTCACAGTTGCCGCAGTAGAGGAAGTTGAGGAAATTGTTGAACCAACTCTTGAGAGAGAAGAGGAGATTCCTGAGCCATCTTTTACAGCGGAAGAGCCGGTAGAAGTTGCTGTTGTAGAACCTGAAGCCGAAATTACCCTCACCGAGCGATTGACGAAAGCGGAGGCAGCGCTGGAAATTGGGCAACTGAACGACGCCTTGCGTGATTATGCCGCATTGATAGCTGAATCACAAGGCCTGGAACAAATTGTTGGTACATTGACGGCCAATTTAAGCGTGTATGCCGATAATGCTGCTATTTATGAAACACTGGGTGATGCTCAAACGCGGTTGGGCCAACTGAATCAAGCGTTACAATCTTACAAAATGGCGCTGCGTAATCTCTAATGAGTCCGGGACCTGGTTTCCCGCCGTTTCGGGTTGAGAAGTAAAACCCGCCTTTTGAGGCGGGTTTTTTCATGCAAGTTGGGTAAATTTGTCAACAGGGGAGCTATCTGCTATAAAAATGCGTCATTTGCAGTGAACAATAACAGGAGACAAACAATCGTGGAAAAAACATTTATCATCTTAAAACCTGATGCAATCCAACGTCAATTGGTTGGACAATTAATAACACGTTTTGAACAACATGGCCTAAAAATAGTGGCAATGAAATTTTTGCAAGTGCCAGTTTCGCTGGCCGAAGAACATTACGCTGTACACAAAGAGCGGCCCTTTTTTAAGGATTTGATTACATACATTACCTCTTCGCCGGTTGTGGCGATGGTGCTGGAAGGGCCGGAAGCCATTCACCTTGCCAGGAATATTGTGGGAGCAACCAGCCCGGTTGACGCGGCTCCGGGCACCATTCGCGGTGATTTTGGCTTGCAAATTGGTCGCAACCTGGTTCACGCCTCTGATGGACCTGACACGGCCAAAGCAGAAATTGAGCTTTGGTTTGGTGAGGGGAATCTGGTTCAGTACGAGCGCAGTATTGATCGTTGGATTTTAGAATAATTTTAGGGATCACCATAACTTCAAAAAAAACGGGCTGGCGAAAAAGCCAGCCCGTTTTCGTTCTAGCGGGAGAATACTATGCTACTACTGGATCAAGCAAGCCGTAGTTGTTGTCGGCGCGTTTGTAGAGTACGTTAATTCGGCCTGAGTTGGCATTGTAGAAAACAAAGAAATCGTGGGACAAGAGCTGCATTTGTTCAATGGCTTCATCTTCATCCATCGGGATCACGGAGAATTTCTTTACCCGTACAATCTCTCGATGCGTGTCTTCTTCCAGTTGTTCCAAAATTTCATCGGATAACACCGGGATTTCCTCATCTCGAATAGAATTTTTCCCTTGCCAGCGAGCTTTCCGTTTTCCTTTTAGTCGCGCGATTTGGCTGTTGAGCTTGCTGATAGCGCTGTCAATCGCCACGCGGAGGTCATAGCTGCGCTCTTCGGCCCGTAGAATTTTGTGCTTGGTTTGTACCGTGATCTCGGCAATGAATCGATCTTGCTCGCTCCTTGTGGCTTCTTTGGATATTTCTACGCGCGTTTCGATGATGTGGGGAAGAAACCGGTCAAATTTGTTAACCTTCTTCTCAATGTAAGTTTTGGTTTCATTGAAGAGGCTCATATTTTTCCCTTTTAGAACCAGTGACATAGTACATACTCCTTTCCAAATAATAAAGTGGATTTTAGTGGAACGTTCGCTATACAGCCCGGCTCAGGGTTAGTGCGTGTACGGCGTGAACATCGGCCTGCTTTAGCGCATCGGCACAAGCATCTAACGTGGCTCCAGTTGTGCAAACATCGTCAATGAGAAGTACAGTTTTGCCGGCAAGGGTATTGGCTGTGCAGGCAAAGGCATGAGCTACATTGGCTTTCCGTTCACTCGCCTTCAGACTCATTTGGGGTTTTGTTTTTCGTTGTCTGACAAGCGTTGTGTTATCGATGGGCAAATAGATTAGTTTTGAAAGTTCTTTGGCTAATTCGGTTGATTGATTATACCCTCTATCTTTGTAACGTGATTTGTGCAGTGGAACGGGCACAATAACATCAACGGATAATTGATTAATAGTATAGCAACGAGCAAGCAACGGGGCAAGTGTTTTTCCCAGAACCTTGTGATTTTGGTACTTGAATTTGTGAATGGCTGTTCTGAGTGGGTCTTCTGTAAATAAAGTCACTGAACGGATGGCAGTTATGTGCTCCAACGGGTGACGCTGGCATTGCGTGCAAGTTGTTTTGTCATTATCAATGGGATATCCGCATTTGTCACAGAACGGTGGATTAATATAAGTGAGTTTTTGTTGGCATGTGGCACAAAAATAGGCTCCGGCAGTGTTGCACACAACGCATTGGGGAGGAAATAAAAAGTCAAGTGCTGTTTCTGAGACTTCTTTTAATATTGACAACAATGCCATATTAAATCAACGAGTGAAGAGACCACCTCTGGTGGTTTGCAGCTGTATTATCGGCGTTAAACGAGACTGCATTTCAGGTGTTGCTGAATTCAAGACGGTCGCCCACGGTTGTGCGAGTTTGCGCAATGGTTCCAACGGGCAATTCTAGAATATAGACAGAGTTGGAGACGTATTTTCCCAATCTGAAGGGAGGCATATTGTGGTCGAGTTTTATTACCTCTGACTTTCCGTTAATGTACATTACGTCAATGGGGAAGGCCATGAAAAATGTGTGGATGCTTTTCTCGTTGACCAGGAGCAAGCCTTCTCCTGGCTTCAATGGTGCTGTTCCGAGCAGGCCTTTCAGACGGCTGAAGAAGGTGCTGGCAACGACGCACTGGGCTGCAACGGTTGAGTTTTTTGTTCGATTTTTGATGATCATCAAAAAATGTTGCCAAAAACGCCGGAGTCCATAATTTTTAAAACCGCTGGCCCCAGCAACACAATGAATAGGGAGGGGAAAATTAAGAACACCATTGGGAAAAGCATTTTAATGGGTGCTTCCTGTGCTTTTTTTTCTGCTCGCTGGCGGCGTTGGATGCGCATTTGCTCGGATTGGATCCGCAATACTTTTGAGATGCTCACGCCAAACTGGGTGGCCTGAATAATTGCCGCCACAAAACTTGTCATATCAGAAACCCCCATATTTTTATCCATCTCGCGCAGCGCATCAATCCGCAGCTTGCCCAGCCTGATTTCTTGTAATACACGGGCAAACGCTCTAGACAGTTCATTATCCCACTTTTCCGCAACTTTGGCCATCGCACCTTCAAACCCTAATCCGGCTTCCACGCAAATAACAAGTAAATCCAGGGCGTCGGGCAGCGATTTTATAATCTCTTCTTGCCGTTGTTTTATTTTACTTCCCAGCCACACGCCGGGCAAAATGTACCCAATAACGGCCCCAATGATTGAAAATAGAATGCGGCTCAGTATTGGCTGGCCCATAATGCTTAAAATAAGCAAAGCGAAGATGAATAGCGTGGCTCCTGCTGCTGCTTTGATTCCCATGAATATTTCCGGGCTTCTCACCGGACGCCCCGCTATCTCCAAATCTCGCCGGGCTTTTTCCATAACCTCTTTGGGCGTTAGCCTGACCACAGAGTGTGATATAGTTTGCAGAATGGGAATCAATATCCGCTCGGAGAACGGTTGTGACAATTCAATCTCTTCAAGTGTGACTGGCGTTGTGCGACTGGCGTATTCCTCCAGCCGAACTTGAACGTCTCCTGAAGCAGCTCTGGGTGCAAGTATCACACCAATTACAATTAGCGCAATGGCACCCACAAGGATAATGCCACCTATAATTAATATTGTTGGTGTTAATAACATTTAACGACCCTCCACAGGATTCTAGACGACCGAGTAGAGTTTTTACACTTCGATTTTAACAATTTTTTGTATGGCTGCAAACCCTATAACAATCATAATCAGCGCAACACCGGTCATAATCCAGCCGCAGGGCTGTGCCGCGCAACTGGTGCCGCCGCCCTCGCAGGCGAAAATCATCCTGCCAATGTATTCCTGGTTCATTGCAAATAAGATTAAGCCCAGCACAATTGGCAACAGCGAGATAATGTACCCACCCAACATCCCCTGGGCCGTTAAGGTTTTTATTTCCCCGGCGATCCTCACCCTTTCACGAATGACAAACGAGATAACTTCAAGAATCTCAGCCAGGTTGCCGCCAACTTCGTGCTGAACATTGATCGCAGTAATCATCAAGTCCAGGTCATCGCTGGGAATTCGGCGCACCATATTGTTCATTGCCCGCTCTTGAGGAATGCCCAGTTGAATTTCTCGTACCACGCGTTGAAATTCCTCTGCGATGGGGTCGGGCATTTCATTTCCCACACTGTCCATTGCCTGCAAAATGGAGTATCCTGAACGCAACCCGTTGGCCATCAGATTAATGGCATCGCCAAGTTGATCGTTAAACATTTTGAGTCGTTTGCGCCTACGAGACCCCAGGTAGAATCGGGGCAGGAAAAAGCCCAACACACCGCCCGCCAGCGCAAGCGGTAAATTGCGGTAAATTAAGAACGCCAGCGCCGCTGTGACGACAATGCTGATGAACACAAGCATCAGGTATTCTGCGGGAGTAATTTTTAAATTGGCTTGTGCGAGCTGGGTTTGGATGTTTTGTACAAACCCTTTTGCTTCTATGGCCTCATCAATGTTTTGGGTGAATTTTGAAGGCTTCTTTTCCCCTTCTCTTTTGAGGTCACGCTTGCTATGTTCATCGTCTACAGCACCTACAAATTCGCTCAACCGACTTTGAGTAGCTTTATCGCTGGAGCCGCCCCCACCCCAAAAGGCAAAAACAAGCATACCAATCCCCAGCAGTAAAACTATCCCCAGTCCGAATAAAATTATTGGACTTGTCATGGCCCTATATCCCTACCTTATTCCCGTTTGTAATCTGTTTGCAGAAACAGGCGGTTGTGTCTGGTTCCTGGATGCAGATACAATCTGGTTTGCTTAATTAAAACGCCCGGCCCCTGGCTCCGAAGATGTTCGGTGGCAAGTGAATGTTGGCATCTTCTATTTTGTCCATAAATTTGGGGCGCAAGCCGGTTGGTCTCAAGCGTCCAATAACTTTGCCACCTTCAAACCCTTGTTGTTCAAAAACAAATATATCAGAAAGTACAACAACGTCACCTTCCATTCCCTGTACTTCAGTGATGTTCACGATTTTTCGTGAACCGTCGCGCATTCGTTGTTGTTGCACAATGAGGTCTACCGCCGAAGCCACCTGTTCTCTGATGGCGCGCACAGGTAAATCCATGCCGGCCATGAGGCACATAGTTTCCAAACGAGAGATCGTGTCTCTGGGTGAGTTGGCGTGGGCCGTTGTCAGGCTGCCATCGTGACCGGTGTTCATTGCCTGGAGCATATCTAGCGCTTCGCCGCCGCGACATTCACCCACGACAATTCTGTCCGGGCGCATCCGCAGGCAGTTGATAACCAGGTCTCTAATAGAGACTTCGCCTTTGCCTTCAATATTGGGTGGACGTGATTCCAGGGTTACAACATGTTCTTTGGCCAATTGAAGCTCGGCAGCATTTTCTACGGTGACAATCCGCTCATCATCCGGGATAAAGTTAGAGCAGATATTGAGGAGTGTGGTTTTCCCTGCGCCTGTGCCACCAG
>CAYPUV010000146.1:0-10174 GCA_964413895.1 uncultured Anaerolineaceae bacterium
CACCTGCTACCGACCACGGCCCTTCCCCCACCCCACCGCCAGCAAAGATTTTTGTCCCGGCCGCCGGCGCAGCCATCTCACCTGTTGCCCCCCCGGCTACTGCAACAGAAAACCAATCGCCTGTTTTCCCCTCTCCTACCCCATCGGAGGTGCAGCCGATGACCACCTCTCCCACTCCCACCATCCCAAATCTGGTAAATCGAGCCGAAACCGATTTAGCTCACCGGTTAAATATTTCAGTTGACCAGATCGAGGTTACTTCCACCCAAAATGATGAATTTCCCGGCGCGAATTTTGGTTGCCCCCAACCGGAAAAGCCCGTCACCGGCGGCAATCAGCCCGCTTTTGTGACCGCCACCGAGATTGTGCTTTCGGCGGGCGGTCAGCGCTACCATTATCGCGGCAAGGGGATACAGGTGGTGTTCTGCTTCGTTGAGGATTAGTTTTTTAGAAGCAACGGCAAAAAGATTTGGTGGCTCGCCGCCAGCATCGATGCCGTTTGCTGGTTGTTGCTTGCATCCCATTCCACGCCCAACACTCCCATCGGGTTGATGGTTGCTGTAATCAGATAATTCCCGCTTGCAGATAAAGGCCATTGGGCTACTGCCTGCCAACGCTGCTCCACTGCCAGCACCGGGACGGTATAATTTTGGGTGTATGATAGGGTAGCGGAGATGCTGTGTTGCATACTCAATTGAAATGCCGTTTCGGTTGAAGTCCAGTTGCCAGTGTTGCGGATGGTAGCGGTAATTGTGGTAAGCAGTGGGGTTATTACCCCGCTGCCAACATTGACCTCAACCGACGCAACCATCGAATCGACCATCAAATCAGGGATTTGCACCAGCGTTGTTTGCAGTGTATTGTTGGCGCGATTGATTTCTTTTGTTTGTTGGTGGTCTGGGTCAGCCACGAGGGTGAAGGTGTAGACATACGGGGGGACAAGCGCATCCGTCCAGTCCACAAATACAGGCGCGGTCTGGTATCGCGGCGATAATTGGGGGATAGTGTAGCTTGCGGTGCGAGAGATGCTGCCGGTGAAAGCATCTATCAGTGTGATTTGCGCTGTCACGTTGGTGGCGGTGAAATTCCCCACATTGCTCACATACCCGCCCGGTAACGCATCACCGGCAGCAGGAGCAACAGACAAATCCACATAGGGGCTGGTGTGCGCGGCGGTTTGCGCCACAAAGGCATCGCCAATGACGGTGAGCGAGCCATCGGCGTTGAATAAATCGCCGCCGTAACCGAAAATAGTGTCGCGGGTGGAGTACCACGCCCACGCTTGCACCAGCCGATTGCCGTCAGCGGCCAGCCCGGTAGTGGGGTCGGTGGCGGTGAGCAGCATATTGAACATATCGGTGAGAAATTTGGCTGCCGTATTATTATCAAAGCCAGGGTAGCTTGGTGGCGGCAGCACCCCAAATTCGGTGATGATGAGTGGTTTGTCGCCATAGCCCTGATCGATCATCCACTGCCGAAAATCTCGCAGGGCAGATTCTAGTTTACTGACATTCAATAGTTCGCTGGCAGTAAACGGTACGTTCCACCCATAGTTGCTGCTACTGTACGGCGGAACGGTCGCCCCCCAGGTGACTCCACAGGGGCCTTCGTTCAACCGATAGAAATGGATATTCCACACATCGACGGGCATTGACTCGCCATAGGTGGTCTGGTAATGTGTCAGCACTTTGTCCAGATATTCTATTCGCAACGGTGAGGGTTGTACAATGGCCCCGATGGCAACTTTGGCGGTGGGGTCAGCGGCTTTGATGGCCGTGTAAAAATAGTGGTACAGTTCGGCATAAAGTTCGGGCTGAATAGGGCTGCTGTTGTAGATGGAATCGGGTTCGTTGCCCACCATCCACAGCGCGCCTGGTTCCGCCTGCACGCGTTGAATGAGGGTGGTACCGGTGATGTTGGCTGTCACCTGGCTGATTGTGGTCGCTGGTGCCTTGTAATATGTGCACAATATCCCTGTATCGTGGACGTCAAAGTAAATAGTGCGCCCATATTCTGCGCCGCCGGGATGAGAGGGATTGGCAACTGCGCCCCAATCGAGATACCACCCGGCGTTTAATACAGTGGTATCGTGCGCAGAAGATTTTCCGTACCCCATCCGGTCGGCATCAGATTCAAAGGGCGGTAGAAAAAAATCGCCGCTGGCGTAGGAGGGATAGGGGGTAGGCGCAGACAGCGGTTGTTGTGCCAGGCTTCTCAATTGCATGATACTCAGCAATGCAACGCTACCCCAGATCACAACTGTCGCAACAACAACCCCCAGTCGATTTGACGCCATACAGTCACCCTCCATTTCTTGCAGGGCTGCCCAGTTCTCCGTACGGAGCAAGATAAATAGACAGGATTTACAGGATAAACAGGACAAAAGAAAGAAAAAATCCTGAAAGTCTTGTTAATCTTGTCCAATAATGGCGTGTTTACGCCTCTACTTTTTTAGAACTGAACAGCCCTGACACTTCTTGCAAATTGCGAGAAACAGCGGAATACGCGTGAGATTAATAGTTTACCAGATTGGGGAGGCAATTAAAAATGTAAAAATAGAGGGGCAGCCTAGACTGCCCCTCTAGGGGTTACGCTACCGCAGTGTTTTTACGTTGTTATTTGAACACAATTGGCAGGTAAGTGCGATACGGCCAGTCTCGATGGATTAATACCGGGATAGCCAACGCGGTGGGCGCTTCTGGTGGCCCAAGTTGTAACAGACCTTCATACGTTTCACCAGCAACCATTGTTTTGCTAAAGGTCATGGTGAAATTCACGGGTGTGCCAGCGCTTACAGCTCCGCTGGGTACCGATGTAGAGAGGTCGGTTCCTTGAACCACAAATAACCGTAAGTCATACGTTCCGCCGCCCGTCACATCCCAACCGTGAACACTGGCGCGCCACTTGCCATCGCCGGGGTTGACCACGGTGACAATTTCGCTGGAGGTGCCGGTCGTCGAAGAACCAACCAGGTCGCTCCAGGTAAATCCGTCATCATCTTTGTCATAGAAGACGTAGAGGTCAATATCGTTGGTGGTGGCATTTTCGGTGTTAACCACAATCTTGGCGCCGCCGGAAACGGTGAAGTCGTAATTGGTAAACCCGTCACTTGTATCAAACGGGTTGGTGCTGGCGGTTTGATCGCTGTCCTGGGTTACGGTCTGGTTCTTGAATATCTGTGGGCCACCTAACCCGGTGGTTTTTACCTGCAAACCGGTCAGGTCGAGCCCGGAGGTGAAGGCCAGGTCAACCGATCCCGAATCAACCGTTGTTGTAAGTTCCAGGGTGTTGCCCAAACTCATCAACGGTGACGGCGGCATAATGCTTGTGCCGAGGTTGGCGCTCTTCAGCTCCAGCCCCATTGATGAAACGGTTGTCGTAAATGGCACGGAGAATTTGTCACCATTGTAGAGGACGTTGTGCGTTGCAATTGTGTGGAGTCCCTTTTGAATGGGCGCTGCCGCCCAGTCTACATTGCTGCCACTGGAGGTGTCAAACTTCCATGTTCCACTGCCCAGGTAAGTATTGGGGCTGCCGCCCAAAACAGACAGGCTGTATGGGCCAAAAAAGGCCTGGTCTTGCTTAACAAACGCGCCGTAGAAGGTGCCCTCTGCGCCACAGCCATTCAAGAAAATCCCCGCTCCATACACAGCACACAACAGATTGCGCAAGCTGGAATTTCCATCATTCGGGTTCGCAAGGCCATTGGAGAATGCATCTTTAGTGGGCCCCATTACCAGGGTATCAATATCGGTGGGATTGGCATCATTCCATTCAGTCTTGAGCAGGAATGCTGACCCGGCTGCCGGTGTGTCGGTGACGTCAAGGCTAAAGAAGCGCCAATCGCCAGATTCAGCCCGCCATGACCAATCGAAGGTCCCCTTCACGTCAGCATTGTTATAAAGCACGTTGTTGTCGTAAGCAGCCATACCAGCCAACGTGGTTGCACTACCCGTTGTAAAGTCTTCGGCAACATTGATCACCACCGGAATAACCGCAGTGTTGGCGTCGTGAGAGGAATCGCCGGGGTCATCTACGTATATGGCAGCTTCGTAGATTCCTGTTTTGGCGTTGGCCGGAACATTGACGACCACGTTAAACGTTGCGGTGCCATCTGTGCTGGTGCCGCCGGCGGGAACGGTGAGATTACTTGCGCTCTCGGTAAGCCAGGTGTTGTCTTGAATCTGGTAGAAATCAAGTTGGAAATCATGGTCGGTGGTGGCAGTTGTTGAAATGGTGTTGGGATGCTGTAGACCGATGAAGAGACCGTCGGCCATGCGTTGCAGTGGGTTATGCACCCAAACCTGATGGTTGTTGGCGTAGGAGCGATGGTACATAAAGCGCACGTATTCGCCGGCATCAATTTCGCTGGTACTGGTAACAACACAGCTAAAGCCATCAATCTGGGTACATGATTTGGTATTGAAATTGACCGTGCCGTTGCTATTAGTGTCTGTCCACAAATTATTGTCGCTGTTATTGTCTGTCCAGTTGTAAACCAGCAGCCGCCAGTTCTGGTCTTCGGTGTTATCTCCATCGGCATCGAACTGACTGAACGGGAAGTTCTCTCGCACAATCATCAGATCTGTGTTGGCCGGAATACCAATATTTTGGTAGGCCGGTACCGTTGAGGTGATGGGGATGAGGTAGTTCGGTGCGTTGAAGGTGTACTTGCTTTCCTGGGCAAGATCGGATGTCGTCATACTGAACGAGGATGACCCGATAAGCTTATGGGTGCCATCAGAAATGCTGACCGTAATGGCGTTTCCGCTGGTGTTGCGCACGGTGAAAGTTTGGGTAAAAGTGTCACCCGCCTTAACCACGTGAGCGAATGCCGGGTAATCTGTGCCTTCAAAATCACCCACATTCCACTCATCGGGGGTGACGTACACCCCGTAAGCGCCGCTGGCCACATCTACACCACGTTCAGCATTCAGCACGCCAGCACCCTGTACCAGGGTATCGTAGTTTTCATCGTCAGCAGATGATTTGAGCAAGGCGCGAGCGGTATTGTAATCGGGCCATACGCCATAACGCGTTTTGTAGGCGTCGTAAATCAGCGCCATTACACCGACGGCCACTGGCGAGGAGCGACTGGTGCCGCCCCAGGTGCTCCACGACAAAGCGCCGTTGGTTCCGTAATAGTTCAGCGCCTCGATGCCACCGGCAAAAGCGCCGTTGGCGCAGATATCTACGCCGTTGTTGCCGCGCGCACCGGGGCCACGGTTAGACCACACCTGAATGTCATTCGCCAGAATCTGCGAGGCGTTTTCAGGCGCATCCCAGCCGGTAGAACCGTACTGGGTAGAGGCGCACACGCCGATGCCGTTCGCCGGGCTGGGCGGAGAAACCGTGCCGAAACCGGGCGCGCCATTGCCGGTAGAGAACATGTGCACGGTACTGGTAGAAACGCCGGAGTTTTGCAAATTGGAAACAAAACGACCGTCGTATTCCCACCCGTCGTTATCTTCATCAGAGCTACCATAACTATTATTGGTAATCTGAATTTCATCGCCGGAGCCGGGGACGCCATCTAACCCGTATACCGCCATCAAATAGCCATCCAGTTTGGATGAATCAAAATTGCGATAGATGTTGGTCATTGCCACAACTTTAGCATCTGGGGCATGTCCCAACACGCCACTGGCGGGAGTTCCCACGTCTTTAAATGTCCATTGGTCACCGTTGATCTTCCCCTGCCCCACAATGTTAGAGGTCAACTGTGTACCGTGGCTGTAGCCGCTATCAAATGGACCTTCCAGGCCGATAATATCACCGGCGCCTTCATCAGGGCCAAAGGCATCGGTCGCCCACATCCAGGCAGCGCCCGGGGCGGTATTTACACCATCTGAAATCCAAAAGAGGGTGCCGCCGGATATGTCCGCAAACCCATCGGGATTGAATGAATTATAATTCTCATCCCAGAGGTCGCGGTATCCTTCCGGTGAGTCGATAGTCATTGGTTTTTCGTCACGGAAGTCGTAGTCGTTGTCCAAATCAACATAAACAGTGTCATACACACCGGCTGCATGGCCAAACCGGCCTTCATCAACAACCAACACCGCCGGACGTTCACCGTAGAGAGCAATCAGGTTTCGATCGGGATGGCTGCCGAAGTGATAAACGCCACTTTTGCTGGTATTGTTGAAGATGTAGGTGTGGGTACTTGTGCTACTGCAAGCAGGTGCATAATCAGCAACTGCCACACTGCTCGCTACAGTAACACTGGGTGTAGCGCTGGTATCCACAAAATGGGTACCTGATGCACAATGAGCAATGTTGCTTTGCCCAAACCAGTAATCATAGGCGTAGTACAGGGCGCTGATAGGCGAATAAACATAGGGCCAGGTCATGCCCGCTTTAGCATCATAATAGGGATTGTTGGACGCATTCCACACTGTTGTGGTAATCGGGATACGGGCGAAAGTTCCTTGCAAATCGGGATGAGCAAAGTCAACGCCGTCATCCAGTGTGGCAACGGTTACACCCTTGCCGGTGAAGCCTTTGTCCCACGCCAACTTGGAACGATGGGTACCGGTCAGCACATCACGCCAATCTTGGGTGCGAGGCGTGGTCATTGTAACAGCCTGGTCATAAGGAATATCATTGCCCGCTAAAGCCTTAAGCCGGGCGGACATTGCAGCCAGATCAGGCGCTGGTTGAGCCGGGTCCAGGTCGGGGGGGATGGGGGCAGCGTTAATGTCGAGGATGATGGGTTGCACCGCCAACAAATTATCGTTGTCCAGTAGCTTCATCAAGTTTTGGGCTGTAATTGTCCCAAACGCCAATTGTTGGCCATTCAGCACAAGTGGACGGGTGACGGATTGTTCCATGTAGGGAGAAACATCAAACCCGGCCTTTATGGTCAAAAAGACGTTCAGTACTTTGCTATTGGCTTTGGCTACGTCTGCACGCAACTCAGGCGCCACTTTTTGGTCAACCAACTGAGAAGAACGACTTAACGCCACATTGGCTGTTGGCCCATCGGCAAAAACGGTGAATGGCGTTAAGACCATGCTCAGGATGACCATCAAACTGAGGACTCGAATGAGTCGGCTAACTGACATACTAATTCCTCCTTTTCCAAGTTAAACATTAATTACCCAGGTAAAAACAGGGGATATTAGCAGTTTCACCTCCTTTCCTGGCAAGAAGCCAAACAAACATTCAATGGAGTTGAGATGGTTGCAAATAAAAATGGAGAATAGAAAGGAATGATCCTCTCGTTCTCCACACCATCTGGCCTATGAAGTTTAAGAGGGACACAAATAATTCACGTATCATGCACCGACTGATTCTTTACAGAGAATCAAGAGGACCGCAAAATAGCGTCGGTCACCACTTCTCTGTGATTGACGACAAATAAGAGTATTTTTCGTTTACGCTACTGACAGAGCGCGGCGTTCACCCAGCTAAGGTGGCAGTTCAAGAGAACGCCTTAAGGTTAAGAGACCCAAACCACTTCTAAGTGGCGCACCATTAAATAATTGTATTATGGGATATGCGTACCCCTATTATAGCATGCGCAAAAATAAGCAGCAAATCTAACCAGGGAACTTTTTTGATCTGTGGGGCGTCTTTATAATTAAAAATAGACTGATTCTTTAAATTTTGGAAATACCTAAGGTTTATGCGATGAAACCACGTGTAAGTTTTTCTGTTGTTTTACTAGGAATTTTTCTGGTTGTGAATGTTAGCTGTAGCGCGCAGCCGACTCCCGCTGCTGAATACCGAAATCCAAACTCCCCCATTTCCACTATTATTACTACACAGAGCGTCGTCGATGAGAGCACAAAGGGACCATCAGATACTGCCGTCAACACGCCGTCGTCCACAGTGGCACGGGGAACACAAGCAGGGGTGGCGTCGGTGTCTGCAACGGAACAGAATAAGGACCCCGAAAATGCCATTCAATTGGCGCGTGCAACATTGGCACAATCGCTGAATGTGCCAGTCAATATCATCGACGTTGTTTCCGTGACAGCCGTGAGCTGGCCCGACACCAGTCTGGGAAACCCACAACCGGGTCAAACGTACACGCCAACCATCCAACCCGGCTTTAAGATAATACTGATTGTTGACGGACAGCAATACGAACTTCACACCAGCCAGAATCGAATGGTAGTGCAACTTGAGAACGGAAGTGCTGCAACAATGGCCGCACCGGAGGAACCTATGTCAACTAATGTGCCGAAAAGTGCCCCTGCTCCACAAAGTCCAGGGCTAGAGAAGTTGGTGGCTCAGGCAAAAGAAGATCTTGCTAACCGGCTTACTATTTCACCGCAACAGATCGCTTTGTTGGAAACGGAAGAAGTTGTGTGGCCTGACGCCAGTCTGGGCTGCCCACAACCCGATATGGTCTACAAACAAGTACCACAAGATGGTGTTATTATTAAACTGGGGTTTGAAAACCAGATTTACCATTATCACTCCGGGGGCAACCGAACACCGTTTTTATGTGTGCCAAAGCCCCGTGTGAATAAAACTCCACCCCTATTTGACTCAGAGAACCAGTAGCCAGGCACTAAAACAAAAATGTCGCTCCTGGATATGTTCCAAAGAGCGACATTTTTTTAGACTAAACAACAACTGGCTTTAGTGGGTATCAACATTTACTATGGTAAGGGCTAACGTACTGGTACCATCGCTGTGAGTTACGGCGCCGAGATAGGTGTCTCCCGCAGCAAGGCCCGTCCAACTGACGCTAACCGTGCCGGTGGTGCCTACAGCAGCCGACGAAGGCGCCGAATCGAGGTTCAGGCTACCGGGGCCGGTGGGCACAACCCAGGTCGAAAGGTCGTAATCACTGTCGCCACCGGGGGCCAGCCAGCCGTGCACATAGACTTCGTAAACACCGGGTGCCGGTAAGACAAGGTCAACGACTTCATCGGTGCCACCCTTGGTACTGGCCCCAACCAAATTGCCACTCGGATCGTAAACAAACAGGTCAAGGTCGGCGCCAGCTTCTGTAGAACCGGGCGGCAGCGCAAAGCGAGCAAACACCGCGCCGGTCAAGTCGAAGGTATGTTTTGTTGTGCCGGGGCCATCTTTTACAAACGATTGGGCTGGGTCTTGCAGCACGTTACCAGAAATGACGGTGTTGGGAACAAGCCCGTTAGCCGTGGCTACATACAAACCACTGTAGCCAAATTTAACATCAAAGTTCGTTGCGCTGTCAGTGCCGGTACCAAATACCTCGGCGGGGGCATCTAGCTCAAACGCGCGCACGGCAATGGGGCTGTAAACCTGGTAGTGCTTGTTGTTGGCTATCCACGTGAGCGAGCCGAACGCCCATTGACCAATGACAGCACTGCCATTATTGCTGATGGTCACCTCGTATGTGGCCGACATTCCTGGTTTTAGCTTGAAGCTTGAAGGAGCCACTGTCACATCATAGCCCGGAGGCGCATTCACGGAGGCAGTGTAGGTTCGCCAGCCGCTTTCTTTAGCGACGCTGGTTACGGTACGGCGAACTGTTTGACTACCAACAAGTTCAGCGACGCCAATTGAGGCCAGGTTCAAGTCGCTGGCATCGGTGGGAACACCAATTGATTCTAAGAAGGCGCAGGTGCCGGCTGGGTTGCTGAAGGCTTCGGGGGCTGCATCACAGAAGAAGCCTAGATAGTCAAAGAACCCAGCATCATACACCAGACCCGGTTCAATCAGTGAACCTTTCCCATATTTACCGCCTGGATCAATGTGCCCGGCGCCCATATCAAAGGGGTCGGCGGGCGTCAAGCCATCCTCTTTCATTACATCCTGATAGGCAGTGGTCATCAATGCTGATTTAGCCATTGCCGGACTCCAATCTGGATGAGCTTGCTTGAGCAGCGCAAACGCACCGGTAACATGCGGGCTTGACATTGAGGTTCCACTAATCGATTGGAAAAGCTGCCCGGGGAAACCAAGCGAAGGTGTAGGACTATTGCCGGCCAAAATGTTTACGCCTGGCGCGGTCACATCAGGTTTAATGATGTCTTCGGCTACGGGGTCTGGACCACGCGAGGAGAACGAGGCCATCCAGGGAGCAGGAATGTTGGTAAAGACGCCGCCATTAATTTTTGCCGTTGGATTGGGGTCAGATGCAATATAAGCTTTAACAGCAAGTCCATCGGTATTATTAATGTGTACGGAAGGAACCCAGTGATTATCGGTAACCTGCGATTGGGAATCG
>CAYPUV010000147.1:0-10152 GCA_964413895.1 uncultured Anaerolineaceae bacterium
TTGCTACTCTCCACTGCGCCGAATACAGGCGGGTCAGACTCTCGCAACACAAACGGCGCTTGTATTTCGCCATAGCTCTGGTAGGCAGACTTTCTGGCCGCAATAATTGGCTTTAACGTCAATGCCGACCGTTTGGTTGTCATTATCGCTTGCTCAATCTCTTGTATGGTCAACCAAAAATAATCGTCTACGGTAAATATAAGTTGCGCCCTAACCCATTTTTTCGCCAAAGCCAGGTCCCAGTATCGCACCGCGGCCATCGCACGCGCTTCGGCGGCAAATAATTTTTCCCGCAGGATGAAAACTTTTTGCAACAGCATCAATAGCGGCAAAGCCAGCGCCTGTCGCCAGGGCATCCAGCGTTGTACGCCCTCGGCACCAGCCGTTAAATCTTGCCAAATTTGCCAGAGCGAACGTTTTTCAGGATGAGCCAGATGCCGCAATACCTGATTCTCGTTGAGCCGCACATACTGGCCAATTGTTCGCAAAAGATTCTCCGGCTGTTCGGCAAAACGCGGCTGAGCCATATCTTGCATATACGTGGCCCGATAACCGCACTCACGCAAATACCGTTGGAATTCTGCCAGGAATTGTGTGCCCGCCAATGTTGCTTCAAAATTGTGAAAGCCGTCTACTTCGGTGGCAAAGTATGCCGCCGCTGTCGGATCGGCGCGGGCGATTTGGCTTAATTCCCACAGACGCACATTATGCTGCACCGATGCCGGGTCTTTGCCAAATGTACCCAGGGTGCGAAATACTTTTTCTGCAGAACCGGCAAAAGGGCTTAAAAGCCTGGCGATGAACACGGTTAATACAGTTAATGTGGAAACCAGCACCAACCCCACCCCAATGAGGTCGCCGTAAACTTGTTCTCGGAATTTGAATTGCGTCAGGGCGTCGACAGGGGCGGCCGGTATTTTTTGCAAACTGGCAATAATTTGTGCGGTGGTGCGCTGGTACGCTTTAATAAATTGCCCGGCCTGGAACGCCTCCCCCAACAAACGGCCATAGATTTTTTTTACGCGCCAAACTGTTTGCCAATCAATGTAAAAAGGATTCGTTTTTGTAGCAGCGGTTTGATAGCCGGCCATAGTCAATAGGGGAACAGAATTGAAGCCAAGCTGGGCAAGGATGTGCTTGATCATACTTAAATTCAGGTACGGTCGGCCATAAAAAATATTAATATACGGCCCGAAGCCAGTTACATCTAACCCCATCTGCTTGAAAAACTTTAATCCTCGTTCCTGCGTGCGTTCCATTAACGATACGAACAAAGGAGAAGGCAACTCAGGAAGGGTATCCGGGTGATTGGCTCGCGTCCATTCGGCATCAAAGGTGTACCCGGCATTAAAATCGACGGCGGCGGAGACGGGAGACGGTCTCCCTACAAATGCGGGGCGCGTTTGCAAAATGTAAAGTGTGTTGCGTTGGATGGCCCATTCCACGTCTTGAGGAGATCCCATCAGTGCTTCAATCTTTACCAGCGCTGCGCCGAGTTCCGTTAGCTGGTTTATTGAAAGCGGTTCTCTATTGGAGGGAAGAGCATCCCCATTTATTTTTTGTAACAACGGGTAATGGGGCGGCTGCCTTTTTAGATGGTACCGAAATGGATTTCCTTTGCCGCTGACAACAGCTTCTCCCAGGCTGCCGGCAGCCTCAATCACAAACTCATCCCGATCACCAGACACCGGATTCAGGGTGAATGCCACGCCTGCCGCACTGAGACTGAGCATAGGCTGGATGAGTACGGCTGTTTTAATGCCCTGAATGGGCATGCCACGTTGTAACCGATAGTGGATGGCCCCACCAGTTAACGCCGATGCCCAACAGCGGGTAAGGCTAACGGTAATCATTGCTCGTGGAACCATCAACTCTGTTAGGTGGAGACCGGCAAAACTGTGTTCGCGCTGGTCTTCATCGATAGCAGACGAACGAACGGCAAACATTTCGATATGGGGGGGAAAAAGGTCAGTCAGGTATTTTTGCAGGGCGGCTTCTAATTGTGACGCGAGAGGTTTGGTTTTTAGAAAATCGGCCAGAAATTGTAGCGCGTCTTCTGTAACCGCCACATTGGGTGAGCCTTCCCAGATGGGGCGACACGCAATGTGTGCTATTTGCTCTTCTAGAAATGCAGACGTGACCACCAAACCAGGCGGGGTTAACACATTGTTGTGGCGCAGCATAGCTAAGTTAAGCGCCTTTGCCCCCACCAGCAATAAATCAGTGGCGTCGATTTCGTCAAGAGTCAGAAGCCATTTTTCGCTCATTCCCAAATCCTGTCTGACTCAATAGTGTGAGAAATAAAATAACTGTCGGGATTATCCCTGACACTATTGCAAATAAATAATGGGGCGTGTCGGGGATTAACATAATTGTTGGCCCTATCAATATTAATCCCAACGATAAAACAATGCTGGAAAAATAGCCGATCTTATTTTTTGCAAATAGTGCCCAGGCCACATTAAGTGCGACGATGCTTCCAACAAGAAACCCAGTGGCAATGGTAAATCCCCAGAGTTGGGTGGGCGTAATGTAGTACGGAAAATTGCGGCTTTGCAACAGGTCAAACACGCGCTCAGTCCCTTCTATCAAACCGACGCTCAAAAACAATACCCCCAGCCCTGCCCAAAATGCCACAATTAAGCTAAGCGGGAGTGAACGGCTGCTGCTCTGTTGAGCAGGTTTGGGAACAGCGGGGGTTCTTTGCTGTTTTTTTGTTAACTGATCAAGCGCGGCCAATCCTTTTAAGGCGTACTTGTTGGCCGGGTTGATAACCAAAACGTTTTCCAGGCAAACCCTGCGGTCTGGAATTGAATCGACCACGTAGCTGAGCCACACCCACGCGGCCTCGTTTTTGGGGTCTTGTTCCAAAACATCATACAACAAGTCTTGAGCAGTAGTGCGGTCTCCATTTTTGGCGGCTTCAATTCCTTGAGCCAATTTAATTTGTGTTCTCACTGGTGTAATCGCTTGGCGAGGATCCGTGACTTTGTGCAGTGATCTGGATTTTGGCATTTTTTGAAATTCATTAGGCTGTGTTGACGTTTCTGTTTTTGCGGAAAACGCCCCTTCGATATGCCCTTTCAGGGCTACTCAGGATGCGGTTTCCGGTAGAATTCGCATGCTGAGTAGCCGTCAGGCGTATCGAAGCGTGCGAATCTGCCAAACGTCAACACGCCCTAGCAAATGTCATTTTTAGCGTCTGTGAACAACAAGACACTTTTCGCCAAACTCCAATAGTGTATTAATTAAAAGTGTAACACGGCTCACCATACGCGTCAAGACAGAAATACTCAATATGTCAAGTTGCAATTATTATGTCACGCCACGCCTTCAAGGGTTGTTCAGACAAGCTGCACGTTTATTGGGGTCTTTTTTCTGTGGACAGAATTTTCTGGGCTTGTTGGGCATCTTTTTTAATCTGGGCCACCAGGGCGTTAACATTTGCAAATTTATGTTCTGGCCTCAAGAACTCTACCCACTGCACCCGCACCATTTTGTTGTAGATATCTTTCTTGAAATTAAAGATATGGACTTCCACAGTTTTGGTTGCTTCTTCAAACGTGGGGCGAACGCCAATATTGGCCACGGCGGGGTAAACATCGTTTCCAATGTGTATCCACACCGCATACACCCCATTTACCGGCAGCAGTTTCTCTTCGCTGATAACAATGTTGGCAGTGGGAAAACCAATGGTGCGTCCCCGGCGAGTGCCATGCATCACACGTCCCATTAAAAAGGGGTAATCGCCCAGTAGCCGGGTAACGCTTCTAATATCGCCGCGCGTCATTGCCGCTCTGATGCGCGTTGATGAGATAATTTGGTCTCCAGCCTTCTGTTCATCCACAACCTTAACTTTATACTCCAACTCATTCCCCAGCGCCCGCAAAAACGAAATGTTGCCTTCACGCTCTCTGCCCAGTTTAAAATTTGGCCCCACCCACAGTTCGATAGGATGGAATACGTCAACAAGCTGTTTTACAAAATCACGAGCAGGCGTCTGAGCAAACTCACGCGAAAACGGTAGGACAGCCACGATGTCCAGCCCCAACGATTCAAGCAGCCACAGCTTTTCTTCAAGGGTGGTTAAATAATCTGTTTTTGATTTGGAGACCCCCAGCACTACCTTGGGGCGCGGGTAGAATGTAACCAGGGCGGTAGAAACATGTTGTTCGGCAGCAGCTTGTTTTAGCTGGGTGATGATGCGTTTGTGCCCCCGATGAATACCATCATAAGAACCAATTGTCAATACAGTACGATTGTGTTGCGGTAATATTGGCGGTGGAAGTTGACGGATTACTTGCATAGTAGATCAGTTGATAGGATTTTCAAAGTTGAATACTTTTTTGGGTTTTAATAAATCAGGTTCTTTGGGAATTAGAATTGCTACCAGGCGTCCCGATTGGCTAAACGCAGCGATGACTTCAACTTGTGGGGCGAAGGGAGCTGATAGCGCAATGGATTGACCGGTCATCACGCGGGTTTCCTGTTCTGGTGATAGAACCAGGCGCGGCAGATGCACCACTGCTGCTTCTTTGGTCAACATAATATTTGCAAGGGTGTCATTTGCGGCAGCACGTTCAAGCGAGGATAAGGAGACAGCAGCATCGATGCGCCACGGGCCGTTTGCGGTGCGGGTGAGTTTAGAAAGGTATGCTCCAACACCTAGCTGTTGCCCCAAATCCTGGGCAATGGAGCGGATGTATGTCCCTGCCCGGCACGTAATATCTACCACCAATGCCGGTGGGTTGAAGGACAGCAGGGTTATTGATGAGATATGCACTGCGCGCGCAGGGGGCGCAACCGGCTGTCCTTTTCGCGCCAATTTGTAGAGCGGGACGCCATTTTTTTTAATAGCCGAAAACGGCGGTGGCGTTTGGCGAATGGTTCCCACAAACGTAGCCAGGGCTTCCTGCACTGCGCGCTCAGTAATGCCAGATGGATTGTGCGTTGCCGTAATGTCCCCTTCAACATCATAGGTGGTGGTGGCCTGACCCAGGACGATGGTAGCCCGGTAACGTTTTTCACCGGGCATCAGGTATTCAATTAAGCGTGTGGCTTGTCCTACACAAACAATAAGCACACCAGTCGCCATGGGGTCAAGTGTACCAGTGTGCCCAACTTTTCGTATTCCTAATATGTGTCTAACCCGGCTAACCACATCGTGCGAGGTAATACCTGCGGGTTTATTGATATTCAGTACGCCAGAGATGTTTCTACGAGTCATAACCAGGGCCGGTTACATCATCGAGTTGCTGGGTATCATCTGGATCAGGTTCAGGTGGAATATCTATTCCAGACAATAAGGTCTCTATTTTTTGTCCGTAATCTAACGAACTGTCTAGCTTAAAGCGCAACGCTGGGGTGTGTCTGAGTTTCACGTTTCGCCCAAGTTCGCGCCGGAAAAATGGCACTGCACTTTCTAGCCCGGCCATAACTTCAGCTTTATCATCAGCCATAAAAGTAACATAAATGGTGGCGTTTTTTAAGTCTGGGGTTACTTCAACTTCCGTAACTGTAACAAGCCCGATGCGAGGGTCGTGGGTATTAAATTCTAGCAGGTTGCTTATTTCCTGATGGATAAGTTCGGCAACCCGTTGCTGACGCCTGGAACTCATTTGATTAATTCACTCGCTCTTTGATAAAGGCTTCTAAAATATCGCCTTCGGCGAAGTCGTTGAAATCTTCTAAACCAATGCCACACTCAAACCCCACCGAGACTTCACCCACATCTTCCGTATACCGGCGCAAAGAGACAATGCGCCCTGTGTGACGCAACTCTCTGTCTCTTACCACGCGCACCAGCGCATCTTTTGTGAATTTGCCAGCTGTTATGTACGAGCCAGCAATTATTTTTTTGCCCACTCTGAAGGTGGCACGAACTTCTGCATGACCAATCACTCGTTCTTCATAAACTGGTTCGTACAATCCTTTCAGCGCCAATTCTATGTCTTCAATCAATTTGTAGATTACCCGGTACAATCGGATTTCCACGCCCTCCACTTCGGCGGCGCGAAGGGCAGCAGCATCTACGCTAACGTTGAATCCAATGACAATGGCGTTTGAAGCAATCGCCAGCATCACGTCAGATTCAGAGATGTTGCCGGTGTTTTCCAGGATAATCTTCACTTTATGTTTATCGTCACCCAATGTCTGTAGCGAGTTGATAATTGGTTCCACCGAACCTTGCACATCGGCCTTGAGAATAAGGTTGAGTTCTTTTACATCTTCCCCTTCCAGGCGACTTAAGAAATCTTCCAGGCTCATCGGCGTCTTGATATGCAGTTTCGCTTCGCGTTGCGTCGCAATCCGCTCCGCTACAAGCGTCTCGGCCGCTTTTTTATTTTCCACAACTTCAAATATCTCTCCCGCTGCCGGTACTTTAGACATTCCCAGCACAGAAACCGGCATTGAAGGGCTTGCTTTTTTGATTTTTTGTCCGCGGTCATTAAACATTGCTCTGACTCGACCGTAATTTGTTCCAATGACCAACATGTCTCCAAGCTTAAGCGTTCCGTTTTGAACCAACAAGTTGGCGATCACGCCGCGCCGATCATCCATTTTGCCTTCCACAACCGTGCCTTGCGCCGACCGATTGGGGTTTGCTTTAAGTTCTGCCACTTCGGTTGCCAGCAACACGTTCTCCAGCAAGTCATCAATTCCGGTTTTGTTTAAGGCAGAAATAGGTACGCAAATTGTTTCGCCGCCCCATTCTTCGGGAACAAGGTTCTCGTTCGCCAGGTCTTGCTTTACTTTTTCCAGGTTAGCATTTGCTTTATCAACTTTGTTTATGGCAACAATAATAGGGACACCGGCGGCGCGGGCATGGCTGATGGCTTCTTTGGTTTGCGGCATTACCCCGTCATCTGCGGCAACAATGAGAATCACCAGGTCTGTAACCATGGCTCCCCTGGCGCGCATAGCTGTGAAAGCAGCATGGCCGGGGGTATCCAAAAATGTAATTTTTTTGTTACCTACGGTTACCTGGTACGAGCCGATGTGTTGGGTGATCCCCCCAGCTTCGCCCTGCACAACATTGGTGTGTCTTATGGCATCTAACAAAGTTGTTTTACCGTGATCAACATGCCCTAAAATGGTTACAACTGGCGGGCGAAGTTCAAGTTTGGCGGGGTCTTCGTCTTCAATAAATTTATGTCTCTGTGTAACGGCTTGTTCTATTTCTGTCTCTGGCTCAGGTTCTTTTTCCCGCAGCGGGACAATCTCAAATCCCATTTCTTCGCCCACAATGGCGGCGGTATCAAAATCAATTGTCTGATTAATAGACGCCATAATGCCATTATTCATTAATTCTTTAATGACATTGATGGGACTTATGTTTAGTTCAGTTGCTAATTCACGAACCGTGAGTTGTGGAGGAATTTCTACTGTTTTTACGATAGTTTCTGCTGTCATTGTTTACCCTTTCCAAACTTAATGCCGCTTTACCTGCCCTGACATACAAATTGACAAGTATTCTTTTCTGCAAAAGCGCAGAATTACGCTCTGCCGACCAGGTGTGACCAACACCCAGTGCAGACGTCGGACCAAATATCGATCTTCAAAAGAACTTTTTTGTCGGTTGCGTAAACGCGGAGATTAAAAAAAGGGAGGGGGTGCAAGAGGAATTAAAGAGGCAAAAAACCTGCGAGCTATTTTACCTCATTGTAACCCCCTGCCACTTCCGGGCCTACGCTTATTCATTTTTTGCAGCCCTTTGAGTCAACCACATTACATCAAGGCTCATTTGATAAATGATCAGATCTATTCCACTTCTTCAGGCAACCGAGATGCGTATTCTTTTAACAGAGCCAGGTCATCATTTGTGATAGTTATTTTTAAAGCGCGCCCTAAAAGGTTGCGATTTAAAGCGTTGTGCCAACATGACGCCTGTTTACACAAATACGCTCCGCGCCCTTGTGTTTTTCCTGTTTCGTCGATGACCACTGATTTCGCTGGCGTTCTGACAAGCCGAATTAGGTCACGTTTGTCCTTCACCTGCCGACAGGCAATGCACGTACGTTGAGGAATATGTTTTTCCCGCTGCGGCATTGGTGACTCCTACGTACTCAATCTAAATACTCTTCCCAATCCTCACGAGAGCGAGACCGTTTCCGTCGACGCTTGGTCACCACTTTCCCCAGCTTTTCATCGAATTCCAACGTGCGCGATTTTGACTTCGCTTTCTTTTTCGTTTCGACGTCTGTTTCAAGACTATCAACATCCACGAAGACAGGTTTAAGCCGTTTTTTCTCGGATTTCTTTTTCTTGCGTGGCGGCTCTTTAACAATGGATTCAAGCACAGAAGGCAACGGTTCGTCAATTTTTTGTTCAGCCGCTACAGACGGTTCTGGCGCCGGTTGAGCCGGGGCTATTTCTTCTGGCACTTCGACGGACACAGCCGGTTCAACCACCTCAGGCTCAGTTTCAATCTCCGCGGGAACTTCTTCTGCCAGACCCGCTGCTTCTGCCACTGTTTCCACTTCAGCAACAGGTTCACTATCCACAACCGGTTCCGCTTCCAGTTCTACTTCTGGTTCCATTTCCGTTTCTTCGGCTACGACTGCCTCGGGTTCGGTGGGTTCTCCAGAGGGCGCCTGGGTCAAAATTGCTTCGGCTTCGGCCAGCAAATCCACGGATTGTTCAGCTAGGGCCTGGATTCTGGCAGCTTTTTCCGCCTCATGTTTTTCACGCGCAATCTGTAATTCTGCCTGACCGACCAATTCGATAGCCTCACTGAGGAGGTTCAATTCCCCGGCAGATAATTCGCCGCCGTCTTCATGCTCAGACAAAATTGCAGAGACAAGCGAGAACACTTCAGGACGGTGAGATACACGCGCCTTGATTTCTTCAGAAGCGCTAGCCCGGGCCAGTGCGTCGCGCGCGGCTTCCATGGCACTTTTAATATCAATGCGCCAGCCGGTTAGTTTGGCGGCCAGGCGCGCATTCTGCCCCTCTTTCCCAATGGCCAACGAAAGTTGTTTATCGGGTACCACCACCATTGCAGTTTTGTCATTTGTAACATCTTGCAACAGCACGTTTAGCACTTTAGCCGGGCTTAAAGCGTTGGCAATAAATGTTGCGGTTACGGGACTCCATTCGGCCACGTCAATTTTTTCGCCACCCAGTTCGTTGACAATACTTTGAATGCGAACGCCCCGCATCCCCACACACGAGCCGACAGGGTCGACACCTTCTTGCAGGGCGGCCACGGCCACTTTTGAGCGATAGCCAGCTTCACGGGCAATGGCTTTTATTTCGACTGTCCCATTGTAAATTTCCGGGACTTCCACTTCAAGCAAACGTCGCAGCAGATTGCGGTGTGTGCGCGATACGATGATTTGCGGGCCGCGCGGGGTTTTGTTCACTTCAGCCACATAGGCTCGCAACCGTTGACCTTCCACGTAACGTTCGCCGGGGATCTGCTCAGAGCGCGGCAAGAATGCTTCTACCTTCCCCAGAGAGAGAATTACTTTGTGGGAATCAGCTTTCTGCACAGTCCCATTGACAATTTCACCTTCACGCTCGGCATACGTGCGGTACAGAGCTTCCCGTTCTGCCTCTCTGATGCGCTGCAAAATCACCTGTTTGGTTGTTTGAGCAGCAATGCGGCCAAAGCTCGCCGGGGTGTTTTCTACCTGCACCACGTCACCGACACTCGCTTCAGGGTCGATTTTTTGAGCGTCGGCAAGCAAAATTTCATTTTTCTCGTCCAATACCTCTGTTACCACTTCTTTTTCCACAAAAATTTTTAGCGAGCCGTCATCTTGATTGATTTTGGCCGTAATGGTATTGGATCCATAGTTGCGCTTGTATGCTGAAACCAATGCAACTTCAACAGCTTCTAATACAATTTCTGCTGGCAATTGACGCTCATGGCAAACCTGGTTGATCGCCATCATGAAATCATTCTTCATGATGAAACTTGCCTCCTAAATCTTTCAACAGTACACAAACTAACTTGCGCCAAGTATTGTCTGACAAAAAGAAAAGTGGGGGTTGCCCACTTTCTAAAGAACAGCTTAATTTGGCGTATAAATTATACCACGAAGGGATATTGCTGGCAAGTTTAAGTGATCAGGGCACAGGCGTGAGAGCGAGGGGGACTTTGTCCCCCTCGCTCACCCCTTTTTGTTCCCCCTCCCCCAAATTTGG
>CAYPUV010000148.1:0-10095 GCA_964413895.1 uncultured Anaerolineaceae bacterium
CCCCCTCTTCACACCGCCACGCCGTGTGGACACCCAGCGGGGTGTGTGGTGTACATTGTCCAACCGAATGACACGCTTTATTCACTGGCAACGCGAACCTACACCACTGTGGCACAACTAAAGCTGGCAAATTGCTTAACAAGCGATCTGGTGTATTTGGGGCAACCACTCTTCCTCCCCTTCATTCCTGCACCCATCGCAACAATCATCCCCACGCCTTTCCCCACGGCAACCAATACCGCCACGGTTGTGCCTACTACGGCCATTCCAACGGCCACGGCAACCGCAACGCCTACAGCAACCGCCACTGGCTTGCCCACCGAATTGCCAACCCCTACCCAAACGCCCACCTCCGCCCCGGCAACGTCCACCTTCACCCCATTGCCGCCCACCAATACGCCTGCCCCGCCGACCCCTACCCCCACACCAATGCAATTCATCGAAACACCCACCCCACAGCCATCACCGACTCTGCCAGTAGAAATCCCAACGCCTACCCCAGCAACTTGAGGAAAGTTTATGTTTAGCCTGGATGATACCATCGCCGCCATCGCCACGCCGTTGGGCAGTGGTGGAATCGGCATTGTGAAACTCAGCGGACCTGATGCGTTGTCGATTATCCGGCAACTTTTTCGCCCCAAATCTGGTAGCGGCACGCTGAAACCTCGTTATCTGCATTACGGACATATCGTGCAGCCCCAAACCCAACACCCCATTGATGAGGTTTTGGTGGCGTATATGCCCGCACCGCACAGCTATACCGGTCAGGACGTGGTGGAGATTCAGGCGCACGGTGGCACGGTAGCGCTGCAAGAAATTTTGCACACTGTGTTGAGCCTCGGTGCACGTGCGGCTGAAGGGGGCGAAATGACCCTGCGGGCATTCATCAACGGACGGCTCGATTTGGCGCAGGCGGAATCGGTGTTGGATATTGTTGAAGCGAAAACCGCCGCTGGATTGCGACTGGCAGCGCAGCAGCTCGGTGGTTCACTATCGAAGCAAGTTTCGGCGGTGCGGCAAAAATTAGTTGATGTGTTGGCATACATCGAGGCGACCATAGATTTTGTGGAAGAGGATATTCCGCTGGAGAACATGCTCCCGCCAATGACCGCCGCGCTGGAAACGCTGCAATCGCTGGCAGAAACGGCGGCACAGGGGATAATTTACCGGCAAGGGGTACGCACAGCGATTGTTGGCAAACCGAATGTTGGCAAATCAAGTTTGCTGAACGCTCTTTTGCGCGGTGAGCGGGCCATTGTTACCGATATTCCCGGCACTACCCGCGACACGTTGGAAGAAACCGCCAACATCGGCGGTGTGCCGCTGGTGTTGGTTGATACGGCGGGCATCCGCACCCACACCACCGACGCGGTGGAGAAAATTGGTGTAGCGCGCAGTCGCTCGGCGTTGGCACACGCCGATTTGGCGCTCATGCTGGTGGATAGCAGTGCGCCGCTCACTGCCGGCGATTGGGAAATTGAAGCGTTGGTGCGCGGTAAACCTGCCTTGTTGGTACTGAATAAAATTGATTTGCCGCAGGCACACCCGCCCCCCGCCGATTTTTTACCTGGCGTGCCGCGCGTGCCACTGTCAGCGCTGACGGGCGAAGGGTTAGACAAATTGGAAGAAACGTTGGTCGAGCAAATCACCGGTGGACAGGTGATTACCAGTGATGCTGCCATCGTCAGCAATCCGCGCCATCAAGCATTGATTGCCCGCGCCATCGAACACACCCGCGCCGCCCTCGCCGCGCAGGAAGCGGGATTGTCCCCGGATTTGGTGTCGGTGGATGTGCGGGAAGCGGTGGACGCGCTCGGCGAAATCACCGGTGAAACCGCCACCGAAGACTTGTTAGACACCATTTTTAGTAAATTCTGCATTGGAAAGTAGGGGCAGCCCTGTGTATTCGCCCCTACGTTGAGTACGGTGGCAAAAATATAGGGACGGAGTACGGCTCTGTCCCTACGCTTACAATATGGTAGGGGGGCGCGAATCCCTCTCTGGCTCAGGGAAAATTCTTCGTTTGCCGGTTAGGGGAAAATCATTATACTGATAGCAGAATTTTGCCTTCAATTTGAACGTACCAACGCGAAACCGATTGTTGCATTCGAAATGAACTGCGCCAGCAGCATGGCAAGACACCGACATGATAGGAGAATGTAACAACCGTATGGCAGAAGCTGGATTTTCCATAGTGTTCCCAAAAACCACAATTTCTCAAACGATTGCCGTGGCAATTGCCCGAATGTTTGGGTGGCGAGTAGATATGGCGATACCCGTACCGTCCAAATGTGTGCTGATTGGCGCTCCACACACCACCAATTTCGATTTATTTATTGCGTTGTTGTTGATGGTTGGCGGCGGCATAAAATTAAATTGGGTTGGCAAAGACACCCTTTTTCGGTTTCCGATGGGTCCCGTCTTTCGAGGGTTGGGAGGCATCCCCGTCAATCGTCGCAAAAGCACCAATTTTGTCGGGCAAATGGTAGAGTTATTTGCCCAATCCGAGGAATTGCGTTTGGTCGTTGCGCCATCGGGCACGCGGAAGAAAACCCCGTACTGGCGCACAGGCTTCTACCACATTGCCGTCAATGCGGGTGTGCCCATCGTTTTTGCGTATGGAGATTACAAGCGTAAAATGGTCGGCGTGGGCGCACAGATGATACCTTCCGGCGACATCAGAGCGGATTTTGAAATTATCCGTCAATTTTATGCGGATATTCAGGGGAAACACCCAGAGATGCAAAGCGACATCAGAATTCGGGGGAAAAAATAGCAATAGCCATCAATAGCTGTCGCTTTTTAACGGGGAAGTTGCAACAAGATTTCCAATCGGTTTTTCCGGCATAACCGTATGAGTAATTGTTACGTGAACAGCGGGTTAACTTTTCGGGGCTAAAATAGTGTCTTCGCTTTCCGGAACAGTGGGTGTGGTGCGTAAAATCAGCCAGCCAACCACACCGGAAATAATAGATGCAATTAAAATGCCGATTTTTGTCTGAGCCAGCAATTCGCCCCCCCCAAAGGCTAACCCACCTACAAACAAGGACATCGTAAACCCAACGCCTGCTAGCCATCCGGCGCCATAAACATGTCGCCATGTTAAACCGTTGGGTAAATCTGCCAGCCCGAATTTTACCGATAGCCACGCAAACAGAGTGATTCCCCCTTGTTTGCCGATGACCAACCCCAAAATAATGCCCCACACCACAGAGCTGGAAAACAGAGTTGCGTTGATGGTGAAAGCTACGCCAGCATTCGCCAGCGCGAATAATGGTACGATTAAAAAGGCTACCCACGGATGCAAGCTGTGTTCGAGTCTCTGCATAGGAGATTGTGCCGCTTGCGCAATGATTTCCAGTTTTTGCACGGCGGCTCGTTGACGACGGTTGGTCAATACGTCGGTATCAGGGTACTTGGCTTGCGCGAATTTTTCCAGATAATAGTGCGCGCGTTTCAAGAAATATTCAGCATTGATTTGTGTTTGCGCCGGAATGGTCATCGCGCCCAAAACCCCGGCGACTGTGGCGTGGATACCCGACTTCAAAAACGCTACCCACAAGGCTATGCCCAGCAGTGCATAAACTAGGGGATGACGGATGCCTGCCCAGTTTGAAACCCACAGCATCAACCAAAACCCCAATGCTACCAGCAAGCTTATCCACAGCACTTGTTCGGTGTAAAAGAAGGCAATAATCAATACTGCGCCAATATCATCGATAATGGCTAAGGCGGTGAGAAATACCTTTAACGATAGCGGCGCGCGCGACCCGACCAGCGCCAGAATCCCCAAAGCAAAGGCGATGTCGGTTGCCATAGGAATGCCCCAGCCGGAAACAGCATTTCCAGCATAATTGAAGGCGACAAAAATCAATGCGGGTACGAGCATCCCGCCGAATGCCGCCATAATGGGCAAAGCGGTTTTGCGCCAGGATGTTAGCTCTCCCACCAATACTTCTCGCTTTATTTCCAATCCAACCACAAAAAAGAAAACCGCCATTAACCCATCGTTTATCCATGAAATGAGCGGTTTATCGAATTTAAGAAAATCGACGGCGAGATTGATTTTTAATTTGGTATGCCATAAATCCACATAGTTTTGTCCCCAAGCGGAGTTAGCCCATATCAAAGCCAAAATAGTCGCTCCAATGAGAAACAAACTGCCCGAAATTTCTATTTTTATGAATTCTTGAATAGGATACAACAAATGATCAATGGGGGTGGTTTTTCGTTTTTCTGG
This sequence comes from uncultured Anaerolineaceae bacterium, assembly GCA_964413895.1. Taxonomy (GTDB): domain Bacteria; phylum Chloroflexota; class Anaerolineae; order 4572-78; family 4572-78; genus JANTHQ01. Next base: position 4,241 of record CAYPUV010000148.1, read on the forward strand.
GTGCATATTTGATATATTACTTGGCGGGGGATGATTTTTCAAGATTCGAGATCGGATGCGGCGAAATCTCACAGCAAATCTTGCAGCGCCGAATCAATTTCCGTAAATTGAAATTGAAATCCAAACGATAGCAGTCGGTCCGGCACAGCACGCTGCCCCCCCAACAGCACCGAAGCCATCTCGCTGAACACCAATTGCAGGGCGATGGACGGCACGGGAAAGAGTGCCGGGCGGTGCATGGCACGACCCAGCGCACGACTCAATTCGGCGTTGGTGACGGGATTCGGCGCGGTGAGGTTGAAGATTCCGCTGGCGGCATCATTTTCCAGCAGAAAACGGATGGCGGCAATTTCATCGGCGATGTGAATCCACGGTGTCCACTGCCGCCCGCTGCCAATGCGCCCGCCTGCGAAAAACCGAAACGGCAGCGCCATTCTCGGCAATGCGCCGCCAGCGGCTGCCAAAACCACCCCCGTGCGGATGACCGCCCGCCGCACGCCGAGCAATTCCGCGCTGGCGGTGCTAGCTTCCCAATCCACGCATACCCGCGCCAAAAAGTCACTACCGGCGAGGGCATCTTCGGTGATGCGTGTGTTGTCGGTATCCGCGCCGTAAAACCCCACCGCCGATGCTTGGATCAGCACGGCGGGTTTTTTCGCGGCACGCTCAATCGCCGATTGTAGCGCGTGTCCGGCGCTCACCCGACTTTCCAGAATCAACCGCTTGCGTGCCGGCGTCCACCGTTGGTCGGCAATCCCTGCCCCCGCCAAATTGACGATAGCGTCAATTTCATTTGCCAAATGCCCCCACCCATTGGCGGTGCGACCGTCCCAACCGACCAGCTTCGCCCCGGCGAGGTGCGGAAGCGTTCTCTGCGGCGAGCGGGTGAGAATGGTCACGCGATGGTTGTCGGCGAGAAGACTCTTCGCCAGCGCTTGCCCAATTAATCCCGTACCGCCGGTGATGGTAACATGCATAATACCCTCCAGTTATTGTTATCCCATCGCCAAAATAAACCCGCTAAAAAACGGAATGAGCCACACCGACCACACAAAAACACTGAATTTGTGAAAATTGCGGATGGCTTGCTCGTTTTTTTGCCACAAAACAATGGTAGCCCACAGGGCATGCACCAGCATTAGCACAATGGCGATAATGCCGGTGATGTCGTGAATATTGAATTGAAACATCCCTGCCATTTTCCCCATCATTGTTGTGCCGGTGGCGTCGGCAGCGAAGCCAACCCAGAAGAAAATCAGATGCCACGGCCTTAAAACCCCCGCAAATTTTTCGCTCCACACGCCGATGGAATACAGTATCAGCGCGCTGATGATGGAAACGATGGCAATTTGCAGTACGAGAGCCATTTTATTCACCCCCTTCAGCCGATGCGAGCATTGGGGTTGAGGCATGTTGTTGTGCAGTTGCTATTTCAGCAGTGCGATTTTTTAACTCCAATGCAATAACAATTAATATCAGCGATACCCCTGCCACCACCAAAAACGCGGCTTGATACCCGCCCACACCTCCGCCCTGCGATGCGGCGACTGCACCCACAAATGCGGCGCTGGTCAACTGCCCCACACTGGTGAACAGGGTAATTGCGCCTTGCGCCACCCCGCGCTGTGATTCCGGCGATTCATTCAGCACAATGTAGCGCAATGGCGCGCCCAGTAACGCCGAGAGTCCAATACCAATCAATACCGCCGCTACATAAAACATCACCAAATTACTGGAAAAAAAGCTCAAAAAAGCCATGCCTAGTGTTAACAATGACGTTCCCGCCAAAATGACCACTTTCGACCCCATCCGGTCGAGCATACGCCCTGCCAGCGGCGATCCCGCCGCCATTGCCAGCACAATCGGCAATAGCATAAAACTGGCTTGGGAACTGGTAACGCTGAACGATGCCACCAACAGCGCGGGCACAAACACCATCGCCGCCTCACCCAAACCTGCACCCGCCGCTAGCGCCGCCGCCAGCGAGATTTGCCGGGTGCGAAATAGATCCAAATGTAAAACCGGATTGACGGCGCGTTCTTCCAGCCAGTTGAACACAAAAATCAGTGCGATAGCCAACAGTAAAAACGGCAATACGCCCATCGAAACGATGCTGCGGGCAAAATGTGCCGTGTCAATCTGATTCAGCCCATACGCCAAACTAGCCAGCAACACCGACAGTACCGCCATCCCCGCCCAATCAAACGGCGGTCGTTCTGCCGGACGGGTAGTGGGCAGGGTGCGCAGACTCATTATAATGACAATTAGCGCGATGGGTAAATTTACCAAAAATAGCCAGTTCCAGCCCCACATCAGCAAAATGCCGCCGATGAGGGGGCCGATTAAAAATGCCAGCCCAAACACCGCCCCGATGAGTCCCAGCGCGCCGCCGCGTTTCTCTGGCGGGAAGGTATCGCCGATGACCGCGCTGGCAACCGGAAAAATCCCGCCCGCGCCGAAACCCTGCACCGCACGCCCCACCAGCAATGCCGAAAATGTCGGGGAGAGTGCCACCGCCAGCGACCCCCCGGCGAAAGTCAGCACATCCAGCACGTAAATTGAGCGCCGCCCGAAGGCATCGGATAGCTTTGCCATCAACGGTGTGCCAATCAGATTGAACAGCACATAACTGGTGAACACCCACGTGATGGCGCGGTCATCCACCCCAAAACTGCTTTGGATGGACGGCAGTGCCGGTCCCACAATGGCAATATCTAGCGCGCCCATCAACACCCCGATGAACAGGACCAACAAAATTTTGTTGCGCCCTTTTTTATCCAATGATTCCATAAAACCCTCCTGTTAACATCACTTCAAATCTGTTTTTTGCAGACCGACCGTTCGGTTAGTTTTGCGAAATTATAACCGACATTGAGGGTTTGTCAAATAACTACTGAGAAATATATTCAGAGGACCTTTAAGACGCTTCTGGTCTGGAATAGACCTGCCGAAGCTGGGTTAATAGTGAAATTACTTGGATCCCAGACAATGGGATGATAACGGTTCGTTGTAGGTAGGGACAGACCACTGGTCTGTCCCTACAGGATGGCGATAGAGAGGATGGTTTTTTCGCTTAATTGTCTGATATTTAACTGATTGCCCGATGAAGATAAGTTATTGAGAAAAAATAGGAGAGGGTTGGTCGCTGAGCAGCGTTTCCAAATACGGAGTCACGCCCCAAAAATTTTTCATAGCATTGTATTCTGCCACAAATAGCGAGTTGTCACCAGTGGTGGTTTTCACCGCGCGAATCATCAGGTTGCGGGCGGTGTGTTCGGTGGAGATGAATTCCACCACATCGGTGCGGTAGCTCATCATCCGCAAAATCAGCGCGCGGAAGGTGTCGGTCAAAATGTCGCCGAGGCGTTCCTTCAGAATTCCGTGTCTGAGAATTGATTTGTATGCCGGGTTTTCCACCGCACCAAGCGGTGGCAGTTGCGCTTGCAGGTGGTGATGACAGCATGGCACGCTGAAAATGTGACGGCTGCCCCAGCGAATAGCTTGCGCCAGCGCCTCATCGGTGGCAGTATCGCAGGCGTGGAGCGCCAGCACGATGTCCGGTGGGGTGTCGGGGCGGAAATCAATGATGGCGCTGGGGTGAAATTCCAATCCCGACCAGTCCATTTCCGCTACTTGTGCGTTCCGCTTCGCCATCAAATCGGCGTTTACATCAATGCCGATGAGCCGGGTTTCGCGCCCCAAAATTTTGGTGAGGAAATAGTAGGTGGCAAACGTGAGATAGGCGTTGCCGCAGCCGCAGTCGATGACATTCAGCGGGCGTGCGGGCAAATCGGCGGACGAGAGGGTTTGGCTGACCAAATCGAGAAAACGGTTGATTTGCCAAAATTTGTCGGTCATTTTGGCTTTGATTTTGCCATCGGCGGTAGCAATGCCGACGGCGTGCAAAAATGGGTTCGGTTCGCCAAAGGGGAAAATCAGCCCTTTGGGGCGATCGTGGTTCAAATGGGGAGTAGTTTTCGGCGCGTTGTGTTTTTCGCGGTGCAGGATGGTTTTCCCTTTTTTGGTGATTTGCGCCCGCAGTTTTTCGGTGGTGGTGTGTACCACAATGCTGGAAAACGGCTCCGCCAGCAATTCATCCACCCGCGCCGAAAGGTCGTCACCGCGATAGTTTTTGCTGATGTCGTGCCTGCCGTCAAAATACGAAAATTGCAGATGATACACGCCTTTCAGTTCCACCGGGCGCACGGAAACCTTTTCCCAGCGCGGCGAGAGTCCTTTTCGCTTCCCCTTAAATGTGGCGTTGATGAAGGTTGCGGGGGAGAGGATGGCGGATTTTAGTTTGGTGGTTGGTGGTTCAAAGTTCAAGGTTCAAGGTTTCAGGTTCAAAGTTCAAGGTTCAAAGTTTCCGGTAAAACATCAAACCATCAACTTTGAACCTTGAACAAACGTTTACCACCCGCGGGTGGCGAGTTGTTCTTCTTCCGGCAGGCTGCGCACGTTGATGCCGACCATCGGTTCGCCCAAATCTTTGCTGATTTCCGCCAGAATTTTGGGATCGTTGTAATGGGTCACGGCTTGCACAATGGCGTTGGCGCGTTTGGCGGGGTTGCCGCTTTTGAAGATGCCGGAACCGACGAACACCCCATCCACACCGAGTTGCATCATCAATGCGGCATCGGCGGGAGTGGCGATGCCGCCGGCGGCAAAATTGACCACCGGCAACCGACCGAGTTCGCGAGTTTCTTTCACCAGCTCATACGGCGCGCCGATATTTTTGGCGAAGGTCATCAATTCTTCTTCCGGCATAGATTGCAGGCGGCGAATTTCGCCCAGCACGGTGCGGGCATGACGCACGGCTTCCACCACATCCCCCGTGCCGGCTTCCCCTTTGGTGCGAATCATTGCCGCGCCTTCGCCGATGCGCCGCAGGGCCTCCCCGAGATTGCGGCAGCCGCACACAAACGGCACTTTAAAAGGGTGTTTGTTGATGTGATAATCTTCATCGGCGGGGGTGAGCACTTCGCTTTCATCAATATAATCCACCCCGATGGCTTCCAGAATCTGGGCTTCCACAAAATGCCCGATGCGCGCTTTCGCCATCACCGGAATGGATACGGTGTCCATAATGCGCTGGATCATGCCGGGGTCGCTCATGCGCGCCACGCCGCCATCGGCGCGGATGTCGGCAGGGACGCGCTCCAGTGCCATCACGGCGACCGCGCCCGCGTCCTCGGCTATTTTTGCTTGCTCCGGCGTGACTACATCCATAATCACGCCGCCTTTTAACATTTGTGCCAATCCAACCTTCACCCGCCAGGTTCCGGTCTGGCTGTTTCCATTTTGGGTACTCATCATTCACCTCATTTGGTCGCTAGTTTTTAGTTTTCAGTTATCAGTGGTCAGTAAAAAACTAAAAACTGAATACTGAAAACTTTCTACTGAATACTGTAGCCTATTTTTCAATTTTGTAAAACGCATCCATTCGTGCTGTGTGAGCCAATTCTTCTCGATGGTCGGGCGTGTCCAGCACCGCTTGCACGCTTTCCGGCGAGCGTTTTTGCGCCTGCCACTGGTCATTGCGGGCGATGCGCAGGGCGATACGCGCCGCTAGCGCCGACGCATCCCGCAAATCGGTGATGGATACTTTGTCCAGCGTATCGAATTTGGTGTGCCCGTACCCGCGTCCGGACAGCGAGCGCGACACCGATTCGATACCGCCAGTGGGCACGCCCGCCATAAACAACGGATAGTGGTCGGAGTACGCTATCACCGACAGCCGCACGTTAAACGGCTGTGCGATCTCATCGCTCATCGCTGCTAAGACCGGCTGCAGGTCAGCCCACATGTTTAACTTGATGCCCTTGTTATTCCCCGCCCCCGCAGCGTCCCAAATA
>CAYPUV010000149.1:0-10087 GCA_964413895.1 uncultured Anaerolineaceae bacterium
GTCCCAGTCTTGTCGTCGCGGCCAGCGAAACGGTCCCAATTTTCCCACCCGGCCCATCATCACCACATCGGCGACCGTTACCGGAAATTGCCAATCTACCTGACTGCGTTGAGGGACATAGGCAATGCAAATATGTTTCCCCGGGGCGCTGCCGTACACGGTTACTTTGCCCGCATTGGGGCGCAATACGCCTGAAATAACGTTGAACAACGTACTTTTGCCCGCGCCGTTTGGCCCAACTATGGCCACACGCTCACCACTCTTTAGTTGAAATGATACGTTTTCCAGGGCAATTGTATTGTTAAAGCGGACTGTTACGCTTTGCAGGTTCAGGGTGGGTTTATTTAGATTATGCTCTGAAATTTTTGGCATAATTTTAATGTGTCGCAAACTTTTTTCCATTTCGATGTCCGTTTGATTTATCCAGGCAGTTCTGGCACACGCCCCAAAATTCAAGCAAATGACTATGTACCTGAAAATGGTATTTTTCTGCCAATTCCTGGGCCAGCCGGGTTGTGGTACAGTGGTTAAATTCAATTACGGCTCCGCAATGAGAGCAAACAAGGTGGTGATGCCCTCCGGCAGCGGGAATGAAGCGTTGCGTAGCGTCGGCCAGGTATAATGGGCGTACCATATTTAGTTCAACCAGTAGCTCCATTGTGCGGTATACGGTGGCGCGTCCCAATTGCGGACAAATTTTGCGTCCTTCTTCCAAGATTTGGTCATGGCTTAAATGTCCCGGGTGATTCTGCAATACTTCTATAACTGCCTTGCGCGGAGCGGTTAGTTTGTAACCTGCTTGTTTTAAGATTGACATTAAATTGATGGCGTTAGACATAATGCCTCGGATCTGTGTAGTTGAGACTTTGTATTGATTATAGCGTGTTTGGAAGTAATGTAAAATCTTGCTGAAAAATATATCTGTGACAACTCCTAAATGTGTGGGGAAGTTAAAACTAAAAAGCCGAAGGAATCCTTTCCTTCGGCTTTTGAACCGTTTGCTTGCGATACAGTGGAGTGGGTGGAAAGCGAATGCTCGCCTCTGTTGAAGGGGACTACTGATTTTGCCTGGCGTAGAATGCGTAAACACCTATTCCTACTACAACGACGCCAGCCAAAATGTATACCCAAATGAGGACGGTAGCCCCAGACGGTGCAGATTCTGCTGGAGCTTCAGCGGCTGCAACAGTTGGTGCAATAGTTGGTACTGCGGGTGCTGTTGCTTGAGCTGCCGGCTCTGTGGCTTGTGCCTGAACGTTCGCTGCTTCCGTCGTCCCCAGTGTTCCTTCGACGGGGAAGTCAGGTTGGGTAGCGGGATCGAAGGGGGTGAGAGCGAGGACGTTGGGGTTTTTGCTCCAGCCCATCATGCCGAACTTCATATTGGTGGCCTGATAGCCCATCACGTTGAGGAGAGTGGTGGCGAGCTGACCGGTGTGTCCGGTGTAACAGTAGACGACGATGGGTTTGTCGGGCGGGAGTTTATCGAGTTCAGCGGGGTCGCCGAGTTTGGGCCAGGGGATATTGATGGCACCGGGGACGTGGCCTTTGGCGTAGTCATCGGGTTTGCGGACGCTGAGGATGACGGGATCGTTGGAAGGATCGCCGTCGTTAAGAATGTTGTAGAGGTCAGAAGCGGGCATAACAGGGCTTCTGCCGGAGGAGAGGTAGGCATCGACGGCGGAGCGGATGATTTCCTGTTTATCGGAAGCGCCAGTGTTGAGGACGGGGAAGTTGTAGGTTTGAGAGGGTTCGTTGATGGTCGTTTCGGTGGGGTAGTCGGGGACGGCGTCGGGGTAGAAACGGCCAGTGGCGAGGACGTCGTCATTTTTGGTCCAGCCCATCATGCCGAATTTCATATTGGTGACATTGTAGCCGAGAAGGTTGAGCGAGGTCATCGCAACCTGTCCGGTGTGGCCGGTGTAGCAATAATCGACGATGGGTTTGTCGGCGGGAAGTTTGGCCAGGCTTTCTGGTTTGGCAACCTGGTTCCAGGGGATATTGATGGCACCGGGGACGTGACCTTTGGCGTAGGCGTCGGGTTTGCGGACGCTGAGGATGAAGGGATCATTGGCGGTATTGCCATCGTTGAGGTTGGCGTAAACGGCATCAGCGGCGATGACGGGGTTGGGGGAGGAGGCGAGCCATTCGGCAACGCGCCCCTGCACCACAGCGAAATCACCGGTAGGTCCCTCTGCCATTGCGATACCCGGGATCAGCAAACCGAGCACAATGATTGTGACTAGCATCAGTGATAATTTTTTAAACATTTTCTCTTTCTCCTTTGTGTTTTTAAAAATGAGCTGTTGGTAGTTTTTACCTGGTTTTATCGGCATAGAGATTTGGTGAAAACAAACAGGTTTGAGTTGGATGAGAGGACTTTCAACGAAACAGTTGTGATACATTTCACATTGTGATTGTATTGTAACATTTTATTTTATGGATTTCAATGGTTTATATAAAAAAATCTTATAACAATTGATTATGGATTTATATAAATGATTTTTATGGTGAGATTATATTTATCATTGTTTTTGTTGGGATAATGTGTTACAATATTCACAATAAGGCATTGGTTATTGCGTGGGGATTTCCACATGTTAGATGTTCATGAACTTACAATTTTTTTAGCGGCTGCAGAAACCCAAAATTTTTCTGCAGCCGCTCGGCAGCTTAACCTGACCCAGCCGGCGGTAAGTATGCAGATTCGATCGCTGGAAAGAAAGCTGAAGTTGCAGTTATTTCACCGTGCTGGTCGAACCCTGGTGCTCACCGAACAAGGCCAGGCGCTCATCCCTATGGCGCGAGAGATGATCCGCCGTTCTATCCAGATTACAGAAGAAATGGAAGCTCTAAAAGGAGAGGTGACGGGACACCTTATTATTGGATGCAGCACCACCACCGGAAAATACCATTTGCCAACATTGGTGGCCCAGTTCCGCCAACGATTCCCACGTGTGCAGGTCAGTATTCGCAATCGCTCCCGCGCAGAAGTTCTCTCTGAGCTGTGTGAAGGTGTGGTGCATCTGGCGATTGTGAGCGCCCCGCCAAAGTGCAGCGATGCTGTTTTTCATCATTGTTTTGATGACTATGTGGTGCTGGTTGTGCCCATTGATCACCCCTGGGCAACCCGCGACCTTATCCAGCCGGAGGAACTCATTGGGGTAGATTTTATTATGCGAGATAAGCAATCGGGGACGCGGGAGGAAGTAGAGGCCGCTTTTCAGCGGGTGGGGTTGACCATTGATCAATTGAACATGGTGATGGAAATTGGCAATACGGAAGCGATTGCGATGGCAGTGGAAGAAGGAATTGGTGTGGCGTTCATTTCCAGAACCGTCGCCTGCCGGGGGATCGAGGTGGGACGCTTAAAAGAGGTGCAGGTAGAAGGGCTTTCGTTGCAGCGAGAAATCTACGTGGTCCACAGCAGCCGTCACCCCGCCACCCGTGCCCAAAGCGAGTTTTGGGATTTTATGCAAGAATCGGAGAGCCAGCATCTTTTGTAGTTGGCAGCTTAATACTCTGTTTCCCTTCCCAAAATCATCAGCGCCAAACTCAGTGCCCGGCCCGATTTTTCTAGCTTCTTTGCCGAAATAGTTTCCGGCGTGTCGGCGGGCGTGTGGGCGATGGCTTCCCAGCCTTCCCAGTGCAGGCCAATTTGCGGCGCTGTCTGCCCGCTTTGCCGCGTTGATTGCTCTGCAAATACCTGTGTGAAGTCCACCGGCTCATCCACACGGGTGGTTTTTACGCCCATTTGCGCGGCGGCGTTCTCTAATAATTGCGCTAATCGCAAACTTCCCCCCGTTGAAATCGCCAGCTTATTCCCATCCCCGGCGCCCAGCCCGCGCAAGTCAATCACCGCTTTTACCTCAAAATTCCCGGCGAACCCGATTTTGCCCTGGAGTAATTTTTGCGGATCAGGGGGAGCCGTCACCACTTCGCCCCCTTCCAGTCCCTCTGAACTGTACGCCCCAAATAAGATGGTGCGATATGGTTGGTAGCCCGATTCTTGCAAGGTGCGGATAGCTTCCAGCATTACTGCCACCCCACTGGCGTTGTCGTTGGCATTCAATCGGGGGTGACCATCAGGGTCGGCGGCGGGGGCGTCATACTGTGCCAGCACCATAATCATTTCGCTGTCCAGATTGCCCGGTCCCTGCCCCGATGCGCCGGGCAGATAGCCCAGCACGTGATAGGTAACAAAGCGGTCTTCCATATCCCCCTGCACTGACAGCGACGCACGATTGGGGGTTCCAAAATCAATGAGCTGGTTTTCCAGCAGCCGTTGCGAGTGCAGCCGCAGGTTTTCGACGGTCTGTCCGGTGCCGGCCAGGAGACGGTCGGCGGTGGCATCGTCTATCCACAGCACCGGTGCATCTTGCCCGCTTTTACGTCCCGTGCCGAAGGTCGTATCCACCGGGTCACGATTCGACAGGGTGTAGGACTGTTGCAGCGCCGCCGGGTCATTGGCAACAACCAGCATGCCTGCGCGGGGGACATGTTCCATGTAAAACGCATCCCGGCTCGAAAGCACCAGCAAAATCTGGTTAGTGTACGACAGGTCTTGCAAAGCTTTAAAATTACTTCTGCCGAAACCGGATGCCGACAGTGGACCGGTGGTGATGAAATGTACTGTGCCGCTTGCCGCGCCCAGATTTCGATTTCTACCGGGGTAGACGGCATAATTTTGATGATACACCGGCTGCGCGTTGCCATCCGCCAGCACAAGCTGCGGCGTTGCGGTGAGCTGTTCAAACCCGCGCTTGCGACGGTACAGGAAGGTGGTTTTCTCTCCGGCGGGTTGCAATCCCAGCGCTGCAAACTGGTCAGAGATGTAATTGGCCGCAGTTTCAATCCCGTTGGACCCCAGCGCCCGCCCCGATAGCGCCGGGGCGCTCAGTGCCTGCACCTGCACCAGCGCGTTTTGCCCATCGAACAAACTGGCTTGTTGTCGATAAAACGCCGTTGAGCCGGTGTTGCCTCGCGCCCACACCGCGGCTACCAGCAGCAGCGCCGCCAGCCCCACTGTGTATCGATTGAACAGACGGTTGATGCCCACGCCCACACTTTCCACCAGTCGGCGCATCCCTTCGCCAAATAGATTGAAGCTCAAAATAGAGACAAAAAATGCCAGCGTGGGATAAATGGCCGTCCAGGGGTACGAGCGGGCGTACACGCGCACGTTGCTCAGCAGTGCCCCCCACTCCGGCACATCCGAATAATGATAGGGAGGCATATCAATTTCCAGCTCGGCGAAAGCGCCCCCGCCGATGAAAATACCGATGAAGCCCAGCTCGCCCAGCAGCATCAACACTGCTCCCATCTCCAGCGCGGCGATGGAAATGAGCGGTGAGATGAGATTCGGCAGCACGTGATTGCGGATGATGCCCGGCGTGCGCAACCCAATGGCCACGGCGCTTTCAATGAACGGTTTGGGGCGCAGGGCCATCACTTCGCTGCGCACAAACTGCATCACCTCTCCCCAGCCGACAAAGCCCAGCGCTACCACAAACGGTTGCAATCCCTGCCGAATCCCCAACGCCAGAATGAGAATCATTGCCAGCAACAGGGTGGGGAAAGCGGCAATTGTTTCGGCCAGCGACAGCACCAGCCGGTCGAACCACGAGTCACTGAACCATCCTGCCAACGCGCCCAGCACAAACCCAATCAGCACGCGGGCGGCCATAACCAGTGCCGCCAGAAACAGGGTTTGTTGCGCACCCGCCAGCACCAAACTCATCATATCGCGCCCCAAAACATCTGTGCCCCAGGGGTACACATCGTTGGGGGCAAAAGGTGGCACCTCCATTTTGCCGTTCACAATGGTCAACCCTTGGGTGGTGTACGGGCTGTGCGGCGTCCACTGCGGCCCAAAAATAATCACCGCCAGCAGCATCAGCACCAGTATTCCCCCTACGGCAAAGGGGAAGTTGCCCAGCGTGCCGCGCAGCAGCGTGTGGCGGCGTGCCACGGTTGCCCCGGCGGGGTCGAAGCGGTCGCTGCTGCGGCGCTGTTTGCGTGCCAAAATTGCTTTCAGCGGGTCTGGTTCAGCGGGACGGCGGCGCAGGTTCAGCCAACGGTGCAGCGGATTGTCGGCCAACATGGCAAGCAGGTCGGCCAGCATGTTCTTCAGACTGAATTTGTTGCTGCCCCGCTGCGTTTGGCGCATCGCCGAGCGCAGACGCGGGTCAATCAACCGGTATACCCCATCCAGCAGCAGGTTCACCAAAATGAACACCACGCCCAAGCTGAGTGTCAGGGCCACGGTGAGATTATCATCCTTTTGCGATATGGCTTTTAGCAGCACGAACCCCAATCCAGGCCAGCCGAAAAAGAATTCCACTACCGGCAGGCTGCTCAACGAAAAACGTAGCGACAGCCCAATGGTGGTCAGCACGGGGATGGCTACATTGCGAATGACGTGTCGAAAGAGGACGGTGCTGCCGCGCAGCCCTTTGCCGTGCGCCACGCGCACAAAATCTTGCTCCAGTACATTCCCAACAGAGATGAACGTGACGCGGACAATCTGTGCCACCGGTCGCGCTGCCAGCACCAGCGCCGGCAGAATAAGGTGTTTATCCCACCCAAAGCCGCCCAGCGGCAGCAGCGGCGAACCGGTGCGCCGTGTCCACTGAATCAGCAGGATTTGCAGCAGTAGGGCGGCAAAAAAACTGGGGATGGAGACGCCCACAATAGAGGCCACAATAATGGTGAGCGACCACCCGGAGCGGCGTTGTTGGGCTGCTAGAATCCCCAGCGTTACGCCAACCCCTGTCGCCAGCCCCAATGAAATCATCAGCAAACCGAAACTTTTGCGTAACAGATCGGGGATGACTTGAATGACCGGACTGGGCAATCCCGTGAACACCCCTGCCTGGGTCATGCCCAAATCGCCGTGCATCAACCGTCCCAAATAGGCAATGGTTTTGGTGATTGCCAGTGCTGCCGCCGCGCCGAAAGGCGTACCCCGCGCCATATCCAACCCCAAATGGCTCAAATAGATGATGGTGAGCAAAACCAGCAAACCAAATCCCAGGCGTTGCCCAATGAATAATCCCGCATTGATGAGTTTTTTCCACCCGCTTGATTGCGGTGTGGCCACAGGTGGAGGCGTTGTGGGGACGACAATGAGGTTTTCCAATGGCGGTTTGGGTGTGCCTGTGACAGAGGATTTTAATGTTTGCGGAGGAAGGTTGGGGTAAGCGGGCCACGTGTGCCGTACCCAATCCCAGGCTTCGGGGAGGTGCGGGTTGTTGGGGTTGATGGCTTGCACCCGGTTCAGCGCTGCGATGGCTGTGTGTGCGTTGTCGGCTACGCCTGCCAGATAAAGCCAGGCTGTTTCATGACCTGGGTCAAGCGCAACTACATAGCGGAGGTATTTTCTGGCGCTTCCTTTTTGTCCGGCGCGCGCCAGGGTTACACCTTGTTGAAATAGCTGATTGATGCGCTGTTGAGGGGTGGGCATAGTTGAGGCCTCCAGGTGGCGTGGGGGAAAAATTCAGTTTGTTCCCGCTATTTCAAAACTGCTGCCGCAAACGATTGCCCTGCGCCGCGCCACGACAGCCCCAGCATATCGGCAATGGTCGCGCCCAGATCAGAGAAGCGCGGGCGCGTGCCGAAATTGGTGGCGGGGCGAATGGGCGCGCCAGCGATGAGCAGTGGCACGCGCTCGCGGGAATGGTCGGTGCTGGGGGTGGTGGGGTCGTTGCCGTGGTCGGCGGTGAGCATCAGCACATCGGTGGGGCGCAGTGCGGCGTGAATTTCTGGCAGGCGCGCATCAAAGGCTTCCAGTGCGTCGGCATAACCCCGTGGATTATTTCGGTGTCCGTACAGGGCGTCAAAATCCACCAGATTGGCAAAAATTAAGCCACGATTGTCTTGCTGGCAAAAATCAATAATCGCATCGACCCCCGCCATGTTATTGCCGGTGTGATTGCTCTGCGTAATGCCGCGATGGGCGAAAATGTCTTCTATTTTGCCGACGGCCATCACTTCCATACCCGCTTTTTTCACCACGTCAAGAAGGGTATCGGCAGGTGGCGTGAGGCTGAAATCGCGGCGGTCTTCGGTGCGGGTGAAGTTGGCGGGGCTGTCGCCGATGAATGGGCGCGCAATCACCCGTCCCACCGCGTGTTCGCCGGTGAGCAGGTTCCGGGCAATTTTGCATTCGCGGTAGAGTTCTTCCAGCGGGATAATGTTGGTGTGGGCGGCAATCTGGAAAACGCTGTCGCCGGAGGTGTAAACGATGGGCTTGCCGGTGCGCATGTGTGCTGTGCCCAGTTCTTTGATGATTTCTGTGCCGGAGGCGGGATAATTGCCCAGCGTTCCTCGCCCGATGCGTCGTTCAAATTCCGCCATCAAATCGGCGGGGAAGCCGTTGGGGTAGGTGGGAAAGGGCGTTTTCAGCGGCACGCCGCCGAGTTCCCAATGCCCGGTGGTGGTATCTTTGCCGGCGCTGGCTTCGGTGAGGCGGCCATACGCGCCAATGGTATCATTGGTGGGGGGTACACCTTGAATGTCGGCGAGGTTGCCCAGTCCCATTTTTTGCAGATGAGGCAGGTTCAGCCCCCCCACTGCGGTGCCGATATGTCCTAGCGTGTTTGACCCTTCATCGCCATAAGCGGCGGCATCGGGGGCGTCGCCGCAACCCACGCTGTCGAGCACAATTAAAACGATTCTGTTGATTTGTGGCGTCATATCGTTCATCCTTTGGTTTGAGATTCGATGTTTTTGAAGTTGTTCATTGTGCATGGCTAATGGACAATTTAAACTCGCGCAGGGCGTCGATGTGCGCCTGGGGAGAAGTCAACCCCATCCCCATTGTGTTGATTGCCAGGTGCGTTGCGCCCAACTTCTGCCACGCCACTGTCTGTGCTTTCCATGCTGAGGAGGGATAGTCTTTTAGTCGCAGCCGCCCATCAATGCCGAAGGTGGCGGGGTCGCGCCCGGCCGCTGCCAGAAAGTCCCGCAGGCGGTCGATTTTTTCTCGCAGGGCGGGACCAGGCGCGCCGCCGGGGAACCAACCATCGCCCAACCGGGCCATCCTGCGCAGCACGGCGTTGGCCATACCACCGAACCAGATGGGAATGGGACGCTGCACAGGAAGCGGGTTCAAGCCGACATCGGGCAGGGCGTGATGGGCGCCATGAAAATTTACTAGCGGTTCTGTCCACAGGCGACGCAGCACCGTCACTTGTTCTTCGATGCGCTGGCCGCGATTGTGAAAGTTTGCTCCCATCCCCTGGTACTCCACATCATTCCAGCTAACGCCGATGCCCAATCGCAGCCGGCCACCGGAGAGGATGTCCACCTGAGCGGCTTGTTTGGCAACCAGCGCGGTTTGTCGCTGCGGCAGCACCAGGATGCCGGTGACAAATTCAAGGGTGCGGGTGAGGCCGGCCAGGTAGCCAAACAGAACAAACGGCTCGTGAAAGGCATCGCGGTAGGTGTAAGGGCGGTAGCCATCCCAACCGGGGCGGTTGGGGTTTGCTCCCAGCACGTGCTCGTAGGCAAGGAGGTAACGGTAGCCCATTGCTTCGACGGCCTGGACATAATCTTTGATGATGATGGGGTCGCTGCCAATTTCGGTTTGGGGAAAAACAACACCAAGTTTCATCGTTGGTACTCATCTCGGGTATCTTTATTCGATTATAGCACATCGGGTAAAAATGGTGAAAGTGGGCAACTATTCAGGGGTGTGTTTCAGTTTTTAGGCAGGTTTGATGATTGCATCCGGTGACACGCGTATCGAAGAGTGCGGGTGGCGTGAATTACACTATGTTAACCGTACCCTTCAATACAACTTTTGCTGCGCCCAAGGTTACTCAGAATGCTGTCGCTCCCATTCAGTCGCCGCCCCCCACCAAAAATTTCAATTAAAGACCCCTGCGAACCAAAACACCCCTTCACAGACAAAGACACGTTGAATTACACGCAAGTTTGCTGGCGAATGAAGTTTCAATTAACTCCTTCCACAACAAAAGGCCAGGTTGGGTGGTTGGCGACAATAGGATTGTTAGATTTGCCTTTTCAAAATTAAGCCTATATTTCGCAGTTGAAAAACGGAATAGACAACCGGAGTTGAATTTAT
>CAYPUV010000150.1:0-10051 GCA_964413895.1 uncultured Anaerolineaceae bacterium
GTTGGTTGCGTGAGGTCTATGCCATCCCCCACCCCATCTGCGCCGTGGCATGTGGCGCAATTTTCAGCGTAGACCGTTTTTCCGGCAGAGAGGTCGGCGGACGTTACGGACAGGTTTTGGGCATAGGCGGCCACGTCCCAAATCTCATTATCAGTCAGCCGATTTTTCCACGGGGGCATCATCTTGTCCATCCGTCCTTCTTTGATGGTGGTGAACACTTCGGCCAGGGTGCGCGTTTTGGCGGCTTCGACATCTGTAAAATCGGCGGGCTTGAACTTCAATGACGCGGCGGTAGGGCCATCGCCCTTGCCGGTAGCACCGTGACAGGGGGCGCAATTTTCGGCCCAGAGGGTGGCCCCCTTAACCACAGATGGTTTTTGGGTTGGCTCTTGTTTGGGGGGTGCGGCCCACACAGAAGATTGCATCAGTATCGCTCCCATCAAAACAAAAACAGCGATAAACAGCGGCAATTTGCGGAAGGTCAAGCTTCTCATTGAGCCACCTCCTCCGTTACCAGGCGGGTTCCACAATGGGCGCAAAACACATCGCCGGGCACGGCAACGGCCTGACAGTTGGGGCAGGTAACGCTCAGTGACGCACCACACGCGCTACAGAAGCCATCACCGGG
The DNA here is from genome assembly GCA_964413895.1 of uncultured Anaerolineaceae bacterium. GTDB lineage: Bacteria > Chloroflexota > Anaerolineae > 4572-78 > 4572-78 > JANTHQ01. The sequence goes on from CAYPUV010000150.1 coordinate 629, forward strand.
TTGAACGGGCTGTCCACATTTGGGGCAGGTAGTTTCAGTGGGTGTCGTTTGTGCCTCTCGCTCAATTTCAGCGCGGATGCTCTGTCGCAGTGCCTCGTCGGCGAACTTCCCCTCGGCGGTTTGCAGTTGGGCCAGCAGCTCATCAATCCGAGCATCCAGCTCCGCGTCTACATCTTCAGAATAATGGTCAATTTGCCGGAGGACGTCGGCGGCTTGTTGCATAAATTTAAGCCGCGCCTGTTGATAATCGTCCTCAGAAATTTTATTGCTCTCGAAATCAAATTCAAGGTCTTTTATGGCTTTGTAAATTGCGTCGCGGCGCAATTCAAGTTCGACGAAAGATTGGCGCTCAAATGATTCTGTTGCGGTAACTTGTTGCGTATTTCCAAAGAGCGGCCGCAACACCCACCAGAATGTAGCAACAATCATTAAAGCGATAACAACAATGGAAAAGGTGGCAGTGGTATCCATTTAATGTGAGCCTCCGGGGGATCAATTTGTCAGTTTTTCAAGCAGGCCATAAAGCTGAGTGCGTTCGATGGGGCCGATTTGAACATGGATAATGTGACCCTGCTTGTTGATAAAGAAGGTTTCTGGCACGCCGGTAATTCGATAATCACGCGCAATTTTTGATTCGATGTCTGGGCCGGAGGGATACGTGATGCCGTATTGAGCCATATAAGCCAGCGCCTCTTTATCGGTGTCTAAATAATCAATGCCCAAAAATACTACGCCTTCGCCTTTGTAATCTTGATACGCCTGTTCCAGTAGAGCGGCTTCTTTATAACACTCCACGCACCAGCTCGCCCAAAAGTTCATCACAATCGGCTGCCCGTGTAACCCCGCCAGGGACATCTGCTCACCTTTAAATGTGGTGAACGAAAAATCCGGGGCCGGCGCACCCTGCAACTGGGTCGATTCACGGGTTTGCAGATTCCAGGCAAATACAAAAAAGAGAACCAACAACGCTCCAACGCCCACAGTTAAAAGGATAATTTTGGTACTATTAGAAGATTTTACAGTTGTTGTTTCGCTCATGCGCTTAGAGTTCCTTTAAATCTTTCTCAACCTGCTGTAAATAATCATCAACAATCGGCTCACCGGGCGATTCGTCTGCGGTCGGTGCAGTAACCGGCACAGCTTTTGCAGCAGACCACCGCTTCAAAATGAAGCCCAACCACGTAACGCCGGCCAATAGACCGACAGCCGGCAGTAGCCAGACCCACAACCCCGTGCCCTGTCGACGTGGCTCTTGCAGTACTTCAACACCAAAACGAGCAATATACCAATCTAAAACCTCTTGTTCAGTGTAACCTTGCGCCAGCAAGTCTTTAATTTGGTCCCGCCATTGCGAGCAAGTTTGGGTGCGGCAATCTTCCAGGTTCAGCGACTGGCAGGTGGGGCAATTAAGCTGTCTGGCAACCTTGTTCACCTGGTCCATTGTCACTTCGGTTTTGGCAGGCTCCTGTGCAAATGTGGGCACAACCAGCACCCCCAATACCATCACAGCTACAAGGACAAGAAAAGGGAAGATGTTGTTTATTTTTTTCATTTTACTGCCACCACATTCTCACGATGTTTAACGGTTGATAAGCGTCGAGCCGGTTGTGCGGACGGCCACGCGGCAACCAGCGTTCCCAACACGAAAATAATGCCTCCTAACCACAGCCAGTTGATCAGCGGATTAATGTAGGCTTTAAACGTTGCCGTCTGTCCACCCGGTTCCCACCCGGCCACAATTACGTACAATTCAGTCATAAAATCACGATGGACATCGGGGATGGTCATTGGCTGCTGCTGGCGAACAAAAAATTCGCGGTAGGGGACAATCTCTCCCACAGGCTTGCCGTTGCGGCTAACTTGCAAGGTGGCCTCTGTATTTTCAACGCCGGGATTTACCTGTTTGGTGTTCAAATTCACATACGTTAAATCATACGTCCCCACAAATGGAGAAGAAATAGAGAACGATTCACCTCTGGCAACATTTTGCTGCGTTTCAACCTGATAAAATTCCATACCGGTAATCCCAATAGCGGCAAACAGCACGCCAAGATGAATGAGATACCCCCCGTAACGCCGACGATTGCGAATGGCGAGTCGGGCCAGCGCCTGGAACAGGTTCTCGCCGTGCGCTTTTTGCCTGGCTCTAACCCCACGCCAGTATTCCATCAACGTGGTCGTGAGCGTAAAGGCAATAAATCCAAACGCGATCAGCGCGCCGGGCATTCTAATCCAGGTGACAGCGTAAAGGACAATCACCGTCAATGCCCCTACTATCGCCGGCCATTTAAGCGATGCCAGCAGTTTGCGAGATGTTACCCGTCGCCAGGGCATGAGGGGAGCGATGCCCATCAGCAAAACAAGTGCGGCAAACAACGGGCCAACCGCTTTGCGGAAAAATGGTGGGCCAACCACAATTTTCTGGCCCAATATTGCTTCTGAAATAATGGGGAAGTGCGTGCCCCACCACACGGTAAAGGCAATACCAATAAAAAGCAAGTTATTCAGCAAAAACGCCGATTCTCTGGAAAGCATCGAGTCGAGTTCATTGTCACCGGCCAGGTCATCCCATCGATTGATGAACAGGGCCAGCGAGAAGATAAACAAGATGCCAATAAATCCGAGGAAAAGTGGGCCAATCGCGCTTTGAGCAAAGGTGTGGACAGAGCCGATAACACCAGACCGGGTCAGGAATGTTCCCTCAATAACCAGGCAGAAGGTTAGGACAATCAGGGCCACGTTCCAGCGTTTCATCATCCCCCGATTTTCTTGGATAATCACCGAATGCAAGAAGGGTGTGGCAACCAACCAGGGAATAAGGGCCGCGTTTTCCACGGCGTCCCAACCCCAATAGCCACCCCAGCCCAAAACATCATACGCCCATCGCCCTCCCAGCAACAACCCCATGCTCAAAAACAACCAGGCAACCAATGTCCAGCGGCGTGTGGTACGCATCCACAGATCGCCACGCTGACGGGTAATGAGTGCGGCAATGGCAAAAGCGTAGGGCACGATAAAGGCCACAAATCCAATATATAGCACGGGAGGATGGATCACCATGCCCCAGTGGTAAAGCAAGGGATTCAGGCCCTGCCCGTCGGCGGGGAAGAAGGGAAGTTGCTTGAACGGGTTTGCCACAAACACAATCAGGCCGATGAAGAAAATCATCACGACCTGCATTACCGCAATAACATACGGAATAAGTGTTTGCACAGCTCCCCATTTTCTAAGGAGAACCGCCCCCGCAAAAATAGACATTAACCAGGCAAAGAAAAGTAGCGAGCCATTTTGCCCCCCCCACAATGCCGCCATTCTAAAAAACAATGTAGAATCACTGTTGGTTACGTTCGCCACGTATTCTGTTTGATAATGCTGGGTAATTAACAGGTATTCTAACGCGCCAACAGCAATTGTGAGTAAAACTGTTACCGTTAATGATGCATTTCTGGCACTGATAATCAAATCCTGGCGTTTTCTCTGCGCGCCCACCACAGCCACAACCGAGGCATACAGTGCCAACGCCAGCGCTAATACTTGAGCTGCAAATCCAATACTGGGCATACCTTTTCCTTTTTATTAATGAAGTAACTACGCTCCTTCTTCCCGTTGGGAAGAAGGAGACAGGGGATGTGGCGTTATGAGGAAGGTTGTATTTTCCCAAGCCTTTACTGTTGAACAGACTCTACCTGAATTTGTTCAGGCTCTCCTTCATAGCGACTGGGACATTTTAAAAGCAACGTTTTGGCACTAAAGGAATTGCCATCAAATTTCCCTTCGATGATAGCCTCCGCACCTTCACGCATTTGGTCAGGTTTGGGGCCGTTGAAAACCACAGGCAAATGCTGTCCTGTTTCGCTGACCACATCGAATTTCAACGTTAAATCTTTATTGTTGTAATCTATGGTAGTTGCATCAACCATTCCAGAGACCCGCACCTGCCGGTTATACAGAGCTTCGCCTTTGGCATACAATTCATCAATGGTCAAAAAATATGCGGCGCTGCTTTGTACGCCGGTGTAGATTAAATAAACCACTGCCAAAAAAATAACAGCCCCACCAATAATAAATTTTGTTTTCTTGTTTGCCTTATTGCGCGTTACGTCAGCGGGAATATTCATTACTTTATCACCTTGCATCACAACACTCCTTACATTTATTTAATCGTCCTGCGTCATTCATCTATCAAATTAATACTGATTATCTACTACCAGTTGCTGCCACCAGCGTTGAGCCTGCGGCGGCGCGGGAATGCCCTTCAGCATAATCAGATCGGGATCGTCGCCTGCAGCGCGCATTTTATTCCACGTAAAATAAGAATCCACCTTTGATTTGGGGTATACCTGTAACATCGCCCCATACCAATTGCTACGCCCGTTCTGGTTCTTAAAAGGCTTTTGAAAATGCCAGTATTCAAACGCCTTAAAATGCCATGTCCAGCTAAAATCTTCCTCATCGTGCGAGGCTATGCGCTCCCAACCGTACATTTGCGCCAATTGGGTAAAATCCACATAATAGCCATACAGATTTGGCTTTTCGATGCCACCTTGATGGGGCGCAATCACTGTTCTGGCGCGCCCGCTGTAGTCCCAGGGGCGGACGGAGACAGGGCGACCACACCGGCCCGATTGGTCATCACAGCGCAGCAAAATGCGCCAATAGGTCTCCCCGCCGATGTCCTCTTTTACAATTTCAAGCCGCTGACCGGGCACATCAAAGCGGGTATCAATAGCTCGACCGCTTTTGTGCCAGCTAGAATATTGACTGGCGTTGCTGAAAAAGTTGATGGGCCGCAGTGTTTCTGATACATCACCCAAAAAATCATATCCTACTTCATCGCGCAGTCGATAGCGCAAGGCCTGGTAAGAATCGTCAACCGTGTCGGCCAGCCACGGCAGGCCAGTGCGCAAGTCATTCAAGCGAACCAAATCGTAGGGTTCACCATTGGAGCTGGTGCTGGGGACCAATGTCTCGTTGTACAAAGGCGATGGGTCTGGCGGGGTCAGTTGCGCAATCGCCTTGCCGCCCAACACAGCACTACCGTGCCAGTTAATTTTCCCCCGCATCAGGATGTTGTCTGTTAAAAATACCGGCACGGGATTTTCAGCGTCAAGCCGCACCAGCCGGTACGTGTTTGCACCCTGCCAAACAGCAGCCACGCTCCGACCATCGGGGCTGAACGCGGGGTGCGTTACGCTACCCACCCAGGAGTACGGCACAGCGAGCCGGTTTTCGTCAACAATCCAAATATCTCGGTCTCCCAGCTTATTGCGGAGGTACGCCAAACGCTGGTTCTGCGCATCCCAAACCGGCTGGCTCTCTGACGTCGATTCCGTTGTTAACTGTTCAAGCGTATTCTGGGCCACATTCAACGCCCAGAGGTCATTATCACCGCTGCGCCACGAGCTAAAAAACAGGGTGCCACCTGTGTCATCCCAGGCCGGGTCAAAATCGCCCGCGGAAGATGTTGCGGTTAAATTGCGCGGGATACTGTTGGGAGTTGTGTTAATCAGCCACAAATCTAGATCGCCACTGCGATAAGATTCAAATGCCAGTGTATCTCCGGTCGGATTCCAGGCCGGTGAACCATCATAATGGGGGTGGTCAGTGAGCCGGGTTTGCTCACCGGTGGCAAGGTTCAACAAGTAAATATCCCAGTTCCCATTTCTGCGAGAGCTGTAGGCCAGCATTGTACCATCTGGCGAAAAAACGGGGTCGCAATCTTCGTACGCATCATTTGTTAATTGCCTTAGCGCACCGCCATCAGGCGTCACACTCAAAATATCCCACTGACCATTTTGGAATGCAGTAAAGGCTATTTGCGGTTGTGTGGGCGTTTGTGCCATGGTAATCGTCGCAGAATTTGCAGCGCCCCAAAAAACAAATGCCAAAATAACAGCACGCGTAAATTTAGTCACAAATCAATAATACTCAGTTCAGTTTAAGCCAAGATTAATAATAGTTAAATAAAAAATTAAAGTTTGATTAAAAATTGCTATCGCCGGGGCGCGCCGCATTGATGACAAAACTTCGCATCGGGATTGTAGGGAGTGCCACACTGCGGGCAGAATTTAGCTTCCATTTGTACGGCAGGTGGTTGGCGTGGCGAAAGTTGTCGCTCGCTGCGCGTAGATTTTGATTTACTTTCACGCAAAGCGCCCCGTTTTCGTGCCGGTCGGCGTGGTGGCTCGTTAGCGTGGCCCAGCGAGCTATTGTTAAAGATCCATATACCGCCTCCCACCAGCAGCACACCTACGCCCAACCCTACCAGCAAATAGCCAATGGTCAGCGTCCAGTTTTGAGACGACATAGGGGCAGTAGATGTTTCCAGTGATTGGGGAATGTCAACCTGTACCTGAGTAGTCAGCGTGTCTGATTCTTTGGTGTACTTGCCGTTCAAAACCATCACCGGGCCAGGTTCAACATTTTCCCGGCGGTAGATGTGGTACACAAAATTATCTGTCCCGGTTGTCACCTCGTCGGCCTCAGGCGATAGTTTTACATTCGTTGCACCTAAAGGTTCCTGAAACTCCATTTGCCATTGTGCAACAGGGTAATTTGTCGAGATATTAAAATTGAGCTGTCGTTCCGTCCCGTTTTTTACAATCATACCGGGGTCATAATATTCAAACTGGAATCGCGGGGAATCAATGCTGAGAACCAGCTCAACTTTGTCGCCATTAGGATTTAACTGGTAGGGGTTATTCACCAGATTTCCATCTGACGTAGCAACCGCCACGGCATGCATTGATGCTACGTCTGCGGGCAAGTTAAACGTCAATGTGGCAGGCAGCGGCGTAGCAGAGTCAACTTCGCCCTGGTATATCACCAACGTCTCCGGACGGTCGAACTCAGGCCAAATTTGAATGCGCAAACTGCTCAATGCCACGCTCCCCTGCGCATCGATGGATAGGCCCATTGCCAATAATCCAACCAAGAGAATCACCAAACCAACATTGTATTTAAAGATTGTTTTAATTGTTTGCACCATAGCACCTGCTAATTTCAAAATGGTTGAATGGTATTATAACATAATCTAATGCCAGTTCGGGAATTGTCCATGATGTTTTAAAAACTGGCCCTATTATACCGTAAGCGACACAGTCCCGAAAGTGACGTTTTTCACCCATATATGTGACAATCGTCACGTTTACTCCTGTTGCCGCGCCGAACCAGGATTGACACAAACCTCGTTCAGCGTTATCCTGATGTTGACCCTCTTTAAACCCTTAAGATTTTGGTGCACTCGGTTATGAAGTTTTTCGACCGTATTCAAAATAAATTACTGGTATCAACACTAATAGTCGTGCTGGTTCCCCTGATTGGCACCGGTCTGTACGGCAATTGGATTACCAGCCACATTTTACAAGAGAACGCTTTAAGTGATGCTCAAAACAAAGCCACCCAACAAGCCACACGGATTAACGCCTTTTTGAATTCTGCCAAGCAAGACATTCTGTTTTTAAGTGAAATGGATGGGTTGCAGTCCCTGCTCAATGCCCGCGCCGACAACACTCCCCTTGAAATTGAACACTGGCGGCAACACGTGAGTGATGATTTTACCACCTTTTCCCGTCGCCGTGGCATTTACTACCAGGTCCGCTACATCACAGAAACCGGTCAGGAATTCATCCGTATTGATTCCGACGGTGTCGCGTCCTATCCTATCGCCCGCGCTAACCTGCAAAACAAATCAGGCCGCTATTACTTTCAGGAAACGATGGCGCTAAAAAAGGGAGACGTTTTTGTCTCACCATTGGACCTTAACCGGGAACACGGTGCAATTGAAACGCCTTTCAAACCAGTACTCCGCTACGCCACCCCTGTATTCGATGCGTATGGCAAAGCACGCGGTATTGTGATTACCAACATCTTCGCCGAAAAATTCTTGAATACCATCGGCGAAGCGGATAATGACGGTGGCATAATATTTATGGTCGATCAGGATGGATACTACTTGTCTCACCCCAACCACAACATTGAATGGGGTGGCCCAAACGACCTGAACACCGGCTTTCGCGTGCAAACCCATTACCCCAAAACTTATCGCAACATATTATCGGGACGACCAGGATATACATTGGGCAACAATGCCCTGGTGTACATCCCTGTTTTTCCAGACCCCGCAAACCAGACGCACTATTGGATTATTATTCACGATGAGTTACAGAAATCTATTTTTGCCGCCGTGTGGCAATTTAGAGTCACGGCCGTCTCGATTCTTATTCTGGCCGGCGTCGTCGCCTTCGCGCTGACCGTTGGGTTGGCGCATAACCTGACGGCATCCATCCGCACCCTGCGCGAAAACGTAGAGCTTTTTGGGCAGGGAAAACTCACCGCACCGGTCCCCATCACCACCAACGATGAAATAGGCCAACTAACCCAGGCATTTAACGAGATGTCTGAAACCATTGCTCGTTACAGCCATCAACGCCAAAATCTACTGGAACAACTGATCCATTTTCAGGAAGAAGAACGCCGGATGGCGGCCTATGATATTCACGACGGTTTGATTCAACGATTGGTGGGCACGCGACTGCAACTAAATAATTTTACCCAATTACGCAACACCGACCCAGACAAAGCAGAGGCATCATTGCAGCGCGGTCTTGATCACCTCAAAGCTGCCATTGTGGAAGGACGTCACCTGATTGAAGGACTGCGCCCCGCGTTACTGGATGATTTGGGTTTGTCGCCAGCCCTGCACGAGTTGGCCAAGCAAATTGCAAGCGATATGCATTGCCAGCTAGATTTCTCCACAAATCTGGCAGACAGCCGGTTGCCCCCACTCGTTGAAATCACCGCCTTTAGAATTGTGCAAGAAGCCCTGAACAATTGCCTGAAGTATTCACGGTCGCCTCGCCTGCGTGTTGACCTGAAACGCACCGAAAAACAAGTAGAACTCACCGTTCAAGACTGGGGCGTTGGGTTTAAGCCAGCATGTATGGATGAAGACCACCGCTGCATTGGACTCATGAGTATGAAAGAACGAGCCGGCCTGCTAGGTGGAGAATGCTATATTGACAGTGTCCCCGGCGAAGGAACGGTGATCAAATCCATATTGCCGTTGGAGTAGAAACTTATGGACACCATTCGCGTTTTAATTGCCGACGATCACGGCATTGTCAGAGAAGGAATACGCACTGTTTTAGAACGAGAGGGCTTTGATGTAGTGGGTGAAGCCACTACCGGGCGCGAAGCCGTTGCCCAGGCCACAGCGCTGCACCCCGATGTTATTCTGCTAGATATCAGAATGCCCGACCTTGATGGCCTGCAAGCCCTAACCCAAATAAAAGCAAAACACCCGCACATTAGCGTCATTATGCTCACAACCTATGCCAATCCCAGTTATTTGGTGCGTGCCGTGCAAAGCGGCGCTGCCGGCTACCTGAGCAAAGATATTGACCCGAACCGCATCCCCAAAGC
>CAYPUV010000151.1:0-9847 GCA_964413895.1 uncultured Anaerolineaceae bacterium
GGACAGGCTTTCGCTGCGCTCGCAATGACCCAAGCGGGGAAGAGGGGAATGTGAGAGCATGGGGGGAAGGGGAGTGGGAGCCGCTTTGCAACAACCCTGAATATCCAGGGCGGGACGTTGACCATTCCACCTAATTGCCAAAATGATACCATTCAAGTTACAATCTATAATATGGGGGGAGCATTGCGCCAAAGCTAGCCGCAAAAATATTCAATCTGTTTTACAACCACGGATCGAGTGGGTTAGGCGTTTGTCTACAGTGACTTGCATTGGGACAAGCGGGGGGAACCAACGCAGTTACGACTGATTCACCTTTTCCAATCTCAAGATCAGAAAGACCATCTATGTTTGAAATTGTCTTCCTCGGAACATCTGCATCAGCGCCCTCAATCAATCGGGGGCTATCGGCCAACCTGATTTTATACAAAGAGTACCGGTTTTTAATTGACTGTGGAGAAGGCACGCAACGTCAATTGCTCCAAAGCGGGTTGGGTTTCAGAAAACTCGACAAGATTTTGCTCACTCACGGACACCTGGACCATATTTTGGGTTTGGGGGGACTGGCTTCCACTTTTAGCCGGTGGGAGGCCATCGACCACATTGAAATTTATGGCGGCGAACCTGCTTTAAAGCGGGTCAAGACGCTCATCGAAGATGTGGTTTTAGGACACGCCACGCCGCCCATTCGCATTGATTATTGCCCCCTTACCGCTGACCCTATTATGGAAAACAGCTCGTTCACCCTCAGCGCTTTTCCTGTAAAACATCGGGGACAGGGGTGTTACGGATTCCTGTTCCAGGAAAAACCGCGCCGCCCGTTCAATGCGGAAAAAGCTCAGGCACTGAATATTCCATTTGGGCCGGTGCGCAAACAATTGGTGGAGGGGCACACTGTTACTCTGGCAGATGGGCGAGTCGTTCATCCCGCAGATGTGCTGGGTGATGAAATTCAAGGCGTAAAGTTAGCTTTTATGGCTGATGTGGGGAATACGGACGGGTTAGCAGAAATAGTGAGCGATGCCAACGCAATGGTGATTGAAGCCACGTATCTTGAATCAGAAGCAGCTATGGCCCAGCGATTTGGGCACATTACAGCAGCTCAAGCTGCTGCGCTGGCAAAAGAAGCCAATGTGCGCAAACTCTATTTAACCCATGTGTCCCGGCGTTATCGCAAACGTGACATTCTTGCTGAAGCAAGAACCATCTTCCCCAATACGGTTGTGGTAAATGATTTTGATCATGTACAGGTTACAAAAGATTAGTGCCTGGATGTTGGAGTTTGATTGACATTTATCTGTTGCATCTACTAGCTCGGCAATGGTTCTACTTTAGCAAATCAGAAGCTATTTGCGCGTAACCCGAAGCAGCAACATAACAATCTTGCAATGTCACCTGGTCATCGGCGGTGTGCGCGTAACTTTCGTCACCGGGGCCAAACCCCACTGTGGGGATGCCGGCGTGCCCCATTGTGTACACACCGGCAGTAGAAAAGTTCCAGCGTCTAAGTTTGGGTTTGCTCCCCCGAACCGTTTGCACTGATTTCAGCACTGCTTTTACCAGTAAATCATTCTCATCAGTAATCCACGCCGGGTATGATTTTCTCTCCACACAGGCTTTGCCCGTGTAACTCATAGCATTGAACGTTGCAACCCGTACATGCCCTGCGACATTTTCTTTGGCCAGCAATCCCTGCACTTCTGCCAATGCCTGGGCTTCGGTTTCTCCCAACGTTAATCGTTGGTCAATAATAAAAGTACAACAGTCGGGAATAACATTCTTGGTGCGCTCAATATTTTCAATATGGGTTACGGCCAGCGTGCCCGGGCCCAAAAATGGGTCATTCCCCAGAGTAGCGGTCATCAGTTCTAAAGAGAATATTATGCGCGCCGCGCCATAAATAGCGTTTACTCCCTGGGCTGGAGTGGCCGCGTGGCAGGCTTTGCCTTGCACAGTCACTTCTACTTCCAGCCGTCCCCGATGCCCCAGATTTACGTTCAAATTGGTTGGCGCACCCAGGATCACCCATTCGGGGCGCACGCCTCCCTGCTCTAGAACGTAGCGAACGGCTACGCCCTCTGCCGCTTCGCCGTGTACACCGGCCACCACATACAACGTCCCCTTAAGCGGCACACCACGCTCTTGTAGTTGTTTTACGCCATACAGCATGCTTGCCAACCCGGCTTTTGGATTGGCCGCACCGCGTCCGTACAGAACGCCGTGCTCAATAATTCCGGCAAACGGATCTTTCTGCCATGCAGAGATGTCGCCAATGCCTACCGTGTCCATATGGGCAAAATACAGTAAATGCGGCCCGGTTCCCGTTCCCAATTGACCAATAACGTTGCCCATGTCATCAATTTTCACGGCGTCAAACCCAACGCGCTCCATTTCTTCCGCCGTCTGTTGGGCTACACTTCCTTCCATACCACTAAAACTGGCAGTTTGCACCAACCGTTGCAAAAAACGACTCAATTGTTGTTGATTAGTTTCATTCAATGAGGACATAATGACTCCCAGAGATTTTTTTGGGGTTTAAGGGTTGGTCATCTCTCTGCTTAAATATTGATGCTGCGATTAGAAAAAAGCTGGTGCTAAAAATTGCCCATTCGGCAACGGGATTTTCTTCCACTCTGAGTTTCAACGTTAACACCTGAAGCGTTTAATATGCGCCTGTTCCCAAAATAACGTGCGGTATGGTTTGCAACGCAATTTTCAAATCTAGCAAAGGCGACCAGTTTTCAATGTAATAAATGTCCAACAAAATCATTTCGTCAAAAGCCAACTCACTGCGGCCACTCACGGCCCACAATCCGGTGATGCCGGGGACTACCTCTAGCCGGCGCTTGTGCCATTCCTGGTACTGTTCCACTTCTGAGGGGATGTTGGGGCGTGGGCCGATTAAACTCATATCACCGCGCAACACGTTGTACAGTTGGGGCAACTCGTCAAGGCTAAGTTTCCGAATTAAGCGCCCCACCCGTGTGCGGCGGGGGTCGTCTTTAATTTTGAAGAGCGGGCCATCGGCTTCGTTCAGGCTTTCCAGTTCTACTTTGCGCGCTTCGGCATCATGCACCATTGACCGAAATTTATAGATACCGAATCGTTTACCGTGTTTGCCCACACGCTCTTGCTTAAAAATTGCCGAGCCGTCAGATTCAAGTTTAATAGCCAATGCTATCAGCGCCATCAGCGGCGAAAGCACGACCAACCCAATCAAGGCAACCGTAAAATCGACGCTGCGTTTAAACATAAGTCCGGCGCCGCTGATGGTGTGTTGTTTCAGACCAATCAGCGGAATGCCCATCATTTGGGTTACATCCATCCGGCTTAATGTCATCTGGAACATATCTGGCACAATGCGCGCCCGAATGTTCGCTCGCTCGCTAATGCTGGTGATGTTCATTATTTTGCGGTGATATTGCCAGGGCAGGGTGATAATCACTTCATCAATTGCTTTTTCTCTTAAAAGTTGGGGCAGGTTATCAATTGCGCCCAGTGCCTTAAAGCGCCCGATGTCGGTGCTGCCTTTTATAGCGTCATCATCAACAAAGCCCACAATTTCATACCCAAGCTGGGGATTGGCCACCACTGCGCGCATAATTGTGCGTGCCATTTCACCCGCGCCGACAATGAGTAAGCGCGCCACACCGAAACCATATTTGCGCCAGTGGCTCAACACGCCTACTTTTAACCAGTGTACCCCGCCGATCAACACTATCGCAAACACACCCGCGTACAGAAAAATCGCGCGTGAGTAAAATGTAGGGCGGTACACAAACACCAGCACTATAATTAACACAATGCCCGTAGTTGTGCCGTCGAAAATAGTTGCCAGTTCATCCAGTGCAGAAAGCCGTCGTTTGTTGCGATAAAGATCTTTCTGCCAATAGGTAATTAACAAAAGCGCTGTGAGTAATACAATAAAGGGAACAAAGGCAGTGAGTGGAACATTGTTGGCAGGATCAACTGTCCGCAAAAATTGCAGGTTGTAGCGCACATAATATGCCAGCGCAAAAGCGATGTTGATTAATATGGCATCGATGCCTACCCAAAGCCAGGGCTGCATCCAGAGTTTCTGTAAAAAAGATGGTTGTTTCATTCGAGAAATAGCTTTTAAGTACCCGCTCTATAAAGTTGCAAAGTTGCAGGGTGGAAAAGTTACAGGGCGCTATTTGTTATTTGCCCTTTGCCAACGTTTGCCGATAAATTCTCGCTGTCTGGACAGCGGCTTTGCGCCAACTGAACCGTGCCGCCTGCTGCAATCCTTTCTCGCGCATCGATTGGGCCAGCCCGGCGTCGGTGAACACCGTTTCCATCGCCTGGCTGAGCGCATGGGTGTCGGTGGGCGAAACTTGCACCGCCGCGTTGCCCGCCACTTCTGGCAGTGAAGATACGTTGCTGGTAACAACCGGCGTGCCGCACGCCATCGCTTCCAGCACAGGTAGCCCGAACCCCTCAAAGCGTGAGGGGTACACCAGCAGGCTGGCGGCATTATACCACAGCGGCAGGTCTGCCTGGGGTACATAATCAGGAAAATGAATATACTGCGTCAATCCCAACGCCTCCACCAGGCGGAAGACTTCTTGATAGTACCAGCCTTTTCCTCCAGCGATGACCAGCGGCGGGGCGGTAGGGTCGCGGGTGCGCCACCCGGCATAGGCGCGGATGACACCTTCCACGTTTTTGCGCGGCTCGATGGTCCCCAGCCGAAATACAAACCGCTCCGGTAGCCCGTGCTTTGCCCTGAATGCTTCCACCTGAGCCGTGGGCAATGGCTTGAACGCGCTGTCTACGCCACAATAAACCGTGTGCACCTTCTTTGGCGATATACCGAACGCAGCAATTACGTCCCGCCGCGTACTTTCGGAAATGGCGATGATTGCGCTGGCACGCCGACTTGAATAGCGGGTGAGTGTCCTTAAATACCAGCGCTTAAACGGCCGAAACGCTTCGGGGAAATGGACAAAACTTAAGTCATAGACCGTGGTCACAAACGGAATAGAAATTGCCGCCGGGGCAACAAACGCCAGTGCGTGCAACAAATCAACTTTACGTCGATAAAGCACCAACGGCAGCACCGTCTGTTCCCACATAATTCTGAATAAAGGTTTGTGGGTAGGCCAACGGCTCCGTTGCACAACCAGACCGGTTTGTGGTTCAAAATTCGGATCACTCAAAAAAGCAGTGTAACGATACGCCGGCTCAACATTGGGGAGGCGGCGCATTAGATTGTAAATATACCAGCTAATGCCCGCACTTCGATAGGATTGTTGGAGCGACAGCAATTGTGCATTGAGGCCAATGTGCGGCAATACTGCGTTCTGTATTTTCACAGCGCGTATTATACCATGAGGGCGGGCAACTGAGCCAAGTTTGCCCGCGTTTCAGCGTAGGCATTTTGGCGTATAATCAGGGCCATTCGGCTCTCCGTACAGAGCAAGATAAATAGACAGGACTTACAGGATAAACAGGATAAAAGAAAGAGAAAATCCTGAAAATCTTGTTAATTCTGTCCAATAGTGGAATGTTTACGCCTCTACCTTTTTAGAACTGAACAGCCTTGGGCGTATAATCTCTTAAAATGTGTTAAAGGAAGAAAATACTATTGAGTGTATTGTGGCGTTCGTGATACAATTACTTTGAATCACTCTGGAGAAATATCATCCTGCTGCCATTTGTTTGTAATTGGCATTACCTTCAATTCTAACGACTACACAGTCAATCGTACTTTGAGGTGTAGGGACAGACCAATGGTCTGTCCCTACACTACTGGGACGAACACACAGGTTCGCCCCTACATTAACACATCCACAGCATTCAACAATTGACTGAGTACGACACCCCCACCCACCGCCTACGGCGGCCCCTTGAACGGGGAGGGGGTCTCTTTTCAAGGGAGTCGGACACCCTCTGGCGGGACGGCAACGAGGATGAGAATTTAGCTTTCAGCCGTCAGCGGCCGGCCGTCAGCAGTAAAACTGACCGCTGAAAGCTGATGACTGACTACTCTTTTCAAGGGAGGGAAATTGTGACCAAAAAGCGGAAAGTCCTGCGGGCCTGGATGCTGCGAGTACTAACTTCTTCAGTGTTGGGAGCCGGTCTTGTACTGGCGGCGATGCTGGCGCTGCACTTGCCAGGCAGTCCCATCGCCCGCGCCGATACCGCCGCCATTACCGCTATCAGTGTACCCACCACCTGGACAACGGGCAGCACACATATCATCACCAGTTCGCTTTCAGTGCAGGCAAAGCTCACCATCCAACCGGGTGTCGAGGTTCGGTTTGACCAGGGCGCAGATATACAAGTTAGCAACAACGGCGTTTTAGAAGCGATTGGCTCGCCCACCCAACCCATCACCTTCACCTCAAACCAAACGCAAACGCGCGGCGTCTGGAACGGTATTCATTTTGACGGCAACAGCATTAGCGGCACTATTCGCTACGCCGTCATTGAATACGCCAATATCGGATTAGAGTTGTTTCCCCCGATCACCTCCACGACCGTATCGCCGCGTTTTGATGTGGCCAGCAATACGTTGCGTTATCTTGGGGACCCTGCTTCACCATCAAATAGCGGCGCAATTATTGGTAGTCCAGACAACACTGACCTTAAATACAATACCATTTACAGTGCCACCAGAGGCATCGTTCTCCAAAAACCAGGGAGCGTTCAGGTTGTTGGCAATACTATTTACAACATCGATGACGGTTGTGTGGTGTTTGAATCAGCCGCCGCCGGTAGCGTCAACAACACCATCGCCAATAACACAATTTACAATTGTAGTAGCAACGGAATACGAATTGACGACTTATCTGGCACAGGGAATCAAATTATCAGCAACGTTATCAGCAACACCGCCGGCGGCGCAATCTATCTAAACAACCAAACCGGGCTGGTGATAACCGATAATGTAGTGTACGGCGTTCCGGTCAGCGGCGGCAGCGGACTGGTGTTCAATTGGAACCAGGGATTTGCACCTGCAGAAACCATCAACAACAATGCCTTTTGTGTGGATGGACAATATGAGGTGGATGCCGCTGGCAGCAGCCAAACGTTAACCGTCGCCGGGAATTGGCTGGGGACAAACGCCCCTGCTGTTGGGACAGAAATTAATGGCAGCGTGAATTACACGCCCACCATCCAACTGACCGTCGTCCCCACCCCTGCCGCCCTCCCCGCCGATGGCGTATCGACGGCCGTCATCACCATCAGTATGAATGATGGCGCAGGGCATACCGTGCCCTCATTGCTGCGCACAATCAATCTGACCACCACGTTAGGCACGCTATCCGCGCCGAGTGTGATACTCGATGGCGTCGGCGTGGCAACCCTCACCATTACCGCCCCGTTCACTTACGGCACAGCTGTCATCTCCGCCACCGAGCCATGCAATTTCACCGCCAATGGCGCGCTCGATTTTCAGGCCGCCGATGTGGCTATCAGCAAAGTTGCCAATATGTCCAGCGTCCTCCCCGGCGATGCGCTGACCTACACTCTCACCTTCGCCAACGAGGGAAATTTCACCGCTACCGCCGTTATTGTCACGGAAACCGTCCCCGCCAATACCACCTTCCAGGGGCCGGCGGGCGTGTGGACGGCCGTTGGGGGTGGGGTGTACACCTATGCGATTGCTAATTTAGGGCCGGGGATCAACGGGCAACTCGCGTTCGCTGTGCTGGTGAACGACCCCCTGCCCACCGGAACCATCGGCATCACCAACACGGCGCAAATCACCACTACCAGCCTGGAAGTGGACCCCAGCGACAATAGTTTTACGCTGTTCACGCCGGTTGGCCCGCACACATTTTATCTACCCATCATCTTCAAAAACTTCTCTATAATACCGCCACCACCGCCGCCCACCCCAACCCCCGTTCCACTGCCGTATGTTTCCGATGTGACGGTAGACCCGAATACCAACCAGGTTTTCGTCGCCAGCCCGCGGGAAGACGGCGTACACGTCATCGATGGCGCAACCAATCAGGTGTATCAAACCGTGTGGGTGGGCAACGGTCCCACCGGGTTGACGGTACTCACCTCAACGGTGATTGACCCCGGTCAACCCGGCACACTTCAATTTGTTAATGACAAAGTGTTTGTGGCCCATCAGTACGGCGATAATTTCTGGCATCCCGGCCTGAAAGCGTTTGGTGTGCAAGAAACCGCCTCGCACAACACGTTCGATAACGGATATGTCGGCGCAGCCCCGGTGAAGGTTGCCGCCAATAGCAACAATGGCCGGGTGTACGTCTCCAATTATTACGACAAGCTGGCCGTGCTAGATGGCTGGAGCAACCAACCCGAAACCCGGCTCGGCTGGGTGGAGCAGAAAGGCTGGCAGGGGGCCTACGGCATTGCCGTCAGCAGAAATACCAACCGCGTCTATCTGGCCACGCAAGACACCGGTGAATTGGTAGTGTTTGATGGCAACGGGGACCGTCTACTGCAAACAGGGTACATTCCCACCCACATCAAACCCCCGGCAGCGTGTTCACTCTTCACCGTCGCCGTGAACGAAGCGACCGGTCACGTGTTTGTACCGTGTCCACAATTGGGCAGCGTATTTGTGCTGGATGAAAACCAGGTAACGCTGCTGCGGTTGGCTGAGCTGGGCACGCTGGAAAAACGCCCCGACGGGTGGGCGCGCGTGGTCTCGGCGACGGCGGCCCCGTGGATTGCCACCATCAACGTTCCCGGCGGCGTGGGTCTGGGAGAAGAAGGCATTGCCGTGGACACCGTCACCAATCTGGTATTCATTACCCACGCGGCGCAAAATCGGGTGTATATTTTGCAAGACGGCGACAGCGGCAGCCTGTTGCTCCCAGCGCAAAGCCTCACCACTGGCTTCAACTACCCACAGGGCATTGCCGTCAATCCGCTGACGCACCGGCTGTACGTGGGCAACGCGGGGAACAATACCCTCACTGCGCTGGAAGGCACAACGCCCTTTACCACCGTGGCAATTATCAACCTACCGTAACGCAAGTCTCAACCCTGACAGGTTTTTAACCTGTCAGGGTTTTTTGCATTGGCTGGGAATGCTTAACCAAGCAGCTTTGTTGCAAACAAGCGGAGGCATTGAACCTTGGGGCCATTTAAGATTGAAGTTTCAAAGAAAGCGCAACGGGTAAGTTTTGAAAACTTGCTACCGGAAGAGCAAAAGCTCCTCGCCAACGGGGTATCGTTTGACCCCGTCCGCCACGATATTTTTGAATTCTTTTTGGCCCCATTTTTCCTTTCTCGCAAAACCGGTTCAAAACGATGGCGACGGCGGAATAGCTATTCCAGGGTGGATCGGGTGTTGGTCCAAACTCGATTTGGCTCACCCGACATCGCGCTGCTAGGAATTTTCCCCACAACACGCTTGTTGACAGGCGAGCACAACCTGATATTTGATGGCGAAGCCTTGTTTGAAATTGCAGTCCCTAAGTTCTTTAAATTAAAGCTGTCCGGGCAAATCAAGAATGAGGTCAAGAGAAAACAATACGATGTTTTTGCCTCGCGCACCGAGCAAAAAGCGCAATGGGTGTTCTTAAAATCATATATTGCATCCAGCTCTGATTTTGGCCTGAAAGTGTTGTGCTACGTTCCGAAAGACCTGGAAGACAGCAAACGGCATCTTCTCTGCGACGCCACCTTCGCCAACAAAGGCAGAGACATCACAAAAATACGCAATCGAAAGATACACTTCCCCAAACTTCAATCAGCCGCCCCCTAAAGCACCCACCCCCGACAGTCTCCTCCAATAGTTGCATTATCAACAGTTGAATAAATCCCCATCTTGTGTTAATATTCTGTAACTATTCAGCAAGCAAGTTGTAACACAGAGTTTCACAGAGGTCTCACA
>CAYPUV010000152.1:0-9696 GCA_964413895.1 uncultured Anaerolineaceae bacterium
CAGAAGGGTATTAAATAAGCATTTTCCCACCGGGGCGGTAACAAGTACAAATTCACAAATTCTTCCAAAAGAAACCGGCAGCAAACGTCTTGGCGCATTGCTGCCGGTTTTTTTGAAGTGGGAGTCCTACCTATCGGGGGTTACTACTCAATAATCCCCAATTCTTTGAGCTTGCTTTCTGGCACAACACCGTTTTCCCAGCCGCGTTTGTCGTAGTATTCTTCGAGCATCTGGTCTAGTTCGCAAACCTGGCCTTCCGAACCGGGCATTGTGCTGGGTTCTTCCAGGAATCGTTTAGGCAGATAGTCCGACCCCTCGCGGAAGCCGTTCAGGTTGTTGTAGTAGCGTTCCAGGTTGTAAATTCGCTCCCCACACTGCATTAGCTCCTCTACGCTGTAATTTAACCCGGTAACGGCATTAAATTGGGCCGTATACTCATCCATCCCCTCTGCAAACGCAGAGAATTTACACATATCAAACGAGTCTGACACGGCATGAACATCCTGGAATATCTTTGTCAGTTCGCCCTTGCCTTTCCATTCCAGCGGGTCGGTTTTGAGCGTGCCAAAGGGCATTACACCCAGTTCTGAAGCGGGCGTGTAAGCGCGTAAGTGGCATGCACCCCTATTGCTGGTGGCGTAGGCAATACCCATACCTTTTAAGCCGCGCGGGTCGTAGGCGGGGATTGCCTGTCCTTTGACAGTCATTGCAAGCTCGGGGTGGCCCCAATGTTTGGCAGCCAGGGTAGGTCCTTCGGCCAAAACGTCGCCCACGCCTTCTCGTTTGGCTATTTTGTGGATGGTTTCGGCCATGCCCTGGGTGTCGCCCCATCCAAGCGAGCCATCGCCATTGGTGTAACCGCGCTGACTGGCTTCCATATATGTCGCCAGCGCTTGCCCAATCTCAATGGCGTCAAGACCATAATCGTTTGCCAGGTCAATCATATAAGCGACAGCGCCCACATCATCATTACCGCAGTTGGCCCCCAGCGACCAGGCCGGTTCGTATTCCACGCTTTCCATATGAACTTTGAACGGGCCTTCTTTAACTTCAACCTCTTTCTTGCACGCTACCGGGCATGCATGACAAGTGGGGTCGTTAACAAGGATATTTTCTTTCACGTATTCACCAGACAGCTTTTCTGCCTGACTGCCAAAAGCAGTAACCTGTGAGTTTTTGGTTGGGTACGCGCCAATGGAGTTGGTGATATTGGTCAGCACGTTGGTTCCGTACACACTCAGACCACCTTTGCGCGGCGACGTGATGTTTTCCTCGGCCATAATGGTGGCCAGCGCTCTTTTACGAGCTTCTTTGTCGGCCTTTTTGTCAGCTGGTTTGGGCTTATTTTTCTTGTCGCCGTTAAAAACAATAGCCTTAAGATTCTTGCTACCGCCAACAGCGCCGGTTCCACCTCTACCAGAGGCACGATCATCCACATTGAGCCAGGCAGCAAAGCGGACCAGGTTTTCGCCCGCCGGCCCAATGGCCATTCCATCGCATTGCTCACCGTGGCGTTCGCGCAAAATCTTCAATGTTTCGTGGATCCCCTTTCCCCACAGGTCAGATGCATCGTGCAGCGTTACCTCGCCGTCTTCCACATAGGCGTAGACAGGTTTATCAGCCTTGCCTTTAAATACCAACCCATCGAACCCGGCCCACTTCATTTTGGCCGCCGTCCAGCCACCCATATGGCTATCGGTGACGGTTCCGGTCAATGGTGACTTCGTCACCACGGCCAGCCGCCCACTCATATTCACGTCGGTGCCACTGATGGGGCCAAGCATCACGCAAAGAATGTTGTCCGGCGATAGTGGTTCTACACCTGGGCCGTTGTCAAAAACGTACTTTACCCCTAACCCACGTCCTCCAATGTACTTACGAGCATCATCTTCATTGATACCTTTGTACTCAATACTCCCATCGGTCAAATTTATCCAAGCTACCCTATTTTTAAAACCACCTATACTCATGTACAACCTCCTTCTTAAATTAAGATGTGATGAGCGTTATTCTCTTAAAAAATTAATGCAGGGGTGCTATCCCTTAGATTGCCTTAGGCAAAACAGCACGTAACACCTCCCTTCAATGCAAACAAAAATGGCGTTATGCTCAAATCACATAACGCCATTGAAGGTTGCCGCTGTTCCGATACTGCTTCTAAACAGGGCATACCTTGCCAATGTTCACCTCAAACACTTGTGCCACTCTAAAAACTGTGTGGTTTGCAAAATTTTGATACTAATATCATACTACAATTCGTACAATTTGCCAACTTTTTTCGCAACAATATTTTACCAGTTTCACATTTTTTCGACGCCACAAATTTTTGACATAAGCGCGTTTTTTTGACATACTGAATGCAAAGGGAGGCTTCCCCAATGGACAATAAAATTCCTCAGACCGTGCAATTATTTGTCACCTGCCTGGTCGATGCCTTTTACCCGGAGGTGGGTATGGCCGTGGTAGATCTTCTGGAACGGCAGGGGCTTACGGTTGAATTTCCGTTTGAGCAAACGTGCTGCGGCCAGCCCGCCTTCAACGGCGGCCTCTGGAACGATGCCCGCGCGATGGCTCGCCACACATTAGACGTGCTGGACGGCACCGACGGCCCCATTGTTGTACCCTCCGGTTCCTGCACCGATATGATTGTAAACCATTACCCGGAACTATTCACCGCCGACCCGGAATACGCCGCCAAAGCCAAACGGGTGGCCCAGCGCACGTTTGAGTTCACCCAGTTTCTGGTAGATCAACTGGGCGTTGTCGATGTGCAGGCAATGGGGCAGGGAACCGCCGCGTACCATGCGTCGTGTCACGGCCTGCGAAACCTGGACATTTACCGGCAGCCCAAACAACTGCTGGCCCGGGTTGAGGGGCAAAAAACGGTAGACCTGCCCGGCGAAACCGAATGCTGCGGATTTGGCGGACTGTTCGCCGTGAAAATGAGCGACCTTTCCGGGGCGATGCTGGCTCGCAAGCTAGATAACATTGAGGCTTCCGGTGCGGATACGGTGGTGGCCACCGATGTGAGTTGTTTAATGCACATGGCGGGCGGGTTGCAAAAACGGGGCAGCCCCGTGCAAACAAAGCACATCGCAGAAGTACTCGCATCCACAGGGAACAAGGAGCAAAGTAATGCAAGTTCCTGAATCAACATTTGCGCAACGTGCTAACCGCGCCTTGCACGACGCGCACCTGCAAAGCGCAATTAAAATTGGCACCGGGCATCTGGTGGACAATCGCGCCAAAGCTGTTGCTGCCTTCCCCGCAATGGAGGCGTTCCGCAACCGCGCGCGCCTCATCCGCGCGCACGCGCTGAGCCAGCTTGATTCTTACCTGGCTGAATTTGCCGATAATGTTGCCGCCAACGGTGGGCACGTTTTCTGGGCTAAAGATGCTGCCGAAGCCAACACCTATATTCGGCAACTGGCGCATGAAAACAACGTTAAGCGCATTGTCAAATCCAAATCAATGGTCACAGAAGAAATCGCGCTGAACCACGCCCTGGAGCAAGACAATATTGAGGTGGTGGAAAGCGACCTGGGGGAATTCATCATTCAACTGGCGCGAGAGAAACCTTCGCACATTATCGCCCCAGTGATGCACAAAAGCAGACAAGAAGTGGGCAAAATATTCCAGGAAAAACTAGACATTCCCTACACCGATGACCCCCTTGCCTTAAACGATATTGCCCGCGCGCACCTGCGGCAAATTTTCCTCTCTGCCGATATGGGCATTAGTGGCGTCAATTTCGCCGTGGCCGAATCCGGTTCAATTTGCACGGTGACAAATGAAGGGAATGGACGTTTCACCACCACTGCCCCGCGCATCCACGTAGCCGTGATGGGACTGGAAAAGGTTGTCCCCACCCTGGATGATTTAAATGTGATGTTGCAAGTTTTAGCGCGCAGTGCAACCGGGCAGAAGTTGAGCGTTTACACCAACATTATCACCGGTCCCCGCCGCCCCGGCGAGCCGGACGGCCCGGACGAGTTTCACGTGGTTATTCTAGACAACGGACGCAGCAAAACACTGGCCACGGCAGAAGCGGAGATTCTGTACTGTATTCGCTGCGGCGCGTGTCTGAATCACTGCCCGGTCTACCAGGCCATCGGCGGACATGCGTATGGTAGCATTTACCCTGGCCCAATGGGGTCAGTGCTGACGCCTATGTTGCAGGGGCTTGAACACTGGAACGACCTGCCTCACGCCAGTACCCTGTGCGGCAAATGCAAAGAGGTGTGCCCGGTACACATTGACCTGCCCCACCTGCTGCTAACGTTACGCGACAAAGGCCATCGCGCCGGAAAATCGCCCGTCTGGTTGACGATGGGCATGCAATCTTATCGGATACTGGCTCAACGTCCTACCTTATTCCGATGGAGTTTACGGGCGGGCAGCATCGTTACGCGCACCCTGGCCCAAAATGGTTGGATCAAGCGAGTTCCGCCCCCTTTTGCTGGGTGGACCGATTATCGAGCCTTTCCATCCTTTGCAAAAAAATCATTCCATCAACAATGGAAAAAACGAATGCACGACCAGGAGTAGCGACCATGCAACGCGATGAATTTTTAGCCAATATCCGGCAAACATTACAGTCGGCGGCCCCGTTGCCCAATGCCCGCCGCCAGCGACCGCTTTCGCCGCCCCTGGCAGATTACACCCCTAGCGATCTAATTCCGTCTTTTGCCGCCGAAGTGACCGCGCTCAAAGGCCAATTTTACAGGGTTGCCACGATTCGAGAAACAGTAGCGCAAATCGCCGCCATTTTTGCCGCGCATCATGCCACAGAATACATCGCCTGGGCGGCCTCCGCACTCCCCATTGCCAACTTGAAGGTGCTGCTGGGCGAAAAAGGATATACTGAACACGATGCCGTCATCTCCAATCATCCTCTGGCGCGCACCCAAACGCACACCGCGTTGTCCCCGGTGTCTATTGGGCTGACCGGCGCTATGGCCGGGCTGGCCGATACCGGCAGTCTGGTACTGCAAAGTGGGTCGGGCCGGGGGCGATTGGCCTCGTTGTTGCCGCTGGTTCACATTGCGCTGCTCACCCCCAACCAGCTTTTCCCCTCACTGGGACATTTTGTGCAGGCCCACCCAAACGCCGCCCGCAACGCCAGCAATTTAGTACTGGTCACCGGTCCCAGCCGCACCGCCGACATAGAACAAACCCTCACCCTGGGCGTCCACGGGCCAAAAGAACTGCACATCATTCTCATTGATAGTTTTTGAGAGTCCCTTTCCACAGCCCCACCTCTCAAAACCTTGCAGCC
This sequence comes from uncultured Anaerolineaceae bacterium, assembly GCA_964413895.1. GTDB lineage: Bacteria > Chloroflexota > Anaerolineae > 4572-78 > 4572-78 > JANTHQ01. Next base: position 5,279 of record CAYPUV010000152.1, read on the forward strand.
GCTCCACCTTTCCCCAACCTGATAGCGTTTGATAGAAAAACCATGTTATAGTTTCTCTCGGTTCAGTGAGACCCTGCCCGGCAGGGATTCGCATTGTCCAAAATTCAAGTATCAACCCGACAACCGATGGGAAAATCATCTCGATTAACTGGCTTCTACAAACATTCATTATCTGAACGCGCGGCGCTTGTTGCCGACTGGGCCAACCTGACAGCGACAGAAAAAGCATCGCTGACAAATGCCCTCTCCACCGAACAGGGCAACGCAATGATTGAAAATGTAGTGGGCCTGTACAACTTACCACTGGGGATCGCCACCAATTTTCAAATAAACGGTGAAGACGTGTTGGTGCCGATGGTGGTGGAAGAGCCAAGTATTGTGGCCGGCGTGAGTTTCGCCGCCAGGCTCATTCGCGCCGGAGGCGGCTTCACCACATCCAGCAGCGAACCGCTACTGATTGGGCAGATACAAGTGCTTGATGTGCCCGATCCGCAGCAAGCCATCAAATCTCTCAGCGCTGCCAAACCGAACTTACTGGCTGCCGCCAATCGCTACCACCCCACCATCCAGGCGCTGGGCGGCGGGGCCAAAGACGTGGAATGCCGGTTGCTGGCAGACACGCCGGTCGGCCCAATGTTGATTGTCCATATTCTGTACGATTGCCGGGACGCAATGGGCGCCAATGCCGTCAACACCGCCGCCGAAGCCGTGGCCCCCCTCATCGAAAGCCTGACCGGTGGACGGGTGAATCTGCGCATCCTCTCCAACCTCACCGACCGGCGCACCGCTACGGCGGAATGTGTCGTTCCGGCACCGGAATTGGCGCGCAACGGATTAGATGGCAACGTGGTGGTGCAGGGCATTGTTGAAGCGTGGGCCTTTGCAGCAGCAGACCCCTACCGCGCGGCGACGCACAACAAAGGCGTAATGAACGGCATCGACGCGGTGGCAATTGCCACCGGCAATGATTGGCGTGCCATTGAAGCGGGGGCGCACGCCTTCGCCGCACGCGATGGGCGCTACACCAGTATGACCGAATGGCAACAAGACGACGCGGGCAACCTGCGCGGCAAACTGCACATCCCTTTGAGCGTGGGAACGGTCGGCGGGGCGACAAAAGTTCACCCCACCGCGCAAACAGCAATGAAAATCTTAGGGTATCCCAATGCCCGCAAGCTGGCCGAAATTATGGTTGCCGTGGGGCTGGCACAGAACCTGGCCGCCATCCGCGCCCTGGCCACCGAGGGCATTCAACGCGGACACATGCGTCTGCACGCCCGGCAAGTGGCAATGGCCGCCGGAGCCACCGGCGCACAAATCCAAACCATTGCCAACCAACTTGTGGCGGAAGACAACATCAGAGCAGCAAGAGCAAAAGAAATTCTTTCAAATGACGTGTAACGAGTAACAAAGGACCATTTCGTCACTCGATATTCGTAATTCGGAGTTAAACCTATGGCAATAATGAAATCAACCATCGGAACTGGAATTGTTGGCTACGGCGCTTACGTTCCCCGTTATCGTATTCCGGCCAAAGAAATCGCCAGGGTGTGGACGGATAGCAAAGGCAGCGTGCCCATTAAAGAAAAAGCCGTAGCCGGGCTGGATGAAGACGCGCTCACCATTGCCGTTGAAGCCGCCCGCAATGCCCTTCGTCGAGCGCGCATTGATCCGCAAGACATTGGCGCGGTATGGGTAGGCAGCGAAAGCCATCCTTACGCCGTAAAACCCACCAGCACCATCGTGGCCGAAGCCATCGGCGCAGCACCCAACACCCAGGCCGGCGATTGGGAATTTGCCTGCAAAGCCGGAACAGAAGCAATGCAAGCGGGGATCGGTTTTGTGGCCGGGGGGATGAGCAAATACACATTGACCATCGGCGCAGACACAGCCCAGGGCCGCCCCGGCGACGCCCTGGAATACACTGCCGCAGCCGGGGGCGCAGCGTACATCATCGGCAAAGCTGAAGAAAGCCTGGCCATTTTTGAGGCCAGCTATTCTTACGTTACCGACACGCCCGACTTTTGGCGGCGCCCTATCGCGCACTACCCCACCCACGGGCAGCGCTTCACCGGGCAACCGGCCTATTTTGAACACGTTGTTTCGGCGGGAGCAACGATGATGGCGGAACTTGGCCGCACAGCGGAAGACTACAATTACGTAATTTTGCATCAGCCAAACGCCAAATTCCCGCGTCGCGCGGCAAGAATGATGGGCTTTGAAAAAGAACAGTGGGAAACAGGCTTGCTCAGTCCGGTAGTGGGCAACACCTACTCAGGGGCGGCTATGCTCGGTCTCACCGCTGTGTTGGATGTTGCCAAGCCGGGTGACCACATTTTAGTGGTGAGTTTTGGTTCCGGCGCCGGCTCAGACGCCTTTTCACTGGAAGTGACAGCCAGGATTAGCAGCAAAGCAGCGCTGGCGCCCAGCACCCAAGATTACATCAATCGCCGCACAGAAATTGATTACGCAACTTACACCCGCTATCGAGGAAAACTACAAATGAGTTAAACGTGAAAAGTGAAGCGTGAAACAAGGTCGGCAACTTATCGGCGTTCCGTGTTTCATATTTGCGTGATATTTTCCTGACAAAATCTCCGCGCAATAATTATCTTCATTCTTCACCTTTAGCTGCGACAGAGGAACTATGAGAGACGTATCCATTATTGGAATTGGACAAACCCCGGTGGGCGAACACTGGGAGCAAAGTTTAAGACACTTAGCTTACAATGCATTGAGCGCTGCGATGCACGATGCCAGCGTGGAGCGCGTAGACGCCATTTACGTGGGCAACATGCTCTCTGGTGAAATCAGCGGGCAGGCACACCTGGGAGCATTGGTGGCCGATTTTGCCGGCATGCACGGCGTAGAAGCCATTAAAGTAGAGGCTGCCTGCGCCAGCGCCGCCGCCGCCTTTCGACAGGGGTTGATGGGTGTAGCTAGCGGCTATCAGAATGTGGTCGCCGTGGTGGGCGTAGAAAAAATGACTGACAGCACAGGGAGCAAAGTCACTGCCGGGCTGGCGTCCGCCGCCGATGCCGATTACGAATCCATTCATGGCGTGTCTTTCGTTGGCCTGAACGCGCTGATTATGCGCCGCTACATGTACGAATACAATTTGAGCAAAGAGGACTTTGCCGCATTCAGCGTGAACGCGCACGCCAACGGTGCCAACAACCCCAACGCCATGTTCCAGCAGGCCATTACCAAAGAGACCTTCATGAATGCGGGGGTGGTGTCTGCTCCCATTTCCCTTTTTGACGCTAGCCCGATGGCCGACGGCGCGGCAGCCGTAATTATTTGCCCCACCAATCTGGCCCGCGAATTTTCAGATAAATCCATTCGGGTGGCCGCCTCGGCACTGGCGACCGACTCGTTGAGCGTGCACGATCGCAAAAACCCCATCTGGCTCCAGGCCGCAGAAGATTCGGCGCACCGGGCCTACAAGCAGGCGGGCATAACCCCCGGTGATGTGGACTTTTTTGAATTGCACGATGCCTTCACCATTATGTCGGCCCTGAGCCTGGAAGCCTGCGGCTTTGCGGAACCCGGGCGGGGAACCTGGCTGGCGCGCGACGGGGAAATCACACTGAGCGGAAAGCTTCCTATCAGCACAATGGGTGGGTTAAAGGCCCGGGGGCACCCCGTTGGCGCAACCGGCCTGTACCAAATAGTAGAAACGGCCATGCAATTGCGCGGCGAAGCAGGGAAAAATCAGGTTCCCAACACCCACATCGGGATGGCTCAGAATGTTGGCGGCAGTGGAGCAACCATTGTTACACACATTCTGATGAATAGTGAATGACAATTTACGAACCCTGAACCACATAACACATAAAATAAAAATCTAACAACAAACTGAACTTAATTTGGAGGTAACTGATGTCCGTAGAAATCGCACGCCATTGGAGACTAAAATCGCAACGATACAGCCTGGTAGGGGAAGAATGTCCTACTTGTCACAGCAAAATCTTCCCGCCCCGTGATGTGTGTCCGCACTGCGCCGAAAATGCCGGCCCGGATTTTCACTTTAGTGGCAAAGGCGAAGTATACTCTCACACCACCGTTTACAATGCCCCGGAAGGCTATACAGCCCAGGCCCCGTACACCGTCGCCCTGGTTAAGTTAGATGAAGGCCCTATGATTACTGCCCAGCTCACCGACGTGAACAACGGTGACGTAAAAATTGGGATGCCCGTTGAAATGGTCACGCGAAAGCTCGCAGAGCAAGGTGAAGAAGGCTTGATTGTGTACGGGTACAAGTTCCGTCCGCAACTGGCAACAGCCGCGTAATAGCAAAAGTTTGTACCTTGCTCACCTTACGCAGTATCTGAAAAGTTGATGCCAAACTTTCAAAATAGACAGTGTTTTTTATCCCCCATCCCCCCTGTATCCCCCTTCCTCTAAGGGGAAGGGGG
>CAYPUV010000153.1:0-9689 GCA_964413895.1 uncultured Anaerolineaceae bacterium
GTACCGGGCGCTGCGTCACGCCAACCCCGCCCCGTTTGCCGCGTATCTCAATTTTGGCGACACCGTCATCGTCAGCGTGTCGCCGGAACGATTTTTGCAGTGCCAACAGGGAATGGTAGAAACCCGTCCCATCAAAGGAACCCGTCCTCGGGGACGCACCCCGGCGGAAGATGCAGCATTGGCAGACGAGTTGCGCGCCAGCCCCAAAGACCGCGCCGAAAACGTGATGATCGTGGATTTGCTGCGCAACGATCTGTCGCGGGTGAGCGAACTTTTCAGCGTGCGGGTGCCGGAATTGCTGGTGGTGGAAAAACACCCCAATGTGTGGCATCTGGTTTCCACCATTACCAGCCAACTCAAGCCCGACAAAGACCCTATTGACCTGTTGAAAGCTACGTTTCCCGGCGGCTCCATCACCGGTGCGCCCAAAATCCGCGCAATGGAAATAATTACCGAAATTGAACAGCGCAAACGGGGCGTGTACTGTGGCTGCATCGGCTATTTGGGCTTCGACGGGACACTCGACACCAGTATCGCCATCCGCACCCTGGTAGTGAAAAACGGCAAGCTCTATTTTCACGGCGGCGGGGGCATTGTGGCGGATTCTGACCCGCAGATGGAATACGAGGAGTCGCTGGTAAAGGTAAAAATGTTTTTCGATGCACTGGAAGGAAAGCAACCTAACTAATGGATACGGAAAACCTGGTTTACGTCAACGGCAAATTCTTCCCCGCCGCTGCACCCGTTATCCGCCCCACCGACCGGGGGTTCACCCTGGGAGATGGACTATTTGAAACGATGCTGGCTTTGCAGGGGACGGTGGTTCGGTTGGCCGACCATCTGGCACGGCTGACAGCGGGTGCGGCAACCCTGCGCATTCCGTTGGATGTCGCCATCGCCAAAGCGGCGATTTCGCAAACAATCACCGCTAACGCTTTGCAAAATCAGGCTGCCACCCTCCGGCTGACCCTCACGCGGGGCACAGCAGCACGGGGATTGGCATTGCCGCAGCAGCCGCAGCCCACGCTGATGGTTTCGGCGGTGCGGCATACGCCATACCCCGCAGAATTATATCAGCGCGGTATGCACGCCATCATCCTGCCGCAACGAAGAAACGAGTTCTCCACCATTGCCGGGGTGAAATCATTGAACTATCTGGAGAACGTTTTGGGGAAGGAGCAGGCGACCCGCGCTGGCGCACACGAGGGGATATTTTTGAACACCCAGGGATTTTTGGCAGAAGGATGTGTCAGCAATTTGTTTTGGGCAACAGATGGGACGCTGTTCACGCCGTCGCTGGCGTGCGGGCTGGTGCCGGGGATTGTGCGCAAAGCGGTGCTGGCACTGGCGCACACGGCGGGGATAGTTGTTGCCGCAGGAAAACACAACGCTTCATCACTGCTCACCAGCGATGAAGCGTTTTTAACCAATACGTTGTTGGGTATCATACCCTTAACTCAGGTAGACGGGCAACCCATCGGAAATGGTGTGCCCGGAGTTGTGACGCACCATCTACAAACAACCCTTACGCCTCGAATGCCCATTCGCCCTGACGCATAATCGGCTCGGTTTTGCCAGCGGCGGTGATTCCATCCACATTCATTTTGGCATTGCCCACCATAAAGTCCACGTGGGCCAGGCTGTAATTCCCGCCGTGCGCGGAAAATTCGTCATCGGTCATTTTAGCGCCGTCCTGCATCGTGAATTTGTAGGCGCGTCCCAATGCCAGATGGCTGGCAGCGTTCTCATCAAACAAGGTGTTGTAAAATAGCAACCCTAACTGCGAAATGGGTGAGCTGTACGGTACCAGCGCCACTTCACCCAAACGCGATGAGCCTTCATCGGTCGCCACCAAAGCCTTCAGCACTTTTTCACCTTTTTCGGCTTTCACGTCCACCACTTTGCCGTTTTTGAACGTCAGACTAAAATTTTCGATGAGTGTGCCGCCGTAATTCAACGGTTTTGAGGCGGTGATCACCCCATCGGCGTGGTCTTTGTGGGGCATAGTGAATACTTCTTCGGTGGGAATGTTGGCAATGAAGCGAATGCCCGTCTGGCTGGTACTTTCTGCGCCTTTCCAGATGTGTCCTTCGGGCAGCCCCAGGGTGAAATCGGTGCCGGGAGCGGTGTATTTCAATGCAGTGTACTGCTTGCTGCTCAAATATTCGCTTCTGGCGCTCAGTTTTTTATTGTGCGCTTGCCAGGCGGCCACAGGGTCATCTCCGTTAATGCGACACGCCTCAAAAATTCTGCCCCATAATTTCTCAACAGATGTGTCGGGGTTAACATTGGGGAAAACTTTTGCTGCCCAATCTTTTATCGGGTACGAGATAATAGACCAGTTGGTGGCGTCACGCATAATGAGACTACTGAAGGACAACATATTCTTCTGCAGCGTTTTCATTCTCAGGGCAACCAGTTCCGGGTCTTGCCCGCTGAGCAGGTCGGGGTTGGTCGCAAGAAAAGTTAAGATGGCGTCGCCTCGCTCTACGGCGGCTGTCTGTGCTTCAGTTATCCAGGTAGGGAACTCTTCAAACGAATCACGCGGAGCATATTTGAATCGGTTTAAGATAATTTCATCATCGCGCCAGAAAACGTCAACCAGGCGCGCGCCAGCCTTGTAGGCGCTGGCAACCATCTGGCGAACGAAAGATGCGGCCTCCACCGGCGCGTACCGAATGATTAGCCGTTGCCCGGGTTGGAGATTCACGCCTACTTTTATCGCCACATCGACATACTTTTGAAGTTTGTTCTCGAATGTTGTCATTGATTTGACCTATTCTAGCATTGTGGAGGATAAAACAATATTATACTATTCTCCCACCGCCGCTGGCAAATGCGCAAGCCGCATTACGTGGCCGCGATTGTCCAGCACAATGGCAATCACATCAATACGCCAATCGGCGGGCGGCGATACCATTGCTGACAAATAGGTGTAGGCCAGTTTTACCAATTTCTCCTGTTTGGCGGGGGTGATGCTCTCTTCCGGCGAGCCAAGCCGTGTGCCGTGTCGGGTGCGCACTTCTACAAACACCAGCGTGTCATCCTGCCGGGCGATCAGATCGATTTCACCCAGGGAACAACGCCAATTTTTATCCACAATAATATAATCGTGGTCGCGCAGGTATGTTTCGGCCAGAGCCTCACCGTGGCGGCCCGTGCGCTGTCGATTTGCAGTCATCGGGGTTCAGCTACCGCCTTCCACGGGTAGCGCTGCGTTGAGCGTAGCTCCCCGCTTGTTCTATGTAAGGGGTATAATATTTCTGCCCGTACTGGGTGTGTACCAGCGGGTCTTCTTGAATAATGAGCGGAACGGCGCTGCTCACCGTGCCGGATGGGGTGCTGGCAGTTGCTTGCAGGGTGTATTCGCCCGGCGGCACAATACGCCCCCAATCATCGTAGCCATCCCAGGTGATGGTGTGCAATCCGGCACTGCGCTGGCGACGATGGGTTATGGTCGTCACGGGGCGGTTGTACTGATTAACAACCTGTACGGTGGTGCGCGCGCTTTTAGAAAGGTTCAGGGTCAATGTTACAACTTGCCCTTCGTCAGGCAGCCCCGGCGTGAATGATTCTAGATCTGAAGTTAGCAGCAACGACATTGGGCGGGTGAACAGATAGCCAATCAGCAGCAAAACGGGGATCAAGATCAACAGCGGCGTGGCCAGCGAAGACAGTGCCGGCAACCGGCTGAAGAAACGGCTCACTTCGTTTTGCGCCACAGGGCTTTTGAAGGTAACGCGGCGTCTTAAAGAGGCCACATTGCCGGCCACATCACGGACTTCCACGTTGAGAGTGTTGTTGCCGTTCATCAGGCCAATCGGCGTTTGAAACTCGCCCAGCGGACTCACGGAAACCAGGCGATTGTTCACGCGCACAATAGAACCGGGGTCGGTGCGGCCGGTTAGTTGCACTTTAGATTGCTGGAAAACTGCATTATCCTGAATATTCAACTCCAGCTTAGGGGGGGTTGTTTTCAGGTGAATGAGTTGTTCTGTAACTGTTTTGTTGCCGACATCATCCGTGGCTTCAACCCGCACCGTATTATCGCCTTCTTGCAAAATGAGTTCTCGTTTAAATGTGCCATCATCTTGCAAGGCAGCTGGCTGATTATTAACCGTTACGGATGCTGCTGCCGGCGCAACACCTGTAACTTCCAATACTTTTTCGTTGAGCCATTGATCGTTTGTCGGGGTAATCAGCGTTAATTCCGGGGGACGTGTCACCAGCGTAATTTTATGGCTGCGCCGCGTTGTGTTTCCGGCGCGGTCACTGGCTAAAATTTCCAAGATATTATCGCCCTCGCTTAACTGGCGCTCAAGCTGAAAATATCCCTGCGAATCGACTGCGATGGCCTGGGCATTGCCCGCCTGATACACCGTAGCGCCCGGCTCTGTAATTCCCTCGATGCTCAGGCCGGGCGTAGCGACACGGGTAAGTTCATCTAGATTGGTTAATTGCAAAGGTGGGGGTTTTGTATCTACCACAATGCCAACGGCCTGAGTTGCAACTTTTGACGACCCTTTCGCCGCAATTTGAGCAGTGTAGGCCCCGTCGGCGACAATGACACCGGCATCGTCTTTCCCATCCCATACCGCAACGTATTGCCCGGAGGGTTGGTTTTTCACTGCGCCCAGGTGACGCACAACTAAACCGTTCTGGTTTAAGACATTAATAGAAACGGATGCATCTTCAGACAGACTGTAACTGAGGTTGGTTAAGTCCTGAGTTTGATCTCCGTTGGGTGAGATAATATCTGGGAACGCCGTAAGCGTTAATTTTGGGATTCGCAAATAGTCACCCAAAAACGTAACCCCCAGCAGCACCATTACCAGGCCGATCCCCAATGTGGCGGCAAACTGTCCAAAGGTAAACCGACTGCCGATGGTGGCGCGTCGCTGCCGCGCGCGTATTCGATTGGTAGGGTTCTGCAAGTACCGCCGCATAGTAGTCTATCGCTTCTATGGCTGAACACTCAATCCAATTCCAGCAGAATCAAGTCGTTTTCGTCTTTAGACGCTTTCCATTCAGGCAGTTCTGGAAGTGGAACCGACACAGGTTGTTGGCGTTGTGGGTCACGTTGATTACCGGGAGGATCAGCTTTAACACGTCTGCGTTGGCTGCGCCACAACCATTTTTTAGACTGCGGGGGACTGGGCAAATCCAGATACCTTCTGGCAACATCCAGGCTCCCAGCAATTCCAATGCCTAATCCGGCTGTTATAACCAGGCTATTGTACGGAAGCACTCCCGGTGCTGCTGCAACAAGCCATGTGGCAAGCATTACATGCCCCGCAACTAAAAAAACGGCCCCTACTGCGGCAACGCCCACCGTCACCCAGGGATGTTTGCGATATATCCAGGTGCGCTCGCCAAAAATGCCCATTAGCACCCCCACAGTTGCCCAAAGCGTAATTTGCAAAAGGTGGTACAATAGCACCGTTGAGTTAACGGTATAAGGTTGTATCAGTTTCAGCAACGTTTCAAGTGCGCCCAGGCCGTGGTACCGTTGCAACACGCCGGCCACCGCTGGCGATTGGCCGGCCATTGTCAGCCAATCGGCATTGAGACCCGCCATTCCCCCCAACAATTTCCCCCATACTGCCGCCGCACCGGCAATCCAAAAGCCGTTTGCGGCTCCCCACCACAGCCCGGCCAGAAGGGGGACAATCCAATGTAGATTATATTTTGCCAGCCAGGGGACGGCTAAAATTAAAATCGTGGCACCCAAATAGTGGCTCAATGGACGCTGCAATATTACAACCAACGCAATGAATAAAATTGCCAAATACAGCGACACGGTGTACACGGGGTAAACAATCACCACCCCGGCCAGCAAATAGGCCAGCAACGGCCAGCGAAACCCCACCAGCACCACCAGCACCACCAGCACGGGCGCCCAGTTGGCGGGATAAACCGGCAAGCTGATTAAAACTGCGGCCACCAGCAGTCCCACACCCACGGCGGTGACCGCGCCCTCAATAATGTCCTGGTATCGTTTATAAATTCTGTGTGGTGCTTGCAAAAACATAGTTTCGAGCCTGTTCTCAACCAAGTTCAATTTGACGCACTGCCATCCGCCCGTTGCCTATCGGCGGAACCTGCTCCGGCGGCGACGCAGGGCGGGCATGGCTGCGCCCCCACCGTCTTAACGTCGCAATTTCTTTTTCCATCGTCTGCGAAAGCGGCAAGGTGGCCTGAATATTATTCAGCAAATCACGTGTGGTTAACTCCCGTTCCTCCTCAAATGCATCATACAAGCCAGAAATAACAACCTGTTCTATTTCGGCCCCGCTAAATCCTTTGCTTGCTATTGCCAATTGTGCTAAATCAAAACTAAGGGGGTCGCGCCCGCGCTGCGCCAGATGAATGGCGAAAATTTCACGGCGCTCTTGCACTTGAGGCAGATCAACAAAGAAAATCTCATCGAACCGGCCCTTACGCAGCATTTCGGGGGGCAATTTGCTAATATCGTTGGCAGTGGCAATGACAAACACCGGGGACGTTTTTTCTTGCATCCAGGTGAGAATGCTGGCAAAAATGCGGGCGGTTGTCCCCGCATCCGATTGGTGCGAGCTGGCCACCCCCCCCAACCCCTTCTCGATTTCGTCAATCCACAGCACGCACGGCGCAACACTTTCCGCCATTTGCAGCGCGCCGCGAATGTTATGTTCAGATGAGCCGACCAACTCGCTAAACACGCGCCCCAGGTCAAGACGCAACAACGGCAAGTGCCACTGACTGGCAACAGCCTTCGCCAACAGACTTTTACCGGCCCCCTGCACGCCCAACAGCAACAGACCCTTCGGCTCTGGCAGCCCAAATAGCCGCGCTTTTTCTGAAAAGGCGCGGCTCCGTTTGCTCAGCCAGTTTTTCAATAACTCCATCCCCCCGACATTGGAGAAATTTTCCACTGATTGAAAGTACTCCAACGCCCGCGAGCGGCGGATGAGCTGCTCTTTCTCTGAAATAATTACGTCCACGTCCAGGTTGTGGTGCATAACCAGACTCTTGGCGAAAACATTTTCTGCTTCCGTACACGTCAGGCCACGCGCAGCGTTCAATATCGCTTCACGCTGGTCGTGTGACAACCGCAGCCTCATCCCAGAAATTTCCCGCGCCGAGCGAACAACGCGCTCCAGCGATTGCTCAAGCTCATCAACGGTGGGCAAACTAAAATCCAAAACGGTGATGTCTTTCTCCAGCTCTGGCGGAAATTGCACCACCGGAGCCAGGATTACCAGCGTTTTGCGGCTCTCCTTGAGTTGATTGATAACATCGCGGAGCTTGCGCACAATCACCAAATGTTCCGGGCCTGATTGTCTATCGAGCAGTGCGTAAAAATCTTTCAACACAAAAATGGCCGCATCCTGTGACTGATTGATCACATCAAGCGCCATCAACGGGTTGCGCGTGCCCGGGTCTATGCTTGTGTGTGGCGAATCCACGTGTACAATCCCGTTGGTGAGTGTCCACAGGTAAAGTTGCTTGCGACGTTCCGCAGCAACCTGCCGTAACATCTCTTCTATGCGCCGTTCCTCCCACGATACAATGTACAATAGCGGGTACTTCGCGCGCGTTAGAATATTTAGTTGCTCAACTTGATCTGAACTTGACATATTCTACCTTAAAGTGAATATAACATAATCGCTATTTATTGTCAATTAAAATCAAGGTGAGGTCTGTTTCATCTATAAGATGACATAATAGACTTCGCAATTACGTAGTTGCTCATTTGGGGGACTCTGCATAAAATGTAATTTCATCTACTTGTGCTGGGTGTGGCACACCACAGCGGATGAAAATTTAGCTTTCGGCCGTCAACGGTTGGCTATCAGCAGTAAAACTGACCGCTGAAAGCTGATGACTGACGACTATTTTCAAGGGAGCCTTTTTATGAAAGCAGAAATTGTTTTAACTGGCACAGAATTGCTGCTGGGCGAGATTGTAGACACCAACTCGGTGAAAATTGCCCGCATGCTGCGTGAAATTGGGCTGGATTTGCACTATAAAACCACCGTCGGCGATAACGAGGGGCGCATTGCTGAGGTGTTGCGTCATGCCCTGACCCGGGTGGATTTTGTGATTGTCTCCGGCGGGCTGGGGCCGACGGTGGACGATGTGACTCGCCAGGGAGCAGCCAGAGCCACCGACCACAAGCTGGTGTACCACCCGGAACTGGAAGCGCAGATCGCTGCCCGTTTTCAGAAGTTCGGGCGCACAATGGGCGAAAACAACAAGCGCCAGGCATGGCTGCCCGATGGCGCCATCCCCATCGCAAACCCGGTGGGCACGGCTCCCAGTTTCATCGTGGAAACAGAACAAGGAAGCATCATCTGTTTGCCCGGCGTGCCCAAAGAACTGGAATATCTGATGGAACACGCCGTCATCCCCTACTTGAAAGCGAAAACCGGAACCCGGCAACTCATCAAAGCGCGTATTTTACGCACCTGCGGCATCGGTGAAAGTAATATTGACCGCCAGATTGATGACCTGATGCGCGTGAGCAATCCCACCGTTGGTCTGGCGGCACACCTCGGTGTGGTAGATGTGCGCATCACTGCCAAGGCCGCCACCGAAGCAGAAGCAGATGCGCTGATTGCGCCGGTGGAAGCGGAAATTCGAACGCGGTTGGGCCATCTAATTTTCGGGGTGGATGGGGAAACACTGGCGGGGGTTATTGGCGCGCAGATGCAGGCGCGCCGTCTAAAATTGGCGGTGGTAGACGCTGCCCTCGATGGGAGTCCGATGCAGGCATTGGCAATGAGTGGCTACGCCAATATCATCGCGGCGCAAAAAACCTATCCCGCCACTGCTGTGGCATTGGCAGATGCCGGTCTCACCGGAGAAGCGAGCGCGGAGGAAACAGCCATCGCTGTTGCGCGGTCCATCAGTGGGGAAGCTGTAGTGGGGATGAGCATTCTGGCATTTCCTGCCCCCAATGCCACAGAGACAGAGGCCAACGTCGCGGTGGTGGCCATTACTCGCGGAGAAACTGCGCGCGTGCGGACATTCCAATACGCCTACACTGGCGAAACTGCCGTCACATGGCTCACCGCGCACACGCTCAACCAACTTCGGCGGTGGCTGCAAGAATTGCCATAAGGGTGACCGCAGGCTGTGCATCAGTTTTGTGACAGCTTTTTAACGGGAAGCTGTCGACTGGAGAACAACACGCTACGTCTACTTCTCTAATGGCAAATCGAAGCCAAAGGTTGATCCCTGTCCCAGCCTGCTTTTGAACCACATCGTGCCGCCGTGCAACTCTACCAGGCTGCGGGTGATGGATAGCCCCAGCCCCGTGCCCGGCACATCGCGGATGTTCTGGTCTGCGGCACGGAAGAATTTTTCAAACAGGTGCTGCTGGTCTTCTTCCGAAATCCCATAGCCGGTGTCCACGACGCTCACCGACAGCTGAGGGTGCAGGTCTCCATTTTTGATGCTGGCGTTGATGGAAATATCCCCGCCGGCGGGGGTGTACTTGCAAGCGTTGCTCACCAGGTTGGTCATCACCTGCACCAGTCGATTGTAATCGCCCCGCACCGGCGGCACATTTGCTGGAATATGCACTTGCAAATGTTGATTTTTATCTGCAACCAGCGTATTCACCGACTGCGCCACATCGCGCACCACCTCGGCGATAGATACCTCCCCCATCTCCAACCGTACCCGCCCCGCCTCGATACGGC
>CAYPUV010000154.1:0-9641 GCA_964413895.1 uncultured Anaerolineaceae bacterium
CCAATTATCGACGGCATTCAGGCTTGTTTTACATAATAGATGCGTTTGCCCTATGAAAGTACCAGAGTTACATTGAAAAATATCGCCAAACAGCATATACTGTAATCGAGCGAATCAGCGAACTTGCAACCCGAAACCCGAAACCCTATGAACCGTCCCTGGCTAAAATTTTACGATGAAGGCGTACCGCACACGCTTAACGTGCCGAACTTGACCGTTCCCGACTTTTTGCGTGTCGCGGCTGAAAACCACCCCGACCACCCCGCTACAGTATTTATGGGGGGACGGCTCACTTACCGCAACCTGCTAGAAAAGGTACAGCGATTTGCCGCCACGTTGCACGAACTAGGCGTGGGCAAAGGCGATAGAGTAGGCATAATTTTGCCCAACTCCCCGCAAATTGTCATTGCTTATTACGCTACATTGTGGGTCGGTGGGGTAACGGTACTCACCAATCCGCTTTACGTGGAACGAGAACTGGTACACCAATGGGGCGACGCCGGCGTAAAAATAGTCATCACGCTTGACCTGCTCTTCCCCAAAGTTGAGGCCGTTTGCCGTACCCTGAACGTGCAACACATCATTGTCACCGGCGTGCAGGATTTTCTCCCCCCCGTAAAAAAAATTCTGCTCCCCCTGGAACTGCGTCGACAGGGCAAGTGGGTCAACATTCCATTTGACAACCGACACATCTTTTCAATGAAGGCCATGCTCGCCCGGCATCACCCGACTGTCCCGGCTGCCCCACTGACCCCCACCGACCTGGCGTGCTTGCAATACACCGGCGGCACCACAGGACTCCCCAAAGGTGCGATGCTCAGCCATCGGAATCTGGTTGCCAGTGTCACCCAAATTCGGCATTTTTTGCTGCAAGGACATCAAGAAGCAACTGACCGGGCCGTGGCAATTTTGCCCATTTTTCACGTCTACGGAATGGCAATTATGAACTTAGGGCTGCACATTGCCGCCACGCTAATCTTGCTGCCCCGATTTGAAATTAAAGATTTAATAGATTCAATTAAATCTGAAAAACCAACGTTCTTTTTGGGCGTTCCGGCGCTTTACACCGCTGTGCTGAACTATCCGGGCGCTAAAAATATTGATATGACTTCTATTAAAGTGTGCTTCAGCGGAGGCGCACCGCTGCCGGTACACGTGATTGAAGCGTTTGAACAACGCACAGGGGCCAGAATTGCCGAAGCCTATGGGATGACCGAAGCTGCCAGCGTGACGCACGTGAACCCGCGACGTGGCATGCGCAAGTATGGCACAGTGGGTGTGCCGACGGTCGGTACGGATGCGAAAATTGTGGACGCGGACGACGGCGTTACGGAATTGGGGGTGGGTGAGCCAGGCGAACTGTTGGTAAAAGGGCCAGAAGTTATGCAAGGATATTGGAATCACCCGGAAGAAACCACAAAAAATCTTACCGGTGGTTGGCTGCACACTGGCGACATCGCCACGATGGACGAGGACGGTTATTTTACCATTGTTGATCGCAAAAAGGATATGATTTTGAGTGCAGGGTTCAATGTGTATCCCCGCGAAGTGGAAGAAGTGCTTTACACCCACCCCAAGGTTGAGCAGGCTGCCGTCATTGGCATTCCACACAAACTTCGCGGCGAGCGCGTTTCAGCGTACATTAAACTTAAGGCTGGCCAAACTGCCACCCCGTCTGAAATTCGGCAGTTTGCCAGAGAGCGACTGGCCGATTACAAAGTGCCGCGCAAAGTCATCTTCCGCGATGAGCTACCAATGTCGCTGGCGGGGAAGGTACTGCGTCGTGTGCTGCGCGACGAGGAAATGGGACAAAGAACGAATGACGAATGATGGCGCATCGCAATTGGAAATTAGCCAATTGTTGCACCCTGATGCCTAATTGCTGGTTGCTCCCTCTCCCATCGCCTGCACAAATGAGAAATCTACCAACGACACTTGCGATTCGTTCAGCGCCGTTTGCACGCGCGGGTCGGTGAGCATCGCCAACTCATCGGCACGCTGTTGAACGTAATTGCCCCCTAACGCCTCAAGTTGCGCATCCACGACCCCCGGATGGAAAACCATTTCGCTCACTCCCGGCGGTAATTGTTGCAACACAGAAATAAAATTCGCCACAGATGGTTTATCATAAAGGGCCATTACCAGCCAATTGGTTGTTTTAATGCCAGCATTATCCAGCAACACCGCCTGCTTTTTATACGTGGCCGGAACCACACTGGGAACCAGCCGTAAAACCAGGGCCGGATACTGCGTTACAAATTTTAAGGTTGTTTGCAGCAACGCGCCATTGCTGCCCCCCCGAACTTTGATTTTGCCGTAAAAGGTTTCCGGTACTGGCTGGCGTACCGGTACATTATAATGGCGAGCCATTTCGCACACCAGCGGGTAAAAAGGGGTGTGCGTCACCATCAAATGCTGATGATAGTCAATGTGGTCAAATTGCACACCCGTCGCCAGCAATAACTCAGCTTGAGCAAATAGCTCAGCCCGCAGTTCGGCCAAAGAAATGTTGTAAACGTGCTGGAAAACCTGGAAGCGGTCGTGAAAATTCCCGGTTTCATTAACCAACGACGGCACTTGCTTTGGTGGTAGCACGGGCTTGCCAGACGTGAGATTCAGATGCAAGCCGATTGGCAGGGTGGGATATTGTGCGTGTGTGCGGGCAACACGTTCTGCCGCCCCTTCAATGTTAATCATCGCCGACGTGGAGGTAACCACCCCATCGTGCCACGCCCGAATGATGCCTTCTGTCACACCATCGCTTAATCCAAAATCATCGGCGTTTATAATCAAGTATCGCGGCCCGCTGACCCGCTCTCGTGATTTATGGTGTGTAAAATGCTTCCCGGCAACGTATCCCGCCGTCATTGCGGCCAGTAACGCCATCACTTTTTTAAATTTGTTCATTAGCTGTTTGTTTTTCTCCTGGTCATTCCCTCATCCCCCCCTGACCTCTGTTTTCCCTCCCCAAAAAACCGGAGGTGGCGCCAAATAGTTGCAGTCATTGTATTGCAAGTGTTGTTCACTGTCTAATTTGGCCACGGGCAATAATTGAAACGACTAATTTCGTTCTTTTTTGCCCTTCATTCCCCCATACCCCCTGTACCCAAAGGGCACAGGCACCCAAAGGGCACAGGCACCCAAAGGGCACAGGCGAGAGTGCAATCTGTGCCGTCCGTGTTCTATTTCTCCCCGTCTTGTAAAAAGTGTCCAGTCGTGAATTGTTCGCGCACGAAAATTCGTAATTTGGCGCATGTTATGGCAAAATCTAGCCGGTAAACCACCAAAAAATTTTCAATAAGCAGAAAGGATTTGCGAATGTCGGTTTCTACCTACCCCTACCAATACACCCTCGAAGTGATTTTCCGCGACCTTGACGCGCTGGGCCACGTGAACAACGCAGTATATTTTACCTATATGGAAGTAGCGCGCACAAAATTTTTGTTCAATACCCTGAACATTCACAAACTTGAAGATCTCCCCATTATTGTGGCGGAAGCAACCTGCACGTATAAATCCCCCGCTTATTTTGGTGAAAAACTGGTGATAGGGATTGGGATCTCTCGCTTTGGCACCAAAAGTTTTGACTTGCATTACCGCATCGAAGCGGAAGATGATCGGTTGGTGGCACTGGGGAAAAGTGTACAGGTGGTTTTTGATTACGCTACCGGCAAAACAAGGCCACTTCCAGAAGATTTCAAAGCCCGCGTGCAGGCGTTGCAGGGCGACTGGCTTCCCTAATGCAATTTCAAACCAGAAATCCGTGCATCATATTTCCTCAAGAACCGTGTGGTTGTAGTGACAGAGCACTGCTCTGTCACTACATTATTTTAAAACAATGTATGTGTCCCCGAAAATGTCTCTTGGAATTGCACTAAGTACTGCATTAAGCGTTGAATGATGACTTTTGTAGGGGCAGACACACAGATCTGCCCAAACTAGATTTATGGCTGGGGTTTCTCTACCATCGCCAGTAAATCATTTAGACTGTCCATCTGCGCGACCTGATCGATGAACGCTTTGAGCGAGCCACTCTGCTGGCGCAATTGGCGCATCCAGGGACCGATGGGGTCTACTGCGCTGGGGCTGGTGGCGTAACTGCCGTGGAAGGCAAAATAAGCTTGATTGAGCCGCCGAATGTAATATCCCTTTGCCACCAACTTCTGTCGCTCGGCTTCCATATAATTTTCAGCAGCTTCCACGCGACCTTGAGCCAGTAAATCATCTACGTGCAGCCGAATGCGGCGCATTGACCGGCTGAACTCATCTACCGGGGACGGTTCAACTGTATTGCCCGGTGAAGTATTGGGCGGCAGCAGTTCCGGGTAATACCGCGCCAGCACTTTTTGCGCCACCGCTTCCCCCACCATCGAGGCAACGGTCTCATTCATCGTGCGCAGGTCACGGTTATCGTTGTAATGCTGACCCAGCGGCAAAAACATCAAATAGGTGTGTGTCCACTCGTGCGCCACCGTATCAATGATAAATTGCAGCGATGCGGACTGCGTTACCATCGTTGGCCAACTGCTAATTCCCCCCAGGTCGTCCACCAGCGCCGAAATATTCAACGCTTGTTCAATCTTCGTTTCCAGCGACACCCGTTGGGACACCGAAAGCGCTGGTTTCAGGTGCAGGCTGCGATAGGTGCGAATTTCATTGCGCGGGGAGATGATCAGATAGGTTGGTAAATTCGAGAAACGGAATGTGACCGGTGGCCAGATTTCGCCGCGCCAGCCAAAGCCTTCTGCCAGCAGAATGCCGGCTACCTGTGCCGATAGAATGCGTTCCACAATGGGCGCGGTTTTCTCCTGCCGCCGCCGCAGGGACGCTAATTGATTTTCTTGCTCTGCAACGGTTGGAGGCGGCATAGTTGTGCCTTGCGGCAGGCGGGCGTAGGCTTTGCCAATTGCGCGCTGCAGCCGCTCAATTTGCCGCTGTCGGTGTACATAATCCAGCACTGCTTGCTTTTGTGTTGCCGTGCTGCCGGCGATGGGGCGTCCCTGCACCCACCATTCCACTTCGCCCAGCACCGCTTGCGTTTCCCAGCCTTCCCAGTTAAAACGCTCGCCGTGTGTGAAACCGGCCAGTGTTAGATCGACCGCGCGCTCCGGGGGCACACTATCGCCGGAGAGAGCCAAAATTATTACAACAAGCCACAGCACACGGCGCAATCGGTGACGACGACGGCGATGGGAGCGGGCAGCGATCGTTGTGGGAGCAAGTATGATTTTCATACACCAATAGCGTAGCCCGAATTGGCTCATCGGTCAATTCTGTGCATAATAATCCAAATGCAATGAAATTCTGGAACGTTAAGGATGAACCTTATGGCAAACTACAAATCCTGGCCTTTTAAAGAAGCATCTGGCTTGCAGCGTCGATTTAGGGAACAGCCCGCTGCGCCGGTGGTGTTTGAAACCGGTTTTGGCCCCAGTGGACTGCCGCACATCGGTACGTTTGCCGAGGTGGCCCGCACCACCTGGGTGCGCCGCGCTTTTGAACATCTTACCGGGTGGCAAACGCGGCTGATTGCCTTCAGTGACGACATGGATGGCCTGCGAAAGGTGCCGCTCAATATGCCCCAAAAGGAAATGCTGGCCGAACACCTGGGCCGTCCGCTGTGCCACATTCCCGACCCCTTCGGTTGCTGCGAAAGTTACAGCGCCCATATGAATAACAAACTGCGCGAGTTTCTGAATGCTTACGGCTTCGATTACGAATTGCAAAGTTCGCAACAAGCGTACACGCGCGGCGATTTCGACGCCGGATTGAGCGCGCTGTTGCAAAAGGTCGATGCGGTGTTGAACGTCATTCTCCCTACCCTGCGCGAAGAAAAACGTGCTGACTGGTCGCCGTTTATGCCCCTCTGTGAAAATTGTGGGCGTGTGTACACCACTCGCGTTACCGGCTACCATCCCGCAGACAATGCTGTTGATTACGTGTGTGATAAACCAATGGGCGATGTGTCCGGCTGCGGACATCACGGAACCACGCTAATACACGGGGGACGGGTAAAAGTGGGTTGGAAAGTGGACTGGGCGCTGCGCTGGTTCAGCTACGATGTGGGCTACGAAATGTACGGCAAAGACCTGATTGAATCGGCCAAACTGTCCGGTCGTATTGTGCGCGCAATGGGCAAACAGCCGCCCAACGGATTTTTCTATGAGCTGTTTTTGGATGAGGAAGGGCGTAAAATTTCAAAAAGCGTGGGGAAAGGACTTACAGTGGACACCTGGACAAATTACGCGCCGCTGGAAAGTCTGCTCTATTTCCTGTTCCAGAACCCCAAAAAAGCGAAACGCCTCTACTGGGGCATTGTTCCGCGCACAGTAGACGATTATCTGGCAGATCTGCGGCGCTACGCTACCCTGCCCAACGAGAAAAAACCCGACGCCGCTGTGTGGCATATTTTTGAGCAGGGCAAAAACGTGCTCCAGTACAACACGTCCATCAATTTCTCGCTCATCAATAATCTGGTTGCGGGGTTGGGGGCGGATGATGCCGCTTTGGTCACAGAGTTTTTGGAGCGCTACGACCCATCTGCCAGAGAATATCGTACTACAGTAGCGGATCTGGTGAGCAAAAGCTTAACCTACTACCGCGATTTTATTTTGCCGCATAAAATCTACCGCGCCGCTACAACGGAAGAGCGCGCGTGGTTCGGAGCGTTGCGGGAAAAAGTTGCGGCACACCCCACTGATGACGAGAAAGAATTGCAAAAGCTCCCCTTTGACGTGGCCTGCCAATTTGATGTTTCGCCGCAACAGGTGTTCAGCGCATTTTACCAGGTGATTTTGGGGCAGGAACGTGGCCCCCGCTTTGGCACGTTTGCCAAACTGATGGGCAAAGAAAAAACCCTCGCCCTGTTAGATGAGGCGTCGGGAAAACAGGACACCCCCTAAAATAATACCTAAACCCTGTCAGGATTTCAAACCCTGACAGGGTTGTTATTCCCATCTACGGCTGTGCCACATTCAAATTATCAAACGCCACCACCGCCCCCGACGTGTCAAATGTTCCCACGTATAGCGCCACATCGCCGCTACCCGACAGCCCCTCATCGGTGACGGTGAAGAGGGTGTTGCCATTTACCCGCAGCGAGAAGGTGCTGCGATCACAAATTGCCGTCAGATGGTTGACGGCAGCCCCCTGGTTGATGCTGTCGCTTTTGTCCCAATCGACCACATTGGTGAATTCGCCATCTACCCAGCGCGCCAGCCGATAGTACCCATCTCCACTGATGCCAAATTGATAAAAGTTATCCGCGTCTTGATAACGGCACAACACGCCGTATTCGTTATCGTTGGGACCGGAAATCTGGCGCGTATCGAGATCAATTTGCACATTGTTCCAGTCTTTTTTGGTGCGCGCCCACACCAAAAAATTAGGCGTATTATCTTCAATAACGTATTCCCCATCGCTGAAATAGTAGGCGGTGTCGTTATCTGACTTTTCGGGCCAGCCCGCCGAATTATCTGCAAAATCATCGTAAAATAACAAGTTACTGGTGGAGGTGACGGCGCCCAAACTTTGCACCTGTAAATTATCGAACTTCACCCGCACCCCTGGGTCATCGTACGTCCCTGCGGCCAGTGCAATTTTGCCGGAATGCAGGGCATCATCGGCCACTTTGGCCAACAAGGTGTCGTTGGCGTACAGACTGATGATGTTATCTACGCATTCCGCGCGTATTTTGTTGGTCGCCTCACCGGTATACACCGCATCCGAGGTGGTCCAGTCGGCCAACATCGACGCCACCCCGCCAACATACCGCGAAATAGCGTATGTGCCGTCGCTGCCGAGCTGCAAAAAGTAATAGTTGTCAGCGTCTTGGTAGCGGCACATAACGCCGTAATTATTCACGTCTGGTCCCGCAACTTTATGGGCGTCAACTTCAATCACCACATCATTCCACACGGCGGGATACGTAGACCAGGCATCGGTTTGGGTATCTTGCACTTCAATGAACAGTTCACCATTTTCAATGCCACGTTTCACCTGTTCATTGCTGTCCAAATTCCAGCCCGAATCAGGTTGGCTGAAATCATCTTGCAACACTGTCACCAGTCCGGTGGGACTGGTTGCGGGGGGGGCAACAGTTTCCCTGGTGCCGCCTGGCACGCGCACTAATGCATTATCAAACCCAATATCTACTGCTGGTTCAGAATAGGTGCTGGCAATTAACCCAACCCCGCCCCCCTGGAAGGTGTCATCAACCAGTGTTTCTACCTGCACGCCATTGATGAAAAACGTGTACAGGTTGCCCTGCATTACGGTAGCTATTTGGTTGCGCGCAAACCCCGTATGAATTAAGGGTGACGCCGTCCAATCCACCAATGGCGTCCATTTGCCGTTTTCAAATTTATTGACCACATAAAATCCGTCGCTACTAATTTCAAAGGTGTAAAAATTATCGGCGTCCTGAAAGCGGAAAATCTGCCCAAAGCTATTGTCATCGGGGCCACCGAGTTTGTTTGTGTCAACCTGATAATCTGCGTCCGCAAAATCGCCGCCCACCGTTGACCAAAGGTAGTTGTTGCTGTCGGGAACGTAAAAAGAAATCTGTTCACCGTCAAACGTAATCCCATCGGTTACACCCCATTGGTTCTTGTTTGAAGAAAAATCGTCCTCAAACAATACTTCGCCGGAGTTCTCTGGCAGGGTGGAGGGCAGCCGATCAACCTCACTGACAGGCGGGTTGGGTTCAACGTTCGTCTGGCCACTGACGGCCCGGGTAATGAGCGATTTTGCCAAATTGATGGGGCGCAGCGCATTAATAAACCCACCGGTGGGGATGCAAGCGTCGTTTTCGTCGATCACCCCATCTGCGTTGGTGTCGGCCAGCACCCGGCAATCAACAATTTCATCTTCTTTGCCGCCTGCGCCAAGCTGGGTTGGCACGCCAATCAGTTCGCCCTGGTTGTTAACGCCGGCCCCACCGCTATTTCCCCCGGCAATGGTGGCACTGGTTTTCAAGAAGGCGCGGCCTTTAATGCCCGGCTCGCTGGTGAAGCCGGCAACCTCACCGCTGGTGAGGGTGATTGTTTTGCCGCCAATCCCAGGATAACCCAAAATGCGCAGTGGCGTTCCCAGGTGTACTTCATCGGAGTTGCCCAATTGCATATAGGGTAAATTCAATGTTTCTGAATCGACAGGGTTGCCTTTTGCATCGCTGGTGATGCGTAGAATCGCCAGGTCCAGGTCTTGATCCACTATCACGGGTTCTGCCAGGTATGAAGGTACCGGTGGTTCATCCTCTTTTTGAGTCAGTAAAATCAACAGGTTCGTCACCGGCGCATCGCCTTTGTCGGCAATAGCAACATGAGCATTGGTTAGGATGTACCCTTCCGGTGCAACAATTGACCCAGATCCGCTCCAGCTTGGGTCTCCGTTCTGGTCTAAAGCCAAAATTTCAACCACCGCCTCTACCGGCACGTTGCTGCTGGGAGAAGTTTGGGCTGGCGCAATCGGGGTCGACGGTTCCGTGGTGTTCGGTGGGAGCGTTGGCGTCGTTGCCGCAACAATCGTCGGCTCTGCTGTGGGTGTGGAAGCCGCGGTGGGCGTGGAACCTGTCAATCGGCTCCCCGGCCCGCAGGCCAATCCCAGTAGCAGCAAAATTAACAGTGTGGATAACGCTCGTT
>CAYPUV010000155.1:0-9538 GCA_964413895.1 uncultured Anaerolineaceae bacterium
GGCAACCCCTTGTCGGCTACGTCGGCGATGAAAAGAAGCAACCGATTTTCGGGCAACGGGATGATGTCGAAGAAATCGCCGCCAACCTCATGCGCCATTTTCCAGAATGTTGCCAGCTCCCAATTTGGCACAGTGAACAGTTCGTGTGGAATAAATGAAGCTTGAATTTCTTGGGCCAGCTTCAGTTCGCGTTCCAATTGTTGCTGGCGTGTGCGCTCGGCGTAAAGGCGTGCATTATCAATTGCCAGAGCAATCTGATACGCAATGCCGGTGAGCATATCTCTCCGTTTTTCGGCAAACCGGGAAGGCGCGCGCTGTTCCTCCAGCACCATCAACGCGCCCACAGTTTTGTTTGTCACCCGCAGTGGCAAAATCAACCCGTGAAATTCCACGCTTGCAAAGAACCTGCGCCAGGCCGAAGGTACCTGGTGCAAGACACTCAAGTCACGTGGGGCACCCTCGCGGATTGCTTGCCGCAAGGCTTCAAAATCCTCCAGCACCACTTCCACCGGCAAAGGCAGAGATGCGAGTCCATAAGCGGCTGAAAGGGTACACGTTTCTCCGCCATTGTACAAAAAAACCAGGCAATGGCTCACGCCGGTGAGCATGGGTGTTAATCTGGCAACAGCATCTAGCACCGTAGAGAGGTCAGTTTGGGCGGCTACAATTTGCGCTACCTGCAGCAGCGCCGTGGAAACATACGCCGAAGCTTGTTGTGCCTCAATGAGTTGAGCCGTTTGGATAGCAGAGGCAGCCTGATGAGCCAGCCCTTTCAGCAGGCGTAGGCGTCCATCTGTAATGCGCTGCGCTGCCGTCACCAGGATCATCATGATGCCGGTTAGCTCACCCTGGCTGAGCAGTGGCAAAAAGAGAACAGTTCGAGCAGTAAACATTGAACTCAGCTTTTGCGGCATCGGGGTAGAGCGCGGTTTTCCCGCCAAAAAGATAAGCGGTTGCTTCACTGTTGCCAGGTGTTCCGGCAGAGAACTGGCGACAGGCAATATTGCACTCTTCAAGACTGCTCGCTCGTCCTCTAAAAAACCGTAATCCGCAACACACTGATAGTGTTCTGTCTCTGAATTATGCAGCCACACCGCACACGACTGCACACCCGCAATTGTGGGGCCAATGTGGGTAACGGCGGCCAACACGTCACCCAGCGAGCGCAGATTGCGGGTTGCTTCGGCAATTTGCAGCAAAGCCGTGCTAATTCGCGCCTGTTCCTGTGCTTTATGGTAAAGTTCGGTATTTTCAATGACAATCGCCGCCTGACTGGCAAAAATCTCAGCCAGTCGGCGCGCTTCGCTCCCAAAACGTTTGGGTTGGCGATGGACCAGCACCAGGACGCCTAAGATATTTTCATCTACTTTCAGGACAGCCCCTAGCGCCGAATGGGTTGGCGGGAAGCCTTCGGCCAGGGGCGGCACGGGGTCGCCGCGCTTGCGTACCAACGATGCTTTCGCCGCTACAACTTTATCAAACCACAGATGGGCCATTTCGCCGGAGGGGGGGTCTTTTTCAATGCCGTAGCCAATTTTAAACTGATACCCTCGCTCGGTTTTGAGCCAGATAGTGGCAAAAGTAAGGGGTAAAATACCGGCCAATTCTTCCAGAATGGCGGTGAGCGTGTTATCCAGCGTTTCTTTGGCCCGCACAACGCCAGCGATCAAACGCAAACTATCCGCCGACTTGCGACGCCATTGTTCCGACCGGTAGAGGATTGCGTTTCTGAGGGCAATAGCAATATTGCCCGCCAGCGTTTCCAGCAGCCATTGATCATTTGCGGTAAAGGCGTTAAGCTCCTCACTTTCGATGTCAAACACGCCCAACACTGCATCACCAAAAACCAGGGGGACCGTGAGTTCGGAACGAATTTCCACGCCCGGCAGTGAAATGGGCGTAAAGTGCGTGTCATCGTACACATTGTTGATTAATGCAGACTGACCTGTTCTGGCTACCCAGGGGATAATGCCCTTTTTGTTATCTAAACTGACGGATAGTTCATGTTTAACATAATCCACATAAAGACCGTGTCCGGCTTTCATCTCAATCCAGTGCCGCTCTGGGTGTACCACAAAGATGTGTACAAAAGGATAGCCGAAGCGCTCGGAGAGTAAATTGGCAACGAGCTGCAACAGCCTATCTACATCTAACTCTGAGGCAATGGCCCGGCTCACTTCGGTGATGGCCATGAGTTGCCCCATCCGGTCATCGAGCATTGCCAAATCGAAGGCCAGTTGAATTTGCGCCAGCAGCGCCTCAATCACCGGCTGTGGAAGGGCAGAGAATGTGCCGTACACCACCCCGATAAATTGCTCAAGTTTTCGGTAGAATATGGGAAGTGCCTGTAAGGGTGGAGAATCGGGTGCGGCTTCGGTGGTGGGCTGGTGTGATTGGACGGTTCGCTGCGCTACAGTGGGCAACTGGCGCAAAATGGTTTCTCCATCCTGCACCAGCCACACGCCACCTGGATGTCCTGTAAGGTCAACAATGGCATTTAAGATGAGTGCACGTCGTCGGTGAGGAAGGCTCTCATCCAACAACGCGCGATTAAGATCAATTAATTTCCCCCAAAAAACGTCCAGGGTGGGAGGCTGGTGAATCTGGCTAGACCGGCGGGTCATAATGGGGGTCCTGTTTTTTCACCATCACCAGAATATTGCCTGTTTCGCTGAAATTGAATTTCACTTCATCCATTAATTGCTTCATCAGAAACAAGCCCAGTCCGCCGGAATCGCGTTCTTCTAATGGAGCGTGCAAGTTTGGTGCACTCACTGCGTCAGGTTCAAACCCAGCGCCAAGATCGGTAATGGTAATTTGCAAGCCATCATTCAGCGATTGGCATTGAAGATGAATGTCTCCTTTGCCCTCGCCGCCATATGCGTGTTCAATAATGTTACTGCATGCTTCGTCAACAGCCATTTGCACAGCATAAACAGCTCGCTCACCCAAACCAGCCTCTATAGCCCACTCAGTGACGAAGTTGGCAATAACGATTAAGTTTTTGTACAAACCGGCTACTGTTAACGAAGACTCAGTCATAACGCACAAGGCACTAAAAACTCCCAACAGCTTCCACTTCTGTGTCGAATATCTTGAATAGCGATGTTAACCCTGACAAATCCAACACCTCTTGCAACTTGTCCGGCACGTCTGCCAGAACCAGGTCGCCGCGGTTCCAACGTTTGCACGTTTTCAGGGTGTCAATTAACTGGCGCAGTCCGGCGCTAGACATAAATGTTGTTTCGGATAAATTGAGTACAATCTTAAAGCGTCCTGCCTCGGTGATAGTGTCAAACGCAGCTTTCAGTTTTGGCGCTGAGGCGCTATCTACGTGCCCTTTTACCCGCACCAGATCACATCGACGCAATTCCTGGCTGGAAATTTCTAGCATCTTGTCCTCCTTTTTTATTGGACTTTGGCGTTTTTTGAAATTCAGTAGTATTTGCATTTCAAACGCTAATTTTTGTTCTTTTTTGCCTCTCTACCCCCCCCCACCCCCCCTTCTCCCCATTGGGGAGAAGGGGGGCGAGAGAGAGCGAGGGGGTAAAAAATGTTATCTTTAGCTGTCTGTGAGCAATAATATAATTTTCGCCAAACTCCAGCTTTTTAGTTTAGTCGTTGAGTGCTTCTTCTTGCGCGCGAGATTATATCATAATCAATAAGCGCAGGCCAAACAATATTGCGGATTAAACGTAACTTATTCTTCAAGGGGTGTGGTGGCAGTGACGTCATTTTTCCCAATCATCAGAACGGTTGTCATTCCCAACCCCATCGACAACCAGTACAACGCAACCAAATGAGTAAAGGTAATATTGAAGAAAAAGTGGTCAAAAACTCCACCGACCATCGCGCCGAAGACGGCCAATGAGTAGCCCAGCAACGGCGCTTCCAATGGATGTCCTGCCGGCAATCCACGCCAGGCGCGAAAAACAATGATGAAAAAGCTCAAGCTAATCAATAGATACAATCCCAATCCTACTAACCCCATTTGTTCTGCTATGAGCAAATAGAGGCTGGAGACGCCAAGATAAATATCAATGTCTGGCGTGCCGGAGAACCCCACGCCCAATAGAGGGTAGCGTGAGATTAAGATGAGCGCGTCTTTGTATTCTCCAAAGCGCATCTGCGTAGCCAGGTCGGCCCCTTGAACACCTTCAAAAAAGCGCGAAACGTACACCTGTGTTTGGGGCAAAACGAAAATTAAAACCGCCAGCAGCGCCATGTAAAGGAATAATTTACGGTAACGCAACAGACTCATTACGCCGAGCGCTGCCACAACGCCGACCAAAGAGCCGCGAGAGAAGGTGAGATACAACAACACCGCCATTGTTGCCGTGATCAATACTAAATATCGCCGGGGAAGAACAGGTTGTTGCGCAAACAGAAAAGCCACGGCAATAATAGTCAGAATAATCAACAGCCCCCCCAATGCGTTGGGGTCAATGGATGTTGAAATGGCGCGCATTGGATTGTCTGGGTTATCTTCGATATAGCGCAAAATGCCGGATGTGGGGTAACCAAAAACGCGCAACCTGGAGAGGATGGTTACGGTCCAATTGCTGGGGAAAAAGTAGAACGCTATCCCCAATATCGACATCGCGCCCCCACTTAGCAATATTACCTGTGAGATTTGCTTGAGTTGGATATACGTTTTTACCTGATTGATAGCGGCAAAAAACAGCAGCACAACCAAAATCACCTCGGCAAAGTTGCGCAACACGTTGGGGGTGAGGGGTGCGTGTGCCAGCCCGGCGATGAATGTGACCACCGCCCAGGCCAGGAACAGAAAAATCGGCAGCCCCAGCGCGGAGCCAATGAAAATTGGCTCCCGTCCAGTGACAATGCGCAAAAACCACACCCCGAACAGCGCCGCCAAAACCAGATCGAGAAATGTTGGCGTGAACCCAATTTTGAAGGGCAGTGCTGCATACGGAAGCAAAATAATCAATGCCACCAGGGCTATAAGCCCCCATTGGGTACTGCGCAGCATCAGGTACGTGGCAATAGCAACGCCTATCAGCGCGACGGCCATCAGCGGCCCCAGCCCACCGAACAACGCCCCCACCAACAATCCAGCCATCACGGCAACCAGCAGCACTCCAAACAGGGCCACACGTGGATTATCAGATACAATTAAATTTCGTAATTTTTCTACCGCACGATTTTGTAACATGAGCCACATTATACACAGACCCAACCGGTTTCAAAAACTGGCAGTAATTTTCATCACGAAACTGTGAATAATCGCGTCGCCCACCGGGGTCACCCCCAATGACGGCCAATTGAGTATTCACAACAGTCATCATATTTTTCTTCGCTTATGTCTCTCTGGTTTTCGTTACCCTTCTAGCAGCGGGAGGAAGGGATTCTCCAGAGCCTCTACCAGCCAGCGAATGAAACGTGCACCATTGGCACCATCAATGATGCGGTGGTCGTATGAGAGTGCAAGTGGCAGCATCAGACGCGGCTCGAATTGGCCCGTGTCCTTGTTGAAAACTGGCTCCACACGGCTACGCGACACACCCAGAATTGCCACTTCTGGCGCATTGAGAATTGGTGTAAATTTCGTTCCTCCGATGCCACCCAGATTGGTAATGGAAAATGTGCCTCCCTGCAACTCTTCCGGCGATGTTTTTCGGTTGCGTGCCCGTTCAGAAAGTTGAGTGAGACTAACGGCAAGCTCAATGATGCTCTTTTGATCAACGTCGCGAATGACGGGGACCAACAGTCCTCTGGGAGTATCTACTGCTACACCAATGTGATAGTATTTTTTGAATATTATCTCGTGCTTAGACATATCGATGCTGGCATTGAAATGGGGGAACACCTTTAGTGCTGCTGCCACAAATTTAAGCAAAATAGCGGTGATGGTCAACTTTCCGCCTGCTTCCTCCACGCGCCTGGCGTATTTTTTGCGCATTTTTTCCAACCCGGTGATGTCTGCCTTATCGAACTGGGTCACGTGAGGAGCGTGCCAGGCATAGTTCAAATGCTCGGCGGTGGTTCGGCGCACATTGCTCATTGGTTGACGCTCAATCTCACCCCACTTGCTAAAATCAGGAAGGGGCTTTTTTTCAGCAATCCCTGCACGTTGCGTTGCCTGTGACGCAATGGCAACATTGGCTTGCGCCCTGGCCTGTTGCATCTCCTCGTGCCTGCGTCTGGAATAATTCTTTACGTCTTGCATTGTCACGCGTCCCCCTGGCCCACTACCAGGAACTTGCGTGATGTCCACGCCAATCTCGCGCGCAATGCGCCGCACGGATGGGGCTGCTGCCACATGACTTGGCAAAAGGCGTGGCTTTGGCGCACCCGCCACACGCTGGGGAGCAATTGCAACCGGCGTTGCCGACTGGGGCGGTTTAGCGGCCGGTGCTGCTGGCTGAACGGATGGTGCGGGTTTCGGGCTAGAAGGTTCTGCAACAGATTCTGCTGCTGCTTCTGATTTTGCCATGCTCCCCGGCTCTTTTTCATCAGCTTTAAAAATAAGTTGACCGGGAGAAACATTATCTCCGGCGCGCACCAGTAGCTCCGTCACAACGCCATTCACGCTAGATGGTACTTCAATAACAGCTTTGTCAGTCTCAATTTCCAGCACCGGCTGGTCTATTTTCACAGTGTCGCCCACAGCAACATGCACTGTGACCACATCGCCTGACATTACATTTTCGCCCAACTCGGGCAGGATAAATTCAACAATCATAATAACTCCTATGTTCCAGGCTCATCAGTAGTTAATCCTTCAGTTTCCGCCGCCAACTGAACTGGGGGCCCTAAAACAGGTTAGCCACTGATAGCTATTAGCTTTTATGAATTCATTGGGTTTGCTTTTTCCGGATCAATTTCCAGATCGTGTACAGCTTCTGCAACATCTTCGAATTTCAATTTGCCATCACGGGCCAACGCCGTCAACGAGGCGAGCGCAATGTAGCGGTAGTCAACTTCAAAAAAATTGCGTAAGTCGGCCCGGCTTTCGCTGCGGCCAAAGCCATCGGTTCCCAATGCAATCAGTTGCCCAGGCAACCAGCGCGCAATACTATCAGGTAGAGTTTTTACATAATCGGAAGCGGCCACAAAAACCCCCGGTTTTTCTTTGGCAAAACATCGTTCAAGGTAAGACAGGCGCGGTTTTTCAGCGGGATGGAGCATATTCCAGCGTTCCGTGTCTAGCGCGTCCTGGCGCAGCAATTTGTAACTGGTCACACTCCACACGTCAGCAGAAACGTTGTACCGCTCTTCGAGCATTGTTTGAGCTTGTAGAACTTCATTTATAATTGAACCACTGCCAAGTAGGTGAACGTGCAGGCCTGATTTTTTCTTTTGCGCAGGACGGAACTTGTAAATTCCCTTTAGAATGCCTTCTTTAATGCTATCACGCTCTGGCATTGGTGGCATAGGGTAGTTTTCATTCTGAACCGTGATGTAGTAGAAAATATCCTCTCGCTCTTCGTACATCCGCCGGATACCATCACGAATGATGATAGCCAATTCGTATGCAAACGCAGGGTCGTAAGCCATTAAGGTGGGAATGGTTGAGGCAAGCAGGTGGCTCTGCCCATCCTGGTGTTGAAGCCCTTCTCCAGCAAGCGTGGTACGCCCGGCAGTTGCACCAATTAAAAACCCTTTGGTGCGCATATCGGCTGCTGCCCAAACCAGGTCTCCCACACGTTGCAAACCAAACATTGAGTAGTAGATAAAGAAAGGGACTGTGTTGATCCCATAGTTGGCGTAAGCTGTCCCAGCCGCAATGAATGACGACATTGACCCCGCCTCAGTAATACCTTCTTCTAAAATCTGTCCGTCTTTTGCCTCTTTATAATACAACAAACTATCTGAATCAACCGGCTCGTAAAGTTGACCCGTGTGGGCATAAATGCCAGCCTGCCGAAACAACGCTTCCATCCCAAACGTACGTGCTTCGTCTGGCACAATAGGAACAATCAATTTGCCGAATTCCTGGTCACGCAAGAGTTTGGCCAGAATTCGCACAAAAACCATTGTTGTTGACACGCTGCGGTCTCCAGTACCCTCAAAAAATTCCTGGAACAACTTTGCGGAAGGTGTATTCAAATAATCTCGAGTCGGTTGGCGTGCAGGCAGGTAGCCACCCAAATTTTTGCGCTGCCGGTGCAAGTATTGCATCTCCGTCGAGTTTTCGGCGGGACAGTAAAAGGGTGCACTGGCAATATCATCGTCAGAAATCGGAATACCAAACCGAGAACGGAAAGCCTTCAACTCATCTTCATTGAGCTTTTTCTGTTGATGCGTAATGTTTTTCCCTTCGCCGCTTTCTCCCATCCCGTAACCTTTAATGGTTTTGGCCAGGATTACAGTGGGTGACCCGGTATTTTCCACCGCAGCTTTGTAGGCTGCATACACTTTTGCCGGATCGTGTCCACCACGGGCGAGTTTATAGAGTTGCTCATCAGTTAAATGACTCACCATTTCCAGCAACCGGGGGTCTGCCCCAAAGAAGTTGTCGCGGATGTATTTACCACCGGCCACGGTGTATTTTTGATACTCACCGTCAACTACTTCACTCATCCGCTTTACCAGCACACCATCAATGTCGTTGGCAAGCAGGGGATCCCAGTCGCTACCCCAAATAACTTTAATGACATTCCAGCCTGCGCCACGGAAAATTGTTTCCAATTCTTGAATAATTTTGCCATTGCCGCGCACCGGGCCATCAAGCCGTTGAAGGTTGCAATTGACGACAAAAATGAGGTTGTCCAATTTTTCTCGCGCCGCCAGCGAAATCGCGCCCAGCGCCTCCGGTTCATCGGTTTCGCCATCGCCCAAAAAGGCCCACACCTTACTATTGCTCCGCGCCTTCAGCCCCCGGTCTTCCAAATAACGCATAAAACGCGCCTGGTAGATCGCTTGAATGGGTCCCAAACCCATTGAAACCGTGGGGAACTGCCAGAAATCAGGCATCAGCCAGGGGTGGGGATACGAAGACAATCCGCCACGCGGTCTCAGCTCACGCCGGAAGTTCTCCAGTTTTTCAACCGACAATCTCCCTTCCAAAAATGCGCGGGCATAAATGCCCGGAGAGGCGTGTCCCTGAAAGTAAATCAAATCACCGTCATGATCCTCGGTGCGGGCACGGAAAAAATGGTTAAATCCAACTTCGTACAGGGTGGCCGCAGAAGCATAAGTAGAAATATGTCCGCCAATGGACCCTTCGGCGCGATTAGCACGCACCACCATTGCCATTGCATTCCAGCGAATGATACTTTTGATGCGGCGTTCAATGGCTCGACTGCCGGGGAATGGCGCTTGCCTGTCTAAAGGGATAGTGTTGATGTAGGGCGTGTTCGCCGAAAACGGTAGGTCTACCCCCTTTTCTTGCGCGCGAATGTCAAGCATTTGCAACAATTCTCTTACCCGTTCGGGGCCACCATGCTGCAGAACATAATCCAACGAATACAACCATTCTTGAGTTTCAAGTTCTTTTGTGTCTGTTGTACTCTCATACGAATCGGTCATTTAGATAATCCTTCTTCCTAACTCACCTTACGCAGTTTAAAAT
>CAYPUV010000156.1:0-9497 GCA_964413895.1 uncultured Anaerolineaceae bacterium
GACAACAAATCTGATAGTTCCGGTTTTGTCAAATTCTCGTCTGCGTAAGGTGAGTACATAATACACCCATTTCTTAATCAAAGATTGCACCTGTCTCAAAAGTATGTATCATGGGGGGTGGATTCGTTTTACACCGGGAGGAATTATGTCCAGAGCAAAAACGGGGCAACCCAACACCACCCGTAGTACAAAATTGCTGTACGCCCTCAATGCAGCGGCAGCAACGCTACAGCGTTCAGCCCACTCGGAAGAAGAGATATTCCAAACGTTTAAGGAGCAAATCGGCAACTTGAATCTGACCGGTAGCATCAACCTTTTTGAGCCGGATACGGGTAAAATTGTTGTTCGCGCCGCAACTCTGGCTGAGTCCCTTCAAAAAACGCTAAAAAAAACCACCGAACTGAAGATAGAAGGCTTCACCTTCAACGACAAAGATGTAGATGTTTACAACGAGGTGATAAAAACACAACAGGCCTTATACCTCCCCAACAACAAACTTCTCGTCTCCCAAGTCATTCCTCTCGTGACCCAACCATTCTCCAAATCCGTCTTCGATCAGATTAAAGAGCAACCTTCAATTCAAACGCCAATTATGTTGGGGGAGGACGTACTGGGTATCCTAAATATCATCGGTGACGACTTAACAACCGCTGATATTCCCGCTGTATCTGCATTTGCCAACCACATTGCTGTAGCGCTGGAAATTGCGCATATGTTCGCCAATTTACACCACCAGATTGCCCAGCGAGAACATGCTGAAGCCCGTCTCCGCAAAAGTGAAGAACGCTATCGCATTTTGTTTGAAGAAGCCCAAGACGCTATTTTCCTGGAAAATGAGCATGATGAAATTGTTGACGCGAATCGCCAGGCTTGCGAAATACTCGGTTATACACGTGAAGAATTGCTCTCTAAAACCATCGCCGACCTGCAAGCGCCCGAAGCGAGAGGCACACCGGGCGCAATTGTAAGAAATGAGCTTCACGGGCGACAAAAAGCACGGTTTGAAACGGTAGATATTCGCCGCGATGGCACGCGCATCCCTCTTGAAATTACGATGTCCCGGCTAACCGCCGCAAACGATAATCTGATACTCAGTGTAGCCCGCGATATTACGGCGCAGAAACAAGTTGCAGCAGAACGCGAAAAACGCATGGGGCAACTTATGCTGCTGAACGTGATTGGGCGGCAGATAGTTTCGGTGCTTGACCTGGACAGGCTCTTTGCCAAAACCGTGCAACTGGTGCAAAGAAAATTTGGGTATCATCACGTGGGCATTTTCATCCGTGATGCCGAGCAACACGTGATGGTAATGAAGGCCAGAGCCGGCGCGTATGCCGCTCTTTTCCCCGCCGACCATCGCTTGCAATTCGATGAAGGAATGGTAGGCTGGGTAGTTCGCAATAATAAAACATTGGTAGCCAACAATGTGCGTACAGAGCCACACTACCACAACCCCTTCCCTCACCACCCCCAAATGGTAACGCGCGCCGAACTGAGTGTACCCATTCGGGTGGGGGGCAATGTAATAGGTGTGTTAGACATCCAAAACCCCACCCCGAATGCTTTTGACAAGCAAAGCGTGGTGGTAATGAAGACACTGGCGGGTCAAATTGCTGTAGCGATAGAAAACGCACACTTGTACGAGACCGTAAAACAAGAATTGACCGAACGCAAACGCGCCGAAGCAGCAATCCGCCAGCGCAACCGCGATTTAGCCCTGCTCAACAGAATAATTGAGCAGTCCGTATCCACGCTGGACGAGACAGAGATATTGTCTACCGCGTGCCGAGAATTGGCATTGGTTTTCGGTGTCCCTCAGGCGGCAGCAGTACTGTTTAACCCTACTCGAGCAGAAGCCACAATCATCACCGAAGATGTTGTGGACGGCCAGGCCAAAACAACCAACACCACCCTTGCGCTGGAAAACAGTCAAGGATTTTTCCACCTACTGAACCGCCAAACGCCGTTGGTAGTGTTGGATGCGCCCAACGACCCGCAAATGGCCTCCCTGCACGCTCAAATTGAAGCATTTGGGCTAAAAACAATGCTCCTGGCTCCGCTTATTGCCGAGGGAGAAACGATGGGCGTTTTGGGCATCGGAACAAACGAACCCTATGCATATTCCCAAAAGCAAATTAACCTGACGCAGCGCGTGGCCGAACAGGTGTCTGGCGTATTGGCGCGGTTGCGCCTGATACAAACGCGAGAACGTTTCAGCGCCATTATCGAGCAATCAACGGAAGCAGTTCTTATTACAGACCCTAAAGGGATCATCGTTTACACAAATCCGGCCTTTTCAAGGATGACCGGCTACCCTGGCGCCGAGGTTTGCGGCAAGCCCACAATAATTTTAGGCCGTACCATTAAGAATCCGGGGCCAATTCTATCAGCGATACGGGATGGACGGGGATGGGAAGGACGGATGGAGTGCACCAAAAAGGACGGCACACCTTATACCAGCGACACGATCGTGCTTCCCATTCGTGACACTCAAGATAACATCATTAATTTTGTTGGCGTTCAGCGCGACGTCACCCACCAGCTAGAGATAGAAGCGCAACTCCGACAATCGCAAAAAATGGAGGCCGTGGGGCAACTGGCAGCAGGGATTGCGCACGATTTTAACAATATGCTCACTGCCATCAATGGGTTTGCCGAATTGCTGCAATTTCAACTCCACCCCGATTCAGTGGAGTACGACTATGCGTTGCAAATTCTTGAAGCTGGGCAACGAGCTGCTACGCTGGTTGGGCAACTTTTGGCTTTCAGTCGTAAACAGATGATCGCGCCAAAAATTCTTAATCTCAATCAAACCATTGTCAATATGCAAAAAATGCTACAAAGATTGGCGGGGGAAGCCATTGCTTTGAAAACTATTTTGCATTCCAATTTGTGGCCCATTAAAATGGACCCGGCCCAGATCGAGCAGGTTATGGTGAACCTTACCGTAAACGCCCGCGACGCAATGCAAAACGGCGGCAAACTCATCATAGAAACGGCCAACGTAACGTTAGACAAAACGTATACGGTTCGCCGCCCGGATGTAGAACAAGGTCAATATGTTATGTTGGCTATTACCGACACCGGCGCAGGGATTAGTCGCAACATACAAGAGCGCGTTTTTGAGCCTTTTTTTACAACCAAAGAACTTGGCAAGGGAACCGGGTTAGGGTTAGCCACGGTATTTGGCATTGTTAAACAAAATGACGGAGATATTGAGCTGAACAGTACTCTCAATAAAGGGACAACGTTTAAGATTTATTTCCCCAGAGCACGAGACCCCTCGGTGACACAGCCTGAAATGGCAACAGACCCAAGCATGCCCACCGGTGACGAAACTATCTTATTGGTGGAAGATAACCATAGTGTGCGCGAACTCAGTCGCTTAACGCTGCAAGAGTGTGGATACCAGTTGCTCGAAGCAGCTTCCGGGAATGAAGCCCTGGAAATTGCCGAAAACACAGTGCGGCACATTGACCTGCTATTAACCGATATTGTGATGCCCGGCATAAGCGGCAAAACTGTGGCAGAAAAGCTACGCCAAACACATCCACACCTGAAAGTGCTGTTTATGTCTGGGTACGCTGATGACCCGGCGGGCGTACAAAATATGCTGGATGAACACACCGGATTTATAGCAAAACCGTTTAACGCCGCATTATTAACCCAAACAGTCAGAGTACTGCTAGATGAGCAATCCCTACCTACACCAGACGCGACAAAAGGTCCTTGAGATACCCCTTCAACGCGGTGAGCGAATAATGCTGGCGCCCCAACTGAAAATTGTGTTCCACCGTTTGTGCGCGGTGTTCTCCACTGGTAAGCAAAGCAACGGCCTGGTCGGCGGCAGACTCAATGATGGGGGGTGCAATCGTCGCCAACCCCAGCGAGTCGTGGCCCGTTAATTCACTTCCCAACGATACCACCCCAAACCCACGCGGCTTGATGTCTGCCCGGTACACCGGATATTCAAAAAGCATGAGGGGAAGCTTTGCCCGCAAGGCCTCTAAAAGCTGATTTCCCCATCCTTCCCACAAACTGGGATACGTTACAAAATCGGCGTAAACATACGTGTCCCACAGCGAGTAGATTTTTTCCCCGTCGCGCATCATTCGTTCACCGGCAACCAGCGAGTCTATGAATATCGCGTCGATGCCGGCTTGCTTTATCTTTTGCTTGAGTTTACCCAGATACTGCCCGGTCGCATCATCCCCTGCGTACCCCGCCAAAACCAAAACAATCCGGCTGTCAGCGGTAAATAGACGTCCATCGTACAATCCGTGCGCTTTTAGGCGGGTGCGTCGGGCCGGGTGGCTGAGTGCCCGCACAAAATCAATGGCCAACTCAATCCCTTTGCGGGGAACAATGCGGGTAGCCTGCAAAATCAACACATCATTATCCCGTAATCCAATGCGCGCCCGAAAGTCGCGGTTATAGTCATCCGGCTGCCAGGGAGGCGCATCAAAATCAAAAACGTTGGGCACAACAGTTGCCGCAATGCCTTTTCGTTCTTGCAGTTGTTGCCGCGCCAGGCTATTAATGACCACATGCTGAAGGTGAGGATTGCGGGGAGGCAGATAACGATCTGCCAACTCCAGAGCGGTGCTGCACGTTAGCGCCACGCCATTCACCCGTTCCCAATAAAAATCGTGGTGATGGGCCAGCGTCGGCAAGTGTCGTTTTTGCATTACCCGTGCCATTGCAATGGCCACGGATGGACTCATTGCCACCGACCAGATATTCTGCGGGATGAGAAAATCTATCTGTTTACGCTGCACAAACGCATCCAGTTGACGTTCAATTTCAGCGGCCTGCTGAAACAATTCACGCCGATAAGCCGTCTCGTCTGCGTAATCTTGCAGGGACACAAAGGTGTTGCGGTACAGGCGCTCGGCAATGGGCAGATGATGGTATAGCGCCTCAATTTGGGTTCCGCTTGCCGTGCCTAAATCGCCGGCGCACAGGTATACCGTGTGCCCCATCCCCTCCAGAACGCGTTTCCACTTGTCAATTTCCAGCGATACGCCATCTGTACCGCCAACTTTGTAATGGAAGATGCCGATTGTTTTGCCCACTGAATCATTCCCCCACAACCCTTAATGCGCGGCTAAAGGTTGTTAAACTCCTGACGCCAGTTTCGGTGACAACAACATCATCTTCAATGCGCACGCCGCCCAACCCCGGCACGTAGATTCCCGGTTCTACGGTGAAGGCCATGCCAGGTTGCAATGGCGTAGCATTACCGGCCACCATAAACGGCGGCTCATGTCCTTCCATTCCCAACCCGTGCCCGGTGCGGTGGGTGAAGTATTTTCCGTAGCCTGCTTCCTCAATCACAGTGCGGGCAGCCCGATCCACCGCTTCGCACGCCACGCCCGGCCCGGCAATTTCACGTCCGGCCTGGTTGGCCTGCCGGACAATATTGTGGATTTTCTGCGCTTCGGCGTTCACTGCACCCACAGCAAAAGTGCGCGTAATATCCGAGGCGTAACCGGCTGCTCTGGTTCCAAAATCAATAATCAGCAAGTCGCCCACGGCCAGTTTTCGGTCGCCGGGCATCCCGTGAGGGTTGGCCCCGCTGGGGCCGGTTTGCACCAACGGATCAAAAGGAACCGTTTCGCTACCGGCACGCAACAATTGGATCAACAATTCTGCGGCCAATTCTTTTTCCGTCATCCCAATTTTAATCCTGGACAGCGTTTGTTCCAGGGCGGCTTCTGCAAGTTGGACAGCGCGCTGCATCTGCTCAATTTCCGTTGTGTTTTTGATGCTGCGCAACGCAGTGATCAGGGGGTCGGCGGGGACGATTGTTGTCTGCGGGGCAAATGTTTTGAGCAAGGTGTATTCCTTTACCCGCATCACCAGCGTTTCCACACCCACACGCCGGCCAGAAAGGTTGAGCGCCTGGCAGCAAGCTTCAAACGCGCCTTCCACACCCTCTTCATCTCGCCAGGGGAATAAACGCCACGTTGCGGGGGTGTCAACCTGCGCACATTCAAATTCCGGCGCAACCAAAGCGGGTTTTCCTTCCATGGGGAAAAAGGCCACAATGGGCCTTTCCATCAGGTGGAAGTTTAAACCGGTAAGGTAGCGCATTGTAAATCCCGGCAGAACAGCAATGCAATCAAGATTGTAAGTGGGTAATTGTTGAATGAGTTTTTCTATGGGTGACATTAGATACCTCTGCTGTTTTTTTAATAACGCCCGGAAACTCGATTAAAAACCAAAACCGGCTCATAATCCAGGCAAATTGTGTCATAACGGCTTCCGAGAATTGGAAACCTGCCCGACAAAATTATTGCGCTTTATTCAAAAAGGATAGAATTTGTTCGCGGAGAGCGGTGACGCCAATGGGTTTGGTTAAATACCCGTCGCATCCGGCAGCAAAGCACTGTTCGGCGTCTCCTTGCATCGCGTTAGCCGTGAGTGCAATTACGGGAATGTTCTGTAAATCAGGGTCTTGTTTTAGGCGGCTGGTAGTCTCCAGCCCATCGATTCCCGGCAGCCCGATGTCCATTAGAATCAAGTCTGGCATTTTTGCCTGGGCGACTTCAATACCCGTGAGTCCATCTTCCGCTTCAATCAGCTCAAACCCCAAAGCCTCCAGTACCCGCCGCACGAAAAGTCTGTTTTCAAAATTATCTTCAATGTATAGAATTCTTTTTTTACCCATAGATGTTATTGATAACTCGTTATTGGTCAATTGTCAGCGGTCACTTTGCAGGTTCAACTTCCCTGTCTCTTTCCCTGTCCCCATCTCTATCTGGTTCCGCAATTGGCACGGTGAAGTGGAAGGTTGACCCCTGCCCGACAACGCTATCCAGCCACATTTCGCCTCCGTGGAGCTGCACCAATTGCCGTGATATTGCCAGCCCCATTCCCGACCCCTGGTATTTTCTGTTGTTTCGAGCGTCCACTTGCCGGAAATGCTCAAACACAAGCTGAAATTTGTCTTCGGGAATGCCAATACCTGTGTCTTGCACGTAAATATGTATGAATCCCGGATTATACGGGGCGGCGCCCAGCGTCACCGTACCTTCCTCGGTGAATTTAATGGCATTGCTTACCAAATTAATAACTACCTGACTGATACGCAGTGGATCGGCCCATATTCTGGGCAGTTCTGGCTCAACCTGCTGCACCAACTCAATGGACTTATCGATTAGCAACGACGACACCGAGGCGCTGACATCCGTGAACAGGTCGGGGACTGACACGGCGCTGTGAGCCAGTTCCATTCGT
Source organism: uncultured Anaerolineaceae bacterium (assembly GCA_964413895.1). Classification (GTDB taxonomy): domain Bacteria; phylum Chloroflexota; class Anaerolineae; order 4572-78; family 4572-78; genus JANTHQ01. The sequence continues at coordinate 7,243 of CAYPUV010000156.1, forward strand.
CCCGCTTCGATTTTAGAGAGGTCGAGAATATCGTTAATTAAGGCCAGCAGATGTTTGCCGCTGTTGTGGATGGCCGCAATATCAGTGATGGCGTTTTCGCTCAGTTCACCGTCAATACCCTGCAATAGAATATCGGCAAACCCGATGATAGAGTTGAGGGGGGTGCGCAGCTCGTGGCTCATACTGGCCAGGAAGTTTGATTTGAGGTGGTCTACTTCTTTCAAGCGTACGATGGTTTTTGCTTGTTCCTGCGACAGGCGCGCATTCTCCAAAGCCATTGTCACCTGATTTGCCACAGCTTCTACAGCAGCAATTTCCTCCTCAGACCAGTTCGGGGATTGTTCGCGGGCAATTCCCATAAACCCAATCACTTCACCGCGCAGTGTCAGTGGAACAGCCAATTCCCCTTTTTGGCGTTGGCCGTTGTTTTGATCTTCAGTGTACTGTACCAATTTCTTCCGCCGGGCTGCAGCGCTCATTGCAGGCAACCAGGCATCTGAATCGGGCACGATGGCGGCGTTTTGTCCTCCTCGAAAACGGTAGCCAGAGGTTGTGATTTCAGCGCCAAATTCATCCCATACGGTCCGGGTAAGCTGCTGGTTAAGGTGTTCAACCTTTTGCAATGTCAGTTTCATTTCTTCCAGCAGGCGTATGTTCTGCAACGCCACCGCAGTTTGGTCAGCCAATGATTGCATCAGGGTGACATCTTCTGGCTTAAAGCGGTTAAGCTGCTCACTCTGAATATCCAGTACCCCGACAACTTCATCTCCTACGCGAAGGGGGACGGCCAATTCTGATTTGGTGTACGGCAACAAGGGGTGTGGCACAAAGTTCAATGCTTCATCAACATTATTACTTTGGAATGATTGATTTGTGCTGGCCACGGTTCCGACAATACCGTTGCCCATGGGCAAGCGGTGATTTTGAGCGCGCATCCGCCGCCCCAAGTCGCCGTAGCCCATTGCCAACACCAAATCACCGGACTCTGGTTCAACCAGGTAAATTTGAGTATGGTAAAAATTGTAGCCCATTTGAATACGGTTGACCACATATTCAAGGAGTTCATTTTTATCTTGGATCATTGTAATTTGGCTACTAATTTCCACACTGACTTCAAGGGCGCGCGTGCGTTCTTGAATGCGAAATTCCAATGTATTGATGAAATCCTGCAAACGGTCGGCCATTGTGTTGAACGCTTGTGCCAACTGACCAACTTCGTTCTGCACCGTTATTGTGACGCGCCGGGCCAGGTTCCCCCCGGCAATGGCTGTAGCAGCAGTTGTCAGTCTGGCAATTGGGTTAGCCACATAGGTGGTCAGTCTACCGGTTAACCAACTGGTGACAACAATTGCAATCACCAAAGCTAGCATCGTATAAATAATTACGTTGGTGCGAATAACCCTTACTTGCTGAACAGCGTTGGCCTGAGTCACACGGGTTGCATCAACCAACCTGCCGGTATCGTTGACCAATTGTTGTTGGTCTCGCAACAACACTCCCACGCGCACCCTTACGCTGGGCCACTGTTTCTGAGCGGATTGACGGACCATCGTATTCCCAATTGCCAGTAGCCCGTCGATCTCGTTGCTAACCTGATTAAAATACGAGTAGAGCGTATCATTTTCTTGCAGGTTACTATTAAGAATCTGCAGGTCGGTGTAGCTTTTCTGTAAATCGTTCAGAACCACTGAAACGTCATTTTGGAACAGGTCAGCGTCTTCCAGAGGCAACACACGGCTTACCGTGGCCAACAATTGGGTGCTATTCTGGCTCACTTCCAACGCGGCCAATGCTCTGGCCTGCGTTAACTGCAACAGATGTACGGCATTATTCAAACGGTTTATTTGCCAAAGCAAAATAACCCCGGTGAAGAAAATAAGCACGGCAATGCCAACATTTCCCCAAACAAGTTGCCGGCGAATAGTGTTTTGAGATTGCCTGAATCTTATCCAACCGGGGGTTTTTGGTTTTTTACTCACTCAATCCCTCCATCCCGGCCAATAATTGCGGCATATACCAAATTTGCTCATCTACCGCGCGCTCATCTGCCGCCAAAAACTGTGTCCCATCCTGAAAATTTAATGGTCCTTTAAACAGAACAATGGACTGATCCACCAGTCCCGCGATAAACTGGTCAAGCTGCGCCGCCTGAGCCGCCGTTAAACCAGCGCCCTTTTTGAAGCCGATTGCACTTGTATCTTCATTATTAATGTTGGTCCAATCGGGGCCGACCCATTGCCAACTTTGTGCCCGCG
>CAYPUV010000157.1:0-9430 GCA_964413895.1 uncultured Anaerolineaceae bacterium
ACAAGTACTGCAAAGTAGGATCGTCAGCAACCGAAAACTGGGTTATGCGTATCGGAGGGCTATCCTGGGCCAAACAACTGGCAATAATTGTTGCCGTTGATTTTTGGTCATCGAGTAAAATTGAAACTGCTTCTGGCACATCGAATACTAATGCGAGTTCGCGGCATGCGATGTCCAAAATAGATCCTTCGCTAACGCCCCGCGCCGAGGCAATAATCACCCGGTTCAGGAGTGCCAACTCCCGATTACGCCGTCGAATCTGCTTTTCAGCGTTCTTGCGTTCCACAACTTCGCCTTTCAGCTCTTCGGCGTAGACCATCGCCTGATTAAACGCCATCTCTAATTGCTGTACACTTTCTGTCAGCGCCTGTTCCACTCGCTTGCGTTCAGTAATTTCTTGTTGCGCTTGTTCGTACAGCCGCGCATTCTCCAATGCAATGGCAGCAGCATTAATTAACGGGCGCAAATAGGTCATTGTTTTTTCGGAAAATGCGTGTGGCGTGTCGGCATCTAATCTGAGCAGCCCCAGCACTCGTTCCCCCAGGCTGATGGGGAATACAATGTGCGAACGCACCCACGCCGTTTCTGGTTGCACCACCCAACGAGATTCCCGGTGTGTATCGGGGATAAGTAATGGTTGGCGGCTGCGGATCACTTCCGCATCCAGCGGGAAGTCTGACAACGGCTGCACCAGATTGGCGATGAGCTTTTCGCTGCCATAGTTCTGGTATCCCTGCCAGTAGGCAATGCGCAGGTTTTCACCTTCTAACAACACAATATGTGCTGTTTGATACGGAACCAACCGTTGAACTTGACGTAGAATCTCGTTGAGTACCACGCTGTGGTTCATCTGAGAGGTAAGTGTTAAGGTTACATCTGCAAGCGTTTCGGCAAACAGACGTTGCTCATGTTCTGCCTGCAATAATGTCTCTCGTTCTTGCGCGGTTATTGGTTGCTCGGTAGTTGTCATATTCCAACCCGGTTTCTATTAACCTGAACTTGGAGTTTCACTTTTCTGCGTCAGCAGTCTACTTTATAAAACTATTCATCCCCACCAGCGAGGGGAAGGGGGATCAAAGAGAGACGTTTTCCAAAACAATAACTGTTGAATTACTGTAGCCTGAATAATCGCTTCCTTTTAGGAACTCCGAACTGAGGTTGTTACATTTTTCAGTTTAGCACAAGGACGGTTGATGGTCAACAAGGGAATTTACCCTCTCTTTACGGCAATTTAACGTCATCTTTACTGACATCACTTTTTTACTGTGATACCCTTACAAGGTAAACGGTGCAAAAGATTGTCACTCATCCAATTCTTAAAGTATCTGTTATGAATCTGACACCCGGTTTTGAAGCTTATTACCAGGCACTGGCAGAAGTGCCGCTATTTGTTCGCAGTGGTCGCGTAACCCAGGTAATTGGACTGACCATTGAGGCACAGGGACTGCACGCCCAAATTGGTCAACTATGCTACATTGTTTCTGAAGACGGGAAAACCGAAACCCCGGCAGAAGTAATGGGCTTTAGAGACAATCGAACCCTATTGATGCCCCTGGGCGAGATGCAAGGCATTGGCCCCGGCAATATGGTGCGCGATAGTGGCTCGTTGTTCACAGTGCCGGTGGGCGAAGTTCTGCTGGGGCGCGTACTCAATGGACTGGGTGAACCCATTGATGGGAAAGGGCCAATCCACGCCTCGGCGGCCTACCCGGCTGCCGGAGCCGCACCGCCACCCCTAGGACGGTTGCCCATTACAATGCCGTTGGAAACCGGTGTGCGCGCTATCGATGGTTTTTTGACCGTGGGCAAGGGTCAACGCATTGGAATTTTTGCCGGCAGTGGCGTGGGGAAAAGCACCCTGATGGGGATGATTGCCCGGCAATCCAAAGCAGACATCAGCGTGATTGCCCTCATTGGCGAGCGGGGCCGCGAAGTGCAAGAATTCATTGAACGCGACCTGCAGGCCGAAGGGTTGGCCCGCTCCGTGGTAGTGGTTTCAACCAGCGACCAACCGGCGCTGGTACGCTTGAAGGGCGCGTGGGTGGCCACCGCCATTGCTGAATACTTCCGCGACCAGGGGAATGACGTTACATTTATGATGGATTCGGTAACGCGCTTTGCAATGGCCCAGCGCGAAATTGGCCTGGCCATCGGCGAACCCCCGGCAATGAAAGGCTACACGCCATCAGTCTTTGCCCTGCTGCCAAAGCTGCTGGAACGCACCGGCACCGGCGAACGGGGAACCATTACCGGATTCTACACGGTTCTGGTGGAATCCGACGACTTAACCGAGCCAATTACCGACACCGTGCGTTCCATTTTAGACGGGCATATTGTTCTTAGCCGTGACCTGGCCGCCCAAAATCATTACCCGGCCATCGACGTGTTGGAAAGCGTGAGCCGCGTAATGCCCGCCATCACCGACGATGCTCACCGCGCCGCCACTAGCCAACTGCGCGATTTGCTGGCCACATACAACAAAGCCAGCGATTTGATCAATATTGGCGCTTACGCCAAAGGCTCAAGCCCCGCCATCGACCAGGCGATTGCTTTAATGCCAGATATTCTGGCCTTCCTGCGCCAAAAGGCAACCGAACCAACCCCGTACCAGGACACACTCAACAACATCAAGTCTATTGCCCAAGCGCAATTGCAAATGATTGCGGAAAGGAATAACGCATGAGCAAACGCAACAATTTCCGTCTGGAATCTGTACTAAATTACAAAACAAGTATGGTTGACAACCTGGAAGCCGAATTTACGCACTTGAAAGCTATTCAAAAAAGTGAAGAGGAAGCGTTGCACCACCTGGAAACTATTGTGAGTCAACACACCGCCTCATTAAAAAGAGAGCAGGAACAGGGGTTGCTCAACTGCCAAACAATTGAATTGCACCAAAGATATTTGCGCTTTTTGAGCAACCATGTCGCTCGCCAAAAAATACAAGCTGTATCGGCCAGGATGAATGCAGAAAACAAGCGCGAAGAGCTGATAAAAATGATGCAAGACCAAAAAACACTAGAAAAATTACGCGAAAAACATTTAACCAAAGAAGCGCTAGCATTGAACCGGCAAGAATCCAGAGTTGTGGACGATTTGGTAACCACCCGTTACGCGCGTGAAGGGTATTCCCATGTTTGAATCGGTAATGACGCAACTGCAACGCACTTTATATCGCACTGTCTTTAATAACCTACAAAACTTACTCACCGGCAATCATTCTACGAGCACGGCTGGCGGACAAACATTACGCGCCCGCGCCTCTGATTTTGACAATCTATTTGTGGAAGTTGCCAGACGATATGATTTAGACCCTACGCTACTGAAAGCAGTTGCACAAGTGGAATCTAATTTTTCAGCACAAGCTATTTCTCACGCGGGGGCAAAGGGATTAATGCAGCTGATGGACACCACCGCACAGGTGCTTGGCGTGGAAAATGTCTTCGACCCGGCCCAAAACATTGACGGGGGGGCGCGGTATCTCAAAGAAATGCTCAATCGTTACCACGGCGATTTAAAGATGGCTCTGGCAGCCTATAATGCCGGGCCAGGCGCTGTGGACCGGTGGGGTAGCGTACCTCCCTATCAAGAAACACAAGCTTACATCCCCCGCGTATTAGGGTTGCAGCAACAGTACCATAATTGGTTAGCATAATTCTATTTTCAAGGGAGTGCCTATGTCCGGTTCTATTATTACTGACCCCACACTAAAAATTCTTTCTTACGCTCTTGACGGGTTGAGCATGCGTCAGAAGGCCATCTCCAATAACATTGCCAATGTTGATACACCCAATTACAAAGCAGAGCGAGTCTCGTTTGAATCTCAATTGCAAGCTGCCATTGACAATGAAAACTCCTCCGGCCTGACAATGACCACCACGAATACCAAGCACCTGGGCCACGCCACCCAGTTCTCTCCGGCGTCAATGACTGTCGAACAAAATAGCAGCACCATGCGCAACGATGGCAACAACGTTGATATTGACCTTGAAATGACTTCGCTGGCCGAAACCACCCTGCGCTACCAGGCACTGGCCCAGTTAACCGGCATGAAAATATCCCTGTTGAAAAACATCATTCGAGAAAGTCGATAAATAATTTTATGTCATGCCTCTGGCGTGACCGGCACTACACGTTGAGCATCAAATCTGCTCAAAAGCTGAAACGCCCCTAATGGTTTACTTGAACTTTACGTATTCTTCACCCGCTCTTTACTGAAAGCGGGCTTGTTCTGTGCTACAGTACAATTGGTATTTGGCCGTTGATGGTTGGCGCAATAGCCAAATTTAAACGCCGGTATCCGTTCAAAAAGTTACAAAATCCAAAAAACAGAAAGGAGGTGATCTAACTATGAATACAATAAACAGCAAAAACCTGTTGAATGCACTTGGCCCAACAGCAATCCCTGCGAACACGCCCACAGTGGCAAATACCGAAACTGTCAGCGTTGAGGGCGCATTTCTGAACATTTTACAGTCTTTTGCCACGGCACTGGGCACACAAACATCATTGCCCACCGAGGCCATTGACGTGAAGCAACCCTCATCAAACTGGTTGGCAACGCTGATGAGCATCTTAAATCCAAACAACATCCCATCGCTGACGACGCCGGACCCCAGTGGGGAAGCGTCACTCGAAACAGCCGCAGCAATAAATATTCCGCTGAGTGAAATTATGGCTGCCGTTCAAGCAATAGTCGCTCCCGGCGCAGGCTCGCAGACGGTTGAGCAGGCTGCTATCCAATCGCTATTGAAACTATCCAATACCACCAATCCAGTCGACAATGCCAGCGACGACACAGCCACGGAAAACACCCTGGCACTGATTGCCGCAGAAATGGGGTTAATGCAACCGACCGCCCACTTGCCCTCTGTGCCCGCTCCACACACAACATCTACCGCCGCCGAAGCCGATGCTTCCACCGCAACAGCGGCAATACTGCAAAATGCCATTCTCTCTGGCGCACACACCACACCCGCTACGCCAACCGATGCCGCTCTAACGGGACAAGGCTCAGTACCAACCGGCACAGCCCCCCCGGCTAATACCGGCAACACTCCGGCTACCATCGACACAACGGCTGCGCCACAGACAACAACAGCGCCTGGTCCGCAACCAAATCCATCCACGCCTGATTTGGCAGTCAACAGCACGGCAGTAGCAGATTCTGCAACGCAAAATTCAGCGTCGACGGCTCAGCCAGCAGCGGCAGGTAACACCTTCGCCCAGCTTTTAACCAACACCAGCGACTCCGCCCCATCACCGACTGCGGCAAATGTTAACCCTGCGGCAACCGTTGTTCAACAAAAAGTGGACCCAACCACACAACAACTCACCGCAACGCCAAACAAACCTGAGACCCCTACGGAAGCCACCGCGGTCGCCGGGCAAGTCGTCGCGCCGGCTCACACGCCGTCAACCGCTCCTCCAGTTGTGGCCGCCGCACGCGCCGAAGCGCCTCTCAACCCCAACCAACCCGCGCTTCCTAACGTCCCGGCACTGCGCCAAATTGTCAATTCAGTATCGCTACTGAACGGAAATGGACAAACCGCCGTGCGTCTGCAACTGCATCCCGAATCGCTGGGGCAGGTACTCGTTCAACTGCACGTGAATAACGGCAACGTGACGGTGCAAATGCTGGCTGAATCGGCCAAAGCACAGACACTCATCCAAAATCACCTGCCGCAATTAAAATCGGCCTTCGCCGCACAGGGATTGGGCAACGGCTCGTTTGACGTGGCGGTCGGAAGCGATGCTTCAGCCTTCAACGCCCCCCACCAACAGACCTTCGGTTGGCAAAACGCACCCTCACGCCACGCGCCGTCAGGCTTAGCGATAGACAATATTGCCGCTACCGGCGAGCAACAACCCGTAACACACGCCCGCCCCACATCCGGGCGCATTGATTATCACATTTGATTTTTTGAAAGGAGACGATTTATGGCCGTATCTGGCGTATCTGCCACTACCCCCGTCCAACAGCCGCAAACACCTGCTCCCAAAAACCCGGCGGGAATGGATGGGATAGGTGAGGACGCCTTTATGCAACTGCTTTTGGCGCAGCTAAAAAACCAGGATCCACTCAAACCGATGGACGACACCGAGTTCATTAGCCAAATGGCACAATTCAACTCACTCAACGAGCTAATGTCCATTAATAAAGTTCTGGGGGAATTGATGACCGCGCAAACGGTAGCGCAGGGGAGTGCGTTGATTGGCAAAACTATCACCGCCCACATTAGCGCCGACGACAGCACCCTGACCGGCAAAGTCACAGGGCTACAAATTAGCAACGACAAAGTTACCCTTACCGTGGACGGGAAACAAATACCAATGGACGCGGTTCGCTCCGTTACCGAAACGCCCCCGACAGAAGGAGGGAGCGCAATATGGTAGATAAAATTCAGCAAGCCATTCTCTCTTCCAATACCGCCGTTCAGCAACTGCAAAACACACGCAGCCGGCAGACGCAGCGGCAAGCCCCGGCGCAGACCAACCCCGTCAACTTCGATGAGGTTTTGCAAAATCAATTGACGCACCCGTCATCGGTGCGGCTCTCGGCCCACGCCCAACGCCGCATTCAGGCGCGCAACATCCCCTTTGGCGCAGCAGAAGCCGCCCGGCTAGACAAGGCGGTGGCCAAAGCTGCCAATAAAGGCTCGCGCGAATCGCTGATATTGATGGACGATCTGGCGCTGGTGGTGAGCGTAAAGAACCGCGTGGTCATCACCGCTGTGGATGCCAACAGTCGCAAAGAGGATGTTTTCACCAATATTGATAGTGTTGTTTTAACCTGAACAATCAATTGAAAAACACTGGTTTTCCAGCCGGACCTCCTGGAGGAAGCTGGAAGCCACCATACGCAGGAGGTATTTGAAAAATGATGCGTTCTATGTCCATGGCTATTGCATCGTTACGCAACCATCAGACGTATATGGATGTGATTGCCAGCAATATTGCCAATGTGAACACCACTGGGTACAAAGTCAGTCGTGTTCAATTTCAAGAATTACTCAGCCAAACTATCCGTGGCAGCAGCGCGCCGCGCGGCGGTTTGGGCGGTTTAAACCCCATCCAAATTAGTTTAGGAATGGCGATGGGAGGCATTGACACCTTTTTTACCCAAGGAAGCTTGCAAGACACCGGGCGATTAACAGACCTGGCAATTCAAGGCAACGGCTTCTTTGTGCTCAACGCCGGCGATGGGTACGCCTACGCCCGTGACGGTAACTTAGATGTGGGCCTTGATGGATCGCTGGTACATCTGACCACCGGGTTGAAGGTGCAGGGCTGGGCCGCCGACCCCAATACCGGCGTTATTGACACCAGCCAGCCCGTGGGGAATATCGCCATTCCACTGGGCCAAAAACTGGCCCGCTCCACCAGCGCGATGTCTTTGCAGGGCAACATCGACGCCAGCACGGTGGTTGGCAACAGCGAAACCGCCACCCTCAGCATTTACGATTCGCTGGGAAGTCAGCACGAATTACAAATGACGTTTACCAAAACAGCACCCAACAACTGGGACTGGAGCGTGGCCGACCCCGACGGCGGTACAACCGGCATTACCGGTATCAGCAACGCCAGCGGCACACTCACCTTCGATGCCAACGGTGTTTATCTGTCAAACACCCCCGACCAAACCGCAAGTCCGGTCACCGTCCAATTTAACAACGGGTCTAGCGACGCCACCGTCGCTATGAATTTTTCAAACATTACCCAACTAATAGGTAGCGGCGAAGTAAGCGTTGCGAATCAAGACGGGTTACCCCCCGGCTCTTTAACCACGTTTTCGCTCAGTACTGTTGGCGAAATCAATGGCGTTTTCTCTAACGGCCTCACCCGCCGACTGGGACAAATTGCCATCGCCAAATTTCTGAACCCCGGTGGGCTACTCAAAAAAGGACAAAGCTTGTTTGCTCCCTCCGCCAACTCCGGCGCGGCACAAATTGGCGTCCCCGGACAAGATGGGCGCGGACAGGTATCGTCCGGGTATTTGGAAATGTCAAACGTTGACCTGGCCCAACAATTCACCAACATGATTACCGCCCAACGCGGCTTTCAGGCCAACAGCCGGGTTATTACCGCCTCAGATCAAATGCTGCAAGAACTGGTAAACCTGGTACGATAATTAAGACGGTTGCAACACAATTAACATTGAAAGTGGCGGCTCCCATTCGCAGGCGAGTCGCCCTTGATTCATCAATAGTTATCGGCTATTAGCTCTTTAAGGTTAAAGCCACGCAACCACAGCTGCCAAAGGGCAATTCGCTCTCTTGTATTCATCATTGGTCATCCATTATTTGTTACTCGTAATTCGTAATTCACAATGGGTTATGCAGACGCACTAACCGTCGCACTATTAAATACGCTCCGTCCCCCCACCGTTAAATCGGCCACGCCGTCGCTGGTGTCGGTATCGGAAGGGCAGTTGATTCGCGCCACCGTGCAGCAGGTGAACGACCAAACGGTGCTGTTGAATGTAGCCGGACAGCTCATTGCAGCCAAAACAGACGTGCCCCTGCAGCCGCGCCAGCAAGTGTTATTGAATGTAACCAACGCAACGCCCGACCAAATTACGCTGCAACTGGTAGAAACACTGCCCGCCGAAAACGCTGCCCCCACTCTCACTGCTACCCCTGCCCAGAACACACCCGCGCAGAATATGCAAATCCTGCTCGCTGGCTGGGGAATGGAAACTGATAAGGTGAACACCACTCTGGCGCAATCGCTGTTGACCTATGCCCACACCATCAGCCCACAAGATGTGCAGGCAGCGCGCACGGCATGGTTGCATTTACCCAATGCGCAACCTGCCGACCTGGAAGCGGTGGCGTTCTTGCAGGCACATCATCTGCCAGTTGGGGAAGAGAGTGTGACGCTGGCAAAAACGTGGCTCAATGGTTTGCCACGCATCGCCAGCCAATTGACCAACTTGCAACAAACAATATCAAACACCCTGGCACAGTTCCAACAAGGCGGACAATCTAACCCTACCCTGAACCAACTCACCCAAATGCTGCAAACCACACTCACCCAACTTGCCGCCTGGAATATCACCGCCAACACACCCGCGCCTGAAATTGCTGCACGGCTGGAAACCTTGGTCATCAATCTTGGCACGCCCCCCGAAGCAGACCTGGCACAGCAGCCCAGCGTGATCATCACCGCGCCAGAGTCTCCCGTACCGCAGACAACGGAGCAAACAACCGGGCGGACAACCACTGCGCCAACCAGGCCTGCCGCCGCCGATACCCCATCGCAGTCGCTGCCGCAAACAGCGCAATCCGCACCCGCCGCGTCAGAAGCATCGGCAGCGACCAAACCCACCCCGTTAAGCATGCCGCCAGGCCGCGGCGCGCCAACGCCCAACCCTGCCATCGCCCCCGCAGTTGGCAAATCGACCCTGCACGGCGCACAACCCCCAGCC
>CAYPUV010000158.1:0-9394 GCA_964413895.1 uncultured Anaerolineaceae bacterium
GCTGCAAACCGCTCCAGCGGCGCAGCCGGCTGCCGGCACAGCCGTGGTGGGACAACCGGTTGTGGCCAGCGAGGTGGGCGAGGAATTGGTGGCGTTGGATATTCAGCGCCAGGTAGAGCCAATAAATCTTGCCGCTGCAAATGGCATGGAATTTGTGGCGGTGTCGGTGCAGTTGCGTAGTGTGCAGCCTACCGAAACACCCCAAACATACGCCCCGGCAGACTTCCAGCTCCAAAACGGACAAGGTGTGTTGTATCAGGCTGATCCGCAAGCTGAAAACGGGCGTCGCTTGCAGAGTGGGCAACTACCTGCCGATGGCTCCATTGAGGGGGATCTTCTCTTCCACATCCCCAAAGGTGAGTCGCCGTTATTTTTGGTGTGGCATCCCGCCGGCAGCTCGCAGACATTTACAGTGGCGTTGCAATAACTTCAGGAGATGGGAGGCCGTTTTCAGCCTCCCATTAAATTTTCAAATGAAACTTTTAATTGCTACCGGTAATCCCCATAAAATTGAAGAATTTGCAGCAATTTTTGCCGCTGCTGACCTACCATTTGAAATCACCTTCCCGGCCAACGAAGGTTTGATGCTGGAGCCGGAAGAGACGGGCAGTACCTTTGCCGAAAATGCCATCATTAAAGCACAGGCGTTTGCGGAAGCATCCGGGTTGCTCACCATTGCCGATGATTCCGGGCTGGAAGTAGACGCGCTCGGCGGGGAGCCGGGGGTGTATTCGGCGCGGTACGGCAATACGCCGAAGGATGCCCATCAGCAGCGATATGAACTGGTGTTGGAAAAACTGCGCGATGTGCCGGATGACCGGCGCACGGCGCGGTTTCGGTGTGTGCTGGCGATTGCTTCGCCGCAGCAGGTAATCGATGTGGTGGCGGGGACAGTAGAGGGGGTGATAACCCACGCGCCAGCAGGGAAGAACGGTTTTGGCTATGACCCCATCTTCTGGGTACCGGAATTTGGTCAAACATTGGCGCAGGTTGCGGCAGATGAAAAACACCGCATCAGCCATCGCGGAAAAGCTGCCCGCGCCGCCGTGCCCATTTTGAAAACACTACTGGACTTTGGCGTTTTTTGAAGTTCAACACCAGTAGTTTTCTCAATGGATCGTTCTACTTGTTGAATTTTGGATACAGCCAACCGCCCAGGCCTCCCAATAGCGCGGAAACAACCATTCCCCCAATGCCACACACAAATAATGCGGCGACGATGCTGCCAGCCAGAGCCAGTAATTGCTCGGTGATGCCAGATTCTGCCATTGCAGCCAGTTGAGCTTGCGAGAATTCTGTCAGTACACCTGCCCCGATTTGGGTGAACGATACGCCAAAGGCTGCGAGTATTATTGACGTTAACCCGCCAACAACTCCGGAGATTAACCCGGCTAATACGCCAACACGGCGACCGTCCTGACTTGTTTTTACCAGGTTTCCGGCCAACATGGCTGCGCCGATGCCGGTTACAATCCACACAATAACAAATGCGGGGGGCATAAGGATGTTTCTTAATAAGGGGAATGCAATCAGATTTACCAATAATAACAAGCTTACAGCGCCACCCCCTATTACACCGGCTCGAAGCGCAGCGTTGAAGAGCAGGCGAATTTGGGTGGGCGTGGGTTTTTTGTTGAGGGGTTGAATTTTTGCGGTCAATCTTCACTCCTGCTACCCCTGGTGATCAGGGGGATATTAAACGTGCGCGCATTATAACATGCCGTGGATGATTTTCATAACCCGCGTTCAAGCAAAACGCCTTGCTCAACCGAGCAAGGCGTTTTTAATTATCCTTTACGCAATAGTTTGCAGCAATTACATCATTCCACCCATGCCGGGAGCGCCGCCAGCGGGCACTTGGGGTTCGGGTTCGGGAATATCGGTGATCAGAGCCTCGGTGGTGAGGATCATTCCGGCAATAGAGGCAGCGTTAGAGATAGCGCTCTTGGTCACTTTGGCCGGGTCGATAATCCCAGACTTAACCATATCCTCATATTGTTCGGAGATGACGTTGAACCCAATATTGGAGCTGTTGCTGCCGTTGCGGCGACGAACTTCTTCCACAACCACAGCGCCGTCGTACCCGGCATTTTCGGCCAGACCACGCATAGGTGCTTCCATTGCGTGGCGAACAATTCTAATGCCGGTGTCGATGTCGGCTACCTCGTGGCTCAGGTCTTTAATAGCGTTCAAAGTTTTAATCAGGGCAACCCCGCCACCCGGAACAACGCCTTCTTCAACGGCGGCGCGTGTGGCACTCAGAGCATCTTCCACGCGGTGTTTCTTTTCTTTCAGCTCGGTTTCGGTGGCTGCACCCACGCCAATCACGGCCACGCCGCCGGCCAGTTTTGCCAGGCGTTCTTGCAGTTTTTCGCGGTCGTAATCGCTGGTGGAGTTCTCAATTTCGGCGCGAATTTGATGAATGCGGCCTTGAATGGCTTCTTCACTGCCCGCGCCGCCAACAATGGTGGTGTCATCTTTGGTGGAGGATACTTTCTCAGCAGTGCCCAGGTCTTCCAGGGTAGCGTTGCTCAACTTTTTGCCGATTTCCTCGCTGATTACCTGACCGCCTGTTAAAACGGCAATATCTTGCAGCATAGCTTTGCGGCGGTCGCCAAAGCCGGGGGCTTTTACGGCCAATACGTTGAATGTGCCCCGCAGTTTGTTCAGCACCAGTGTCGCCAGTGCTTCGCCGTCAACATCCTCGGCAATGATGACCAGGTCGCGGCTGCCAACTTGCATAATTTTTTCCAGAATGGGAACCAGGTCCTGTGCGGACGAGATTTTTTTGTCGTGGATGAGGATTTTGGGGTTCTTCAAGGAGGCTTCCATTGTGTCTGGGTCGGTGATGAAGTAGGGGCTAATGTAGCCACGGTCAAATTGCATTCCATCTACATAATCAGTTTCAAACTGCAAGCCTTTGCTTTCTTCCACGGTAATGACGCCGTCTTTACCAACTTTTTCCATAACTTCGGCAATTAAGTTGCCAATTTCGGTATCGGCGGCAGAGATGCTGGCCACGTTGGCCACGTTTTCGCGGCCTTCAACCGGGATAGCCATCTCGCTGATGGCTTCGGTAGCTTTAACGGCGGCTAATTCAATACCCCGTTTCAATAGCATCGCGTTTGCGCCGGCTGCGATGTTTTTTAAACCCTGGTTGATAATCGCCTGGGCCAGAACGGTGGCGGTGGTGGTGCCGTCGCCGGCAACGTCGTTTGTTTTGGTGGCAGCCTCTTTCAGAAGCTGCGCGCCCATATTTTCAAAGGGGTCTTCCAGGTCAATTTCTTTGGCGACGGTGACGCCGTCGTGGGTAACGGTAGGAGCGCCCCATTTTTTATCCAGGGCAACATTACGGCCTTTGGGGCCGAGCGTTGTTTTTACAGCGTCAGCCAGGGTGTTAACCCCACGCTTTAAAGCACGTCGCGCTTCTTCATCGAATGAAAGTTGTTTTGCCATTCTTCTACTCCTTTTTTAAAGAATATTGTATGTGACAATTATGCTTTCAATTGTCTGGCTTTTTTAAAATGTCTGCTACAGAGCATTAGCACCCTAAACCATAGAGTGCTAACGACAGGGAATATCATACTAAAGGTTATGCAAAAAGGCAAATACGGGATTGGATTTTTGGCACTCTCAGGGGGGGAGTGCTAATAGTTGCACGGAGGAAATACAGAGAAGCAATACAAACCACTAGCGCTCTCGCAGATTTGAATATGGAGAGCGCTGTGAGATTGAAAATGAAGCACTATTTGCTGGCTAGCTTTCGTTAGATGGTTTGTCTTCTTCTGTTGTTGTGGCAGCGTTTTGGTCGTCATCTACGCTAACTTGATTTTTGAATTCGCGGATTGATTTGCCTATTGCGCCGCCAATTTCTGGCAACCGACCAACGCCAAAGATTACCACAATAATTACCAGAATAATAAGCAGTTCGGGAATGCCAAGTTGAGGCATATCATTCTCCTTTAGTAATCGTTATGCACGAAGCTTCCTACTTTGTGGAAATTATAGCACAGGTTGGTTGCCGCGCAAATATGTGCTTATTCGCTATTCTTCACAATCCTTAATATAATATTGCTATTATGTTGCAAATTTTCTTGCTAGGGTCTTTCCAAATACACTTGAATGATAAACTGATCCCGGAGAGCGCGTGGCACACCAAACAAGCACGGCAATTGCTAAAAATATTGCTCACCCAGCGGGGGAAAATCGTTTCCAGGGACACCCTGATTGATGCGCTGTGGCCCGACGCCAATCCCAACAAGGCCGCAACAACTTTGCGGACCGCGGTTAACGCGTTGCGGAAAACACTTGAGCCAAACCGACCCCCATACACACCCTCTTCGTTTATTGTGGCCCATGCACCCGGTTACAAATTTCAGTTCACAGACCAGGTGTGGGTTGATGCGCTTGAGTTTGAACGCTTGCTTGATGAGGCGAAACAAACTGATGAACCGGTATGTCAGCAAACACTCCTTACTGATGCGCTGGCTCTATATCAGGACGATTACCTGTGCGATGATTTGTATGTTGATTGGGCGTATTTGGAGCGGGAACGGTTGCGCGAACGGTATTTACACGCGCTGATTTCTTTGGCAAGCTGCCAGGCCGGGTTTGGTGAATATGAACGCGCTATTGCCAGCTTGCGCCGGGTGCTCACGCGCGACCCCGGTAGAGAACCCGTGTATCGCTCGCTAATGCGGTACAATTTGCAAATGGGCAACACGGTAGCGGCCTTAAAAACCTTTGAGCAACTTCGCTCCTATTTAAACACTGAACTTGGCGCTGACCCCTCGCCGCAGACGCTGGCTTTACATCAATCTATTTTAAATGGCCAATTCAATTGGCGACCCACGCCCGCCATTTCCCCTCCCGTTCCCCAATCACCGTTGGAAACAATATTTGTGGGGCGGCAGCATGAGTTAGATGCCTTAACCGCCTTTTTGCGCGACGCTCAGCAGGGCCGGGGGCGAATGGTTGGTTTAACCGGCGAAAACGGGATGGGCAAAACGCGGCTGGCCACTGCGTTGTTACAGCAGGCCGAAGCAAAAAAAACGCTCATTCTCAGTGCCCGCTGCCAGGCCGTGGAGCAAACCCTCCCCTTTGCGCCCCTGATTGAGGCGTTGGAAACGCTATTTGCCGCTCGTCCCAATCGTTTGCTGGCCCAACTGGCAGAAGCAGACAAAATTCAGCTTGCCCAATTGTTACCATCGCTGGCCTGGCGCGTTGATGTGGACCCCACCAGTGCCGGATCGCCGGAGAGCAATCGTCAACGACTGCTGAATAGTTTAATCAACGTATTGCTAAAACTGGGACAAAACACACTTATCCTGTTTATTGATGATTTACAGTGGGTTGATGCAGCAACGTTAACGCTGCTTTCAAAATTGAATCGCTATTTGGCAAAATCCAAAATTCTGGTACTCACCGCTTATCGCCCCGCAGAAATAGCGCACAATTCTATGCTGTTGCAATTTTTGCGTGACGTGCAACAGCACAGATTGATGCACACACTCGCGTTGTCCCGTTTTTCGGCGCAAGAAATTGAGCTATACCTGCAAAAAATTGTCCCAAACATAGAGTCTCAGCAAGACCTGCCGGAGCAAATAGCGCAACGCCTCCATCTTTTAACGGGGGGAAATCCCTTGTTTTTGGCCGAAACCATCCGCGCGTTGATAGATGAACGATCCGACGCACTGATAATGCTGCAAGCGCTGCTCACCGACCCGGCTCTGGAACAGCCGTCGCGGCGATTGGCTAATATTATTACCGCACGATTGGAACAACTTCCGCCCGATGCGCGCACGTTGCTGGATATTGGGGCGGCGATTGGGCGTGATTTTTCGGTGGATTTGCTGGAAACCGTCGCCACAACCGACCCCCTGCCGGCGTTGACGATTTTGTTGCAGCGTCAATTTGTGGTAGAGACAGATGCAGGTCGACTCGATTTTTCACACCAACTGGTGCGGGAGGTTATTTACAATCGACTTTCACCGTTGGCAAAACAGCGATTGCACCAGCGCGTAACGCAAGCGCTCGTTACATTGTACGGCAAGCAGGCCGGGCCGCGTTCCGCAGAAATTGCCGACCATTGTGAGCGGTCGGGCCTCACCTATCGCCCGCAAACGGTGAGCTTTTTGGTGTTGGCCGGCGATTACGCAATGCGCGCGTTTGGGTTTGAAGAGGCGGCGCGGCGTTATCGGCAAGCACTTAATTTGGCCGATGGTCTGGTTAGTGCCTCAGAGCTTGCTTCCTGGATTCAACGAGCTTATCAGGGATTGGGAACCGCGCAAGAATCAATGATGGCCTGGGAGCAGGCGCGAGAAACTTATTTGCAGTGCCAGGGATGGGCGGAGCGAGAAGGGAACACCCAGTTGGCGTTAATGGCCCAATACCGATTGGCTTCGATGTTGGGGTTAATTGGGCAACTGGATGAATCGGCGACCATTACAGCCCGCATTTCGCGGCAATTGCCGCCGAATACTCCCTCAGTCATTGTTAATGCGCAGCGACGACTGAATTTGCTGGTTCTCACCAAGGTAACGCCCCCCACCGCAACCGAATCAGGGTGGCCCGTGTTCACGCCAGACCCCGTTGACGAGGATCGACCGTGGCGGCAGTTGGCGCAATTTTTGGGTTTGGAACAGGCCGCGCAAACGTTGAATCTTTATGGGTGGGCACTTTTTTTGCAAGGACAAACAGAAGCCGCGGAAGAAACGCTCTACTACGCCGCGCAACTGGCAGCAGGGTACAAGCAACCGGGATTGCAGGCCACCAGCTATCACCTGTTGGCGCAGTTGTGGGATTTGCAGGGTGAATACACACGCATGGCCCAGTCGTTGAACCGGGCGCTGGCGTTGGTGCAAGATATTCCCCATTTGCGGTGGATTGTCATTTGGGGGCGCATTCATCAGGCTTATGTGGATGTACGCTGGAACCGGCTGGCGCGTGCGGGTCGACGGCTGCACGCCCTTAATGATGAACTGACGGGACACACAGCGTTGCGGTCGCATTGGTTGAGCGTGCAGGTGGGGTTGGGTTTGGTAGCAATGTTCAAACAGGATGCGGTGCAGGCAACACGCTACTTTGAGACAGCGTTGGCCAATCTGAAGAATCTGTACGCCTCAAATTATGTGGCCGTGTATCTCAGTAGAGCCAGATTAAATCGCAAGCGCAAAAATTTTGAGGCCGCACAGCGAGATATTATGCGGGCGATGTCTTTTGCCGGAGAACGGGGGTTGCTGGCCGATTATATCAGCGCGTTGGTGGAGGCTGCCCGCTTTGACCGGGCGATGGATCAACCGCATTATGTGCTGCATCTGTTGCAGCAGGCGGAAGCAATGGCGACGCGGGCCAATCTGCTCACTGCCCGCCTATCGGTGCGCATGGCGTTGATGCGGGTATATCGGCAACTTAACCAGCCCAACGATGCAGATTGGTACCAGCGATTGGCTCGCACTGACCGTGATGCCATCGCCGCCACCATTCCAGACCCTGTTGACCGTGCCGCTTATCTTTCTCGACAGGATTTTAAGTTGTTGTAACTATTCGTTGAGATTAGGGAGAGAATACCTGCCAGGCTTAACAAGCCCGGCAGGTATAGAAAAATAGCTCAATTGTCCGGCGCGCCGGCGGCTATCCAGGCTTCGATGGTTGCAATCTGCTCATCGGACAAGTAGGGAGGGCCATCAAAGGGCATCCGGGGGATGGAAATTCCCTTGATGCGCTTTATCAGTTCACTTTCTTCTGTGTTCCCCGGAATAATCACTGGGCGATGTGTCCCTCCGGCCAACACATGCTCGTAGTTGTCAAGTTGAAGGCCGCGGGGTGGATTCGCACCGCTGTGACATTTAACGCAGCGCTCCGTGAAAATGGGTTGCACGTCGGCAGCAAAACTAATTTCAACGGTTGCCGATGCCTCCGTCTGCGCAACTTCCACGGTGGGAGTATTAGCAGGCGTGGCCGTGGACACAGGGGGAGACGTTGGTATAGGTGGGAGGAGCGTAGTCGTCGCTGTTGCTGTGGAAACAACTGCTGTGGGCGTTGCTGCGCTAATCTGGGTTGGTCCTGCCGGCGCGTTGCTTGTAGTATTGCCAGATCCGCTGCAACCGGCCAAAACCAGGCCCACGCCAAGTACCAGTCCCCACATCCATGCGCGGTGCGCTTTGCGGATTGCACATTTCATCGTTATCCTCGTTTTTTAACAGTCACCAAGTTCAGGCTGAAGCCACCACCGACCAATAGCAGACCACCAAGTATCAACAGTAACGTCCAGCTAAACGAAGAACTGCTTTCGCCGCCGGTGACCGGCAGTGTTGCGGGGGCAGCCAGGACTGTTACTTCTGGGAAGCCGTTCACCTCATCGTTATGGAACCAGATGAATTCGTTGGAGGCGTGCATTGCTCCTGCTGTGTCAAAATTATCGTTGGCCACTTGCCACTGAGCGCCATCCCATTGTACTTCGGTGGCGAACACGGGCGCAATGCCAAACTCGCCCCCGGCCATCGGCGGCAGCGGTTTGCCGGGGTAGCCGTAGAAGATTTCCGGTTCATTTTGCTCAAATGTGCCTTTAGCCACGTTTACCGGTGGCACAGACAATTGCAGGCCGCTCATATTTACCGCGCTCTCAAAAAAACCAGTGAAGATGGTTTCGACAGCAGATACATCTATTGCGCTCCCGGCGAAGAACCTGGCGCTGTTCAACGCACCCATAATGACGGCAACATCATCGATGGTGTATGCACTTTGGCTGTTGAATACACCGTGGTCGGCGTCGTAATCGGCAGCCAGGGCATTGAAAGCAGTGCTGGCAGTGTTGAGATACCTGGCATCCCCACTAACGCGGTAGGCTTCAATGAGACCGCGGACTGCATACCCGTTTTCTGTGGCGTTGGCCGGACTTGCGCTGGCCAACCTATCACCAAATTGTGAGATGAGAGAGATTGCCTGCGCCTGGTTGCTGGCGTTGGTGGTGTTGGCCGCATACCATGTAAGTCCCTGGATAGCCAGAGAGTATTCCGCAATGTCTGCCGGCTGGCGAGACGCCAGTGCGCCAAAGAGCATATCTGCCGCGCCCAGGAACATTGCCGCGGCATCGGGGTCGGTGTAGCGATTGGTAGCGCTATGGGGCACAGCAGAAGCGCCGGCTAAACTGCCCAGGTCGCTGAATGCTTCTAACATCACCCACTGTCCGCCCCAATCTACGGTTCCATCGCTATTGGCAATCAAGCCCTGATTGTTTTTGAGCTGTTGCAGCGCAAATTGAGCCTGCATTTTTGCTTCTGCATTGAGCGCCAGTCCCACAAAACGCCATTGCGCACCAAAATTATCGGTGGGGGTGCCAAAATGATTATCAACATGGAATTGTTTGGCCCACTCAGATTCTTTGATCATTGTC
>CAYPUV010000159.1:0-9320 GCA_964413895.1 uncultured Anaerolineaceae bacterium
TTCCCCTCAGGGGAAGGGGGGAGTGCACCCAAAGGGCACAGGTGCAACAGCCCTGATAGCGTGGTCTATCCATAATTTAGGCCAGACAGGGGGGCGTGGGGATACCTCCTGGACCCTCCCGGTGTTTGTCCAACTTGCCAAAAATCTTGGACGTGCCCAAAAGCGCTCAATTATATCCTATATCTTGTGGTTGTAAAATAAAATATCCCGCATATAGTACAATGCGCCTTTTGATACTATACGGGATTTATTGAAATTTGGCAAACACCGGGAGGGGATTAGTACCGGGGGGCTATTCACCGACCCATTTTTCGATGAGGCTCAGTAAAACCCACAGTCCCACAATGAGGACTGCCCCGCTTATCAAACAGAGTCCGCCGGTTGCGGCGGCGGGCGCGCCCCAAATCAAGCCAATCAGCAGTGTGCCCACCCCCACCAGCACACCGATAACTAGCCACAGCAAAGCACGGTCGTTTCTACGGCGCGTTTCACGGTAGTCGGTGGGGCGCTTCTGTTTAGACACGGGTTACGGCCTCGTTGTGGCAGTTACAACCGGTGTGGCCGTAATACCCGGTGTGCCGGTGAGAACAGGGGTGGGGGTAATGACGATGGTTGCCGTCGGCGTGGATACTGTGGCGGTTCCATTGGTTGTTGGCGTTCGTGTGGGCGTGGCGGTGGGGTCTGGCCCCCAAATGCCAGTTCCAGCGTCGCGGGCAATTTGAGCTGCCGTCTCAAACTCTGATTGCAATCTTTGGTCGGGGGCCGAGAATTGTGGTGCGGCTAGTCCCTTTTCGATTAGTTTTAAATTGACCAGGCTACCTTCCAGGTAAAGGTAGCGGGGAAGTTCATTGTTGCTATTGATAACTGTAGTGTCTTGCACCAACCGTACAACTCTTCCACTGAGCCAGCGATTTACGGTATTGAAGGCAACAATCCCCCAGGGATCGGTGGGGGTATTGGGGGGCGCGTCAACGCCCAGCAAGCGCACAACATACGTTTTATTCAACACGTCCCCTTTTAACACAACTTTAACGGTTTCTGGGGAAAGCACACTTACCACCAGTCCCAGTGTTTCACTGGGCAGGGGCGTGGATGTGGGAATAGGCGTAGGTGTCCACGGGTCGGCCATCACTCGCGTATTTGTTGGGGGGATGGCTGTGGATGGAACAGGCGTTGGCAGCACGGCAGTGGGTCCCTGATACAGTTGAAACGGCGTTGCCGTGGGGGGCAGAACAGAAGTGCAGCCGGTGAGCCCCACTGCCGCCAGTAATAGAAGCGCTATTATTTTTCGCATGGGTACATTATGATAGCCTTTCGACGCTTCGTCAAATTGAGTGGGGAGGGGGATTTAATTTGTTGGTCAGACTTTCCCCGTCTCTCTGGTGTCCTATTTGAGGGGAGAGGGTGAATAGCACGATATTTGCTTAATTTTGCTACCCTGGATTATAATCTACTTTTGCGGGCTTGTCTTCTAGTGTAAAAATGCCCAGATTCTGAGAAGAGGAGAGAGACGGAATTTATGTCGCAACGGAACATAAATGTACTGATTGGCATTTTGCTTTTAACGGCGGTCACTGTTTGGGTAAGTATGAGCAATTTGCAATACAACGTGCCCAAAAACGTGGAGAGTGGACTAGGATCGAACGCTCCCTGGTGGGCACCGCTGTTATTTTGGCAGGGTGACCAGCAACGCAGCGTCCGCGTGCATCAGGGGTTAGATTTGGTTGGCGGAACTCAGGTGGTGTTAGAGGCCGTCCAAACTCAGGATGAGAGTGGAAAGAACATTGATTTCTCAACGGTCATGAAAGCCGCTCGCGTGGTTATTGAAAATCGCGTTAGTGGCGGTTTGGGCGTGGTAGAACCGCTGGTGCAGCTGGAAGGCAACAATCGAATTATTGTGGAACTGCCAGAAGTGAAAGATCCGGACCAGGCAGTCAATGTAGTAAAAGAAACAGGGCAGTTGGAATTTGTAGAGGCGTTGCGAACCCCGCTGCGAGAAGGCGACCGTATCCTCACCAGCAGAGCTTTAGAACTGGCGGGGGGAAAAGTTGTTACCGACACCTACACCTATCCGGACAAGGTTTTTAAGACCGTGATGACCGGGGCAGACCTGGAAGACGCTGCGGTGGAAATCGATTCCCGGACTGGCGGGCGCACGATTGGCTTTACGTTAACAGACGAAGGGCGCAAAATCTTTAGCGCTTATACCAAAGACCATGTGGGCGACTTTTTGGCAATCACGTTAGATGGCGTTGTTGTGTCAGCCCCACGCATTCAGGCACACATTACAACCAAAAACGGCCAAATTACCAGCGGCAGTCCGGCGGGGTTTGGGCGGCAGGAAGCAGAAGACATTGCTATCAAGCTAAAATATGGTGCATTGCCCGTTCCGTTGAAGGTCATTGAAAACCGTACCATTGGGCCGAGCCTGGGGCAAGAGTCGCTGGCTAAAAGTCTGCGCGCGGGGACCATCGGCCTGATAGTGGTGCTATTGTTTATGCTGATTTACTATCGGGTGCCAGGGTTTTTTGCCGTGCTTTCGATGCTTTTGTATGGGTTGATTAACTTTTCCCTTTACAAGCTCATCCCTGTTACCTTAACCGTGCCGGCCATCACTGGTTTCATTCTCACCATTGGCATGGCGGTAGATGCCAACATTCTGGTGTTTGAACGCATGAAGGAGGAACTTAGGACCGGCCGCCGGTTAAAAACTTCAATTGAGATGGGTTTCACCCGCGCCTGGCCTTCCATTAGAGATGCAAACCTCAGTACGTTAATTACGGCGTTTATTTTGTTTTGGTTTGGCTCTAACTTTGGGGCAAGCGTTGTAAAAGGGTTTGCGGTGACGCTGGCGATTGGTGTGTTGGTAAACCTGTTCACGGCAGTTACAGTTACGCGGGCATTCCTCAGATTTGCAGTTGCCGCGTTTGGGCAGACGATGGATGGCAATCGCAACTTGTGGATTGGCCTGAAAGAAGATGCAGGGAGTGTGCGCGTGCCCAAGTGGGCAGCAAATGCCTTCCAAATTGTGCAGAAACGCCGCTGGTTCTACTTGTTGTCGACCATCATTATTCTCCCGGGCGTCATTGTTATGGGCGTTTCTATGGCTAAATTTGGCACGCCGTTCAAAATGGCCATTGATTACACGGGCGGGACGTTGTGGGAAATGGCTTTTGACCATCCCGTTCCGCCGGCCGATGTACGACAGATCTTTCTGGACGCCGGATACAAGAACTCTTCGGCGCAGACCGTAGAGGGCGATAATGATATTCTGGTACGCACCAAAGACTTGTCGGTGGATGAAAAAGAGCGCCTGATTACGGTGATAAAAAGTAAAATTGGCGATTTTGATGAGCGACGTTTCCAATCAATTGGCCCAACCATTGGCGAGGAGGTGACGCAGGCATCGGGCACAGCGGTGATGGTTGCCTCGCTGGCTATTTTGTTGTTCATCTGGTATGTGTTCCGCGCCGTACCCAATGCCTTCCGCTATGGCATTAGCGCCATTGTGGCAATGCTGCACGATGTTTTGGTGACCGCCGGGTTGTTCTCGTTGGCCGGCCTAATCTGGGGCTGGGAGGTGGACACGCTCTTTTTAACGGCTATTTTAACAGTGATTGGGTACTCGGTAAACGACACAATTGTTGTGTTTGACCGCTTAAGAGAGAACTTGCCGCGCCGCCGTTCAGAACCGTTTGAGACTGTGGCCAACCGTAGTTTGCTAGAAACCTTGCACCGTAGCCTGGCCACTTCAATCAGTACGTTGTTTGTGGTGGGCGCTGTATGGTGGTTGGGTGGTGTTACAACCACACAGTTTATGGCCGTAATGTTCGTGGGAATTACCAGTGGGGCATATTCCTCTATCTTTAACGCCACCCCAATTTTGGTTAGTTGGCACAAGGGAGAAATTGCCCGTTTGTTTGGGCGAAAATCGCAACGAGCAACGATTGGCTAATGCCCTTGAAAAATACGCAGGGAAATGAAAAAGACCGGGAAGCACCCCGGTCTTTTTGCTTGCCTGCGGAAATGAAACATCAGGCGTTCATAACCAATTCTGCAATTTTGGGCAGGACTTCTGTAACATTTTGATGGATAACCACGTCGGCTTGATCATCCAGGTAGGTTTCCTGGTAGTTAACGATGATGATTTTCGCGCCCCGCTGGATAGCGTCGTGGGGCAATTCTGAAATAGGGGCAACCTCCAGCGACGACCCGGCCACCAGAATTAAATCGGCCTGCGCGGCGGCAGCTCTGGCCTGGAACAATGTGTGTACGGGTAATTGCTCGCCGAACAAGATGGCGTTTGGTTTCAGTGGCCCCCCGCATTCGTCGCACAAAGGTATTGCACTGTCTGTAGTAAGGGCATCCATAACGGCAGATATATCAAAAACTTTGTAGCACCGCACGCAGGTTGCATTTCTGATATGTCCGTGTACTTCCAGGACGTTTGGGCTGTTAGCGGCTTGATGCAAGCCGTCAATATTCTGAGTAATAATGGTGGTTATCTTTCCTGCCGCTTCAAGTTGTGCCAATGCAAAATGGGCCGGGTTTGGTTTGGCGCTCAGTAGTTTGCTGGCAAGGGGACGAACCCAATTGTAAAAATCGGTGGGATGTTGTCTAAAGGCGATGATGGAAGCAACGTCCATTGGGTTAACGTGGTTCCACAAGCCAGAGCCGGGACTTCTGAAATCTGGTATGCCAGAGGGAGTGCTGACACCCGCCCCGGTTAAAGCGATTCCATTTTGAGATGCTTTGATGAGATCAACGGCTTGTTGAATTTGGTCGGTTAGCTTAGTCATAATATAGTCGATTTATCCTTTCAAAGATTTAGCCGAAGACGGATACCAGTTTTTTAATTTGCTGAGTGGTGATGTGTTGGGGTTGCAAAATAAGCATCGGCGTTTTTGACTGTATCGCCTGGTAAGCTAATTCTGGTGCCGGGGGAATGATGCCCCACACAACAGTTTTTAGAATATCGCGTAATTGCTCAAGTGTCAAACTATGTCCGGTGCGACTTCGGTTTACTACCACGACGCCGTCTTTGTGAGACAACAGGCCCACATCGGTTAGATATTGTAACGTTCGTCTGGTTAAATCCAGGGCCAGAATGTTCGGTTCTGTAACAATGCAAATTTGGTGACACATTTTGAAGGCGCGGGTAGCGGTCTGATTAGGGGTGGCTCCCAGGTCTACCAAAACATAGTCTGCTATTGCATCAACAATATTTAAGATGGCTTGTACTTGTGCCGGGGCCACGGGCTGGGGCCGTGCGTATACGCCATGCGGGGGGGGCATCATAACCAGGCCAGATTTATGATTCATTAAAGTACGACTGAGTGAATCGGCGGTGATGCTGACAGTAGGTTTTTTCAGCAGGGACAGCAAAGTGTTATTGCTGGTCTGTCCCAATTGTTGACAAATTGTGCCGCCATGACTTTGAAAATCAACCAGTACTACTTTTTTGCCGCCTTGTTGTAAAGCCAAACCCAGGTTGACCATAAGGGTAGATAAACCCACGCCGCCTTTAACTCCCAAAAACGTAATGATGCGTGCTCTGGCTTTGGCTGGTGTTGCCGTGGTCGGGCGGGCCAGTTGAGCTTTTATGCGGGCGATAAGTTCGGCGGGCATAACCGGTTTTGTGACGTAATCGTTTGCGCCCGCTTCAAATCCGGCCACCTTGTCATTCACTTGCGATTTTGCAGTGAGAATGATAATGGGAATATGTTGGGTTTGGGGATTTGCTCGAATGCGGCGTGTAACTTCGTAACCGTCCATTCTGGGCATCATTAAATCGGAAACGATTAAATCTGGAACGTGTGCTTGAGCTTTCTCGATCCCTTCAAATCCATTTTGGGCAACAAGAATTTCAAAGCCCGCCTTGCGTAAGGTGTACCCCAGTAGTTTGAGTGCATTTATGTCATCGTCTATGATTAATATTTTGCTCATAACGTTACTCTGATTGTGCGGTGTTTATTGGCGAGGGATATTCTGGGTGGCTGCTGGTAGTTTAACATAAAAAGTGCTACCTTTTCCCAACTGGCTTTTTGCCCAAATTTGCCCATTATGTTTTTCTACAAGTTGTTTTGCAATATGTAGTCCTAACCCACTGCCTTCGGCAGACCGTGTATTATGCTCTTCAACTTGATAGAACTTGCCGAAAATTCTGTCGAGTTCCTCTGGGGCGATCCCAATACCAGTGTCGGTAATGCTAAAAATCACATCTTGTTGCTGATGTTTGGCTTCGACCACCACTTTGCCCCCCACCGGGGTAAATTTTATGGCGTTTCCCAGCAAGTTGGTTATTATTTGTTCCAGCCGTTGCGCGTCTCCGAGCACAGGTGGTAAGTTGGCTGGCAGCTTGTTGTACACGCGCACCTTTTTTTTGTGCGAGAATCCTTGTAGTTTCAATATAGTTTGGCTAATAATAGCTGCCATCTGCACGGGGTGTTTATCAAGCTGCATAGCGTTGGTTGATAGCCTGTTTAGGTCAAGCAGGTTCGATACCAGATCCGATAGGTGGTCGGCTTGACGTTCAATAATGGAGAGAAACTCGCGTTGGGTTTGAGGATCCGGGACATCGCCGTTGAGCATTAGTCGTACAAACCCCTGGATGGAGAAGAGGGGGGTGCGTAATTCATGGGAAATGGTTGAAATAAAATCATCTTTCATTCGTTCCAGAATGCGTTCTTGAGTCACATCATGCACAACGCGCACCTCACCCACCGGCTGCTTGTTTTCATCGGTTACGGTGGTGGCAAATATGCGCAGGGTAGGTGCATTTTTGCCTGGGAGTGTGACTTCATTGGTTAAAATGCCGGTTTGTCGCCTTTGAGTGAGCGGTTTGCATATCATTTCCAGGCGAGGATCCAGCCGTTCTTTGTGTACATTCTTGCCAATAATTTCGGCGGGATGCATTCCCAACATGCGGGCCAGCGCCGGGTTCACCGTAATGATGTTCCCCCCTCGATTCAATAGAATTGTCCCATCGGCCATATGCTGGATGATCGCCCGCGTCCGTTGCTCTTCTGACAACACTTTGTTGAAGAGAGTTGCATTTTGAATAGCGATGGCGGCCTGATTGGCGGCAATGGTGAGGAGTCTCTCTTGTGATTTGCCAAATGCCTGCGGTCTGGTGTCATCCAGGTTAATTGTGCCGACTACTTTGCCCTGGTAGATCATTGGGACAACCAGTAAGGAACGGACTGCGTGGTCGAAGAAGATAAAATTCGGGTCTTGTGTTGTGTCTGGAATGTAGATCGATGTTTTTTCGGCCACGGCTTGCCCGGCAGCGCCTTCTCCAACAGCCAGGCGGGCGGTTTTTTCCCAATGTTTTTTTAACCCGGCGGCCGCTTTTATCTCCAAAAATTGTTGGGTGTCATCCACCAGGAACAAGACGCACGCTCTGCAATTAACAATCTGGCGCATTGTGTTGACAATGTTTTCCAGTAGTTCCTGCAAGTGCAAGGGAGAGGTTGAGATTATTTGCCGCGATAAGGTGTATAGGGTGCTTACTTCTATCAGCCGCTGTTGCATTTGCTGCAAGTATTCTGTTTGGGTTATGGCTATGCCAGCCTGACTCGCCAGCGCTTTCCCCATTTGAATGTCTTCTACCGTAAAAAAGCGGTCAGGATCGCGGTCATAAACCTCAATCAATCCCAACTTCTTTTGCTTGTTGGTTAAGGGAAAGGCCAGGACACTTTGCCAGCCGTATTGGGTCCACTCCAGTGGCTTTTGGGCAGAATTCTGCGGGCGGGTACTTGTTGTTTGCAGGGCGATGGGACGCAGGGTTTGCAACACCTGTCGCCCAATAGAATCATTTTGAATACGGATGGGCTTGTTCAAATCGCGCCAGGTTCTAGGGGGATTATCTTTGTGGGGGTGGACGTGCTCAGCAATGGCGGTGAGGGTGCGCTCGGCCTCATTCCACCGGGATACGATGCAGGCGCCGGCATGCAAGGCTTCAGCAATCTTTTGGGCCAGTAGCTCAAGCATTCTGTCGGTATCCAGGCTTGACCCTAGCGCTGTGTTTGTCTCTAATAGGATTTGCTTCTCACGGGTTTGACGATGAATTGTAGATTGAAGATCGCTATTATTGAGCATTACAGCCGTTTGGCTGGCGATTGCTTCTAAAAAAGAAAGGTCATTTAGGGTGAAACGTTTGTCTGTGTGGCTTAAGATGTGAATTG
Organism: uncultured Anaerolineaceae bacterium; assembly: GCA_964413895.1. GTDB lineage: Bacteria > Chloroflexota > Anaerolineae > 4572-78 > 4572-78 > JANTHQ01. The sequence continues at coordinate 8,187 of CAYPUV010000159.1, forward strand.
CGCCCAATGTTTGCTCTTGTTTTATCAGGGGCGCGGCCAGTTCTTCATAAACGTCTGGCATTTCGGGGGGCAGGGGGTATGCTCTGGATTGAGCAACTTGCGGTGCCCCGGTTTCAATGGCGATGGTGACAATGTTTTGGGTGAGAGAAATGGTTTTAGCGAAGGCAGCTTTTTCGGCGGCAGAGAGGCTTGCTTGGGGCCACACCCCTGCGGCAAGATTCAGCGTGGTGCTGCTGCTAATAATGAGAAAAATATTGACAGACGCTTCAAAGAATGTATCTGCCAGAACTGATGCCACTTCCTGCAAATATTGGTCCCGGTCGGTGAGTTGTACGGTTTGTTTTGCCAGGTGAGACAGCGCGCCGATTCTTTGATGTTGGATGGATGGAGGGAGGGGGGTGTCTTTGGCAAGAGACATAATTTGCACTTGGGCAGCGGCAAACTGACGCCATATTGTGTAACTTTTTTCTGGCAGCAGCGTAGCCATTCTTTCAAATAATTGCGCTATTGTTTCTGGTGGTAAGGCGCATCTGCTAAATATTGAATGAACGTGTTTTTGTTCGGCGGTGGCCTGCAGCAATTCAATCCATACTTCCGCCTGTTCGGGAGGGAGCACTTCTGAGGCAAGCTGAAACAAAGCAGGGTGCGTATTGTGTAGCCAATTAGCAAACGAGGAACGATTTTTTATGTGATTGGATAGGTTGTGGGTAGTAGTTGCCAATAGGTAATCCTCTTTTGTAAGCACTCAGAAAACGGCTAAAACATAGTATCATAATTATAGGTTCAAAGCAAGCAATGCTCAAACCACGCAGCAATTCTCATTATGATTGTGTCGGTTGCGTTTTTGGAGTAGGGGCACGCCGCCGCGTGCCCCTACGGATTGCACCGCTTGTGCCGGGTTCGCGGAAAAACTGCACCAGTTCCGGGCATTTTCAACGGTGGAGCGGCTCGCGAGCCGCCTCTACGGACGAGGATTAACAAGACGTTCAAGATTTTCTCTTTCTTTCTGTGTGGATCTGTCCAATCTGTTTCATTAATGTGTTTTGTTTTCCGTTTGCAAAATCGATTCTTGAGTGAACTTCTGACAAACTGAAAACTCACCTTACGCAGTCAAGGATTTGACAAAATCAAAAT
>CAYPUV010000160.1:0-9260 GCA_964413895.1 uncultured Anaerolineaceae bacterium
ATCCATAAGCTACCTTCCTGATTTTACATCGTTCTACATTTGTTTTTTATGCCGGAGAGTCCAAAGAATAAGGACCATCCCTAAGCCGGCTATAGTAAGGCCCAGTGCTAATACCTGGCCGTAAGTGACGTACGCCTCACGCCCGGTAATTGGCAATATTGCCGGAGGTGGCGGGGTGGCTGTGCCCTGTACTGTGCCGGTTCCACCTTCTGAAGTTGCGGGCGGGGCAGTTTCACCCGTTGTTGAACCGGCGACTACTTGTACCACCGGGGTGGGTGTGCCCTGCACAATTGCCAGGCGCGGGTCTGGGAATACACCGGCAATGGAAATTCGCGTATCAGGGTCGGGGCTGGGGTCGGGGTCAGGTTCAATGGTGATGAAAAAGTAGCGGTAGTTGGTGACGGGCAGGTTATCTAATTCAACGTAGTAGTCAATATGGTTGTTTTCATCGGCATTGAATTTACCCACGCTCACCAAATTACCGGTATCCACTTCTCGCAGCCATCCTTCGTACAAGTTACCGGTGAGAGGCGGCATGTTATCGGCGCTTAATTTTACCCACGCTTCGCCAATACTCACGTCGGCTGTGCCCGTGGCGTCGGTGGGGCCGGCGTTGGAAAATTCCGGCAAAAAGTTAAGGTATATTTTTACCGGCTTGCCGTTGGCCAGCGCGGGTGCTACGGCAATAATTAACATGATGCCAACAACCAGGAGCATCCACTTTAGGTTTTTCATCGTTTGCATTTCTCCTTTGGAATTTTAGGTGGTTTGACTTTGGGGTTAGTTTAAACGGTCAAAACAAATTCCCCAAATTCGTCATAGAGCCCTAAAATTCCGTTGCCAGTATCATCCGCACGGCTTCTTGTTCCATACCTATTTTGGCAGCAATAGCGCGTAAATCAAGCCCTTGTTTGGCCAACGCCAGTACCGTCTGCCGACGCCGGGCAGCAGGGGTTGCCTCAGCTTTTTGGGGCGCGGGGGGTGTTGGCACTGCGGCCGGTGTGCTGGCCTCTCGTGCTGTGGTTAACAAGGTGTTGGCCCAATTGATGAACGTTTTTAACGTTCTCATTTTTCGTTTGATGGTGGCGGGCCGGTAATTTTGCGCCCGCAAATAATCAAAATAGCTTTCAGTTTCTGCTGCGTCTATGCGGCGCAATAGAACTTGCTCATAACGCTGTCCTCCCCACCAATGTACAAAATTTTTGATGTGCCCTAATGTGCGGGAAACAGCTGCGTCGTTGCGGCCTTTGGTACTGAGATGTTTGCCATACAGGGCAATAGCGTCCCCTAATGTTAAAGGGGCGGCCATCTGTGGCCGAGTGGGGGGTGTTGCCGCAACCGGCAGGGAGGGTGATGCTACGTTCGCCAGGGCCAGCGCTCCATTCAGGGAGGCTTCGGCCATTTTGGCGCGTTTCAGGGTCTCTTGCAGGGTGATATTTTGCCGTGTCCATTCGGCGCGCATTTCTCCGGCGGTGGACTGTAGCTCGCTCAACAGCCGCGAAACATCCTGCGCCATTTTTACATTACCGAGGACAGCGCCTTTTTTCTCAGCTTCTTTTATGGCAAATTCAATACGGCGTTCAACATCGCTGGCTGCTTTGCGCGTGAGCCAAAACAGGTAAGCTGTAGCCCCCAACAAAATAACTTCAAGGAGAAGCGGCAAAGGCTGAAACATAAGCACCTCGTCTATTATAAGCGTCCAGCTTCGGTTCAATTTTATGGTTGATGATCCCCTTTAACAACAACATTGTTCTGGCATGCATCTGGCTTACGCGTGATTCTGAAACGCCCAGCACGTGCCCTACTTCTTTCATTGTTAATCCATCGTTGTAGTAGAGGGAAATGAGCAGTTGCTCTCGTTCTGGCAACTCGCGGATAGCAGATACAAGCTGGGTGGTCAATTCTTGCCGGTCGATTAACTCGGCAGGGGTTAACACGCGCTCGTCCTCCAGAGCATCGTATAAAGTAGCTTGTTCGCCATCGCTAAAAACTCTGGGCTGGTCCAGAGATACAATAACAAACGTGGCATCTTTAAGCCAGGTATGATATTCGCTTAACTCAATCCCAAGATAGTTCGCCACCTCGGGGTCGGTGGGGAGACGGCCTAAGGACTGGCTGAGTTCAGCAAAAACGGCTTCGATTTTTTTGGCGCGGCGGTATGCGGAACGGGGCAGCATATCGAGCGCGCGGAGCGAATCGATGATTTGCCCCCGAATACGCGCGATGGCATACGTTTCAAATTTAACGCCATACGAAAGGTCAAACCGGTCTATCGCTTCAATTAGTCCCACCGTCCCGTAGCTCAGCAAGTCATCTTTCTCCAGGCTACGCGGCAGTCTCAGCGCCAGACGACCCACCACGTATTTTACCAGCGGGGCAAAACGCAGAATCAACGCTTCGCGTGCTTCCTGATCGTGTTGCTGAATATGGCGTTGCCAAAGTTGCGTTAGTTTATCCATTCAAATCCATTCCCGATTAACGGGGTGTTAACCAAGTAGGGGCTTAATTTTGTTGCTCGCCGGTTACAGAGGGTGCGAAGGTGTGCAACTGTGATTCTTCCGCGCGCGACCCTGCCGCACTAACGACACCATCGTTTTCTGACTTGGTTTGAACTTTCTGAACTTCTGGCATGTTCCATAACGTCGAAGCTGCCCAGCCCAATATCAGAAACGATACAAAGGCGATGACACTGCGCATTAGCGCCGTCAGCGGGCCGGCCCCGTAAATTAATCCTAATGCAAGCGTACTTAAACAAACTATCACGGCTATCCGTATTGTGATGTACAATACCCAGTCTGATTTTTGCTTGTTCATTGTTCAATCCTTACATTGGTGTATTTGAGTTTTTTTGCTGGACTTTGGCGATTTTTGAAATTTTAGCCTGATACAATTGCCCGAATGGCCATTATTTTTCTAAAAAAGTAACCGATGCCCGTTATTTCCCGGGTTTCCGTGTCATTCCACAAGCGTTCGGCCAGGGTATTGATTGCGGTGGACACCGGCGAAAATGGGTGGCATTGCATGATGGGCGTCCGTTTGCGGACTGCGTCGGAGACATTTTTGTCGAAGGGCAAAACGCCCACCGTCTCAATGGAACGGCCTAAAAACTGTTCAGCGACCATATTAAGCCTGTTCCCCACCGCGGCCCCTTCGCCTTTACGAGCAACACTGTTCACCACCAATTTTATGGAAACCGGCAGCTGATAGCCGGCCAGTACTTTCATCAACGCATACGCATCGGTTACGGCGGTGGGTTCGGGCGTGGTTACCAGCAATACTTCGCCGGCGGCCAATATAAATTGCACCACGTTGCGCCCGACGCCGGCGGCGGTGTCTATCAGCAGCAAGTCAACTGTGCCATCTAACGCGGCCAGAGAGCGGAGCAGAATTTCGCGCTGAACTTCTGGTAAATCGGCCAGATCAGGCAGACCCGACGCGCCAGGGATGACCTGCACGCCGTATGGCCCTTCCACCACAATTTCTGCCAGCGATTTTTGCCCGGTAATAACGTGATGCAAGTGATATCGTGGTTGAAGCCCCAAAATTACATCAACGTTGGCTGTACCCAGGTCTGCGTCTAGCAACGCCACCTTTATTCCGCGTCGCGCCAATGCCAGCGCCAGGTTAACCGCCACATTGGTTTTTCCAACGCCGCCTTTACCGCTGGAGATGGCTACGACACGGCTGCGAAACTGTGGCCTGGAAATTTCAAATTCAGTGTCCATGCGCGGTAAACTGGGTGAGTAATTGTCTGGAAACTGATATGGTTTTATGATCATCGCTCTTCCTCTTTGTGCGGTGACACGCTTGCTGTTCACTTTCCGTTCGGCGCTGCAAGTCCCTGTCTGGTACTGCGTATTTCATCTGGTACTTCGCCGACGAGCAGGTCAATCACTCGTTCTGCAGAAGCAATTTCAATGTCTTCTGGTACTCGCTGACCGGTGGTTAGATAGCTCAATGGCATGTTGGTTTGGCAAGCGATGCTATATGCAGGGCCAAAACAGACGGTTTCATCGGTTTTGGTGAGAATAAGACCGTTCAGCGGCATTGAGCCAAATACGCTGACAATCTGTTTCATGTCCTGATACTGAGTGCTGGCTGCCATTGCCAAGTGGACGTTTTTATAGGGGACTGCCGCCAGGTATTCCTGAATTTCGCTGATTTCGTCTTTGGCGCGCTGGTTGCGGCCCGGTGTATCCACCAGGATCAAGTCGTATTGCTGGTGTGCGTTCACCAATTCACTCAGTTGTTCCGGGGTGTAGACCACTTCAGTGGGAATACCCAGAATCTCTCCAAAAGCCTTGAATTGAGGGATGGCCGCCACGCGAAAGGTATCGGACGTAATCATCAGCACACGCGCATGTTGATCGCGCATAAAGTTGGCCGCCAATTTTGCGATAGTTGTTGTTTTGCCCACGCCGGTTGGTCCCACAATAAAAAACACCTGGGCTTTGCCGGGGATTAATTTTAGCGGCAACACCGGTGCAAGCCGGCGCCCCAGATGCCAATGCAGGTGTTCATTCAGCACATTTTCATTATCCAACGCCCACCGACTCAGTTCGTCAGCCACTGTTTGCACAATTTGTTGCGCCAGTTCGGTGACCACGCCCTGGTTTAGCAAACGTTTGTACCAATTATCTAAACTGGCAATTCGCGGCGGCATAGAATAGTCGCTGGGGCGCTGGCGTGTTTTTTGAGCCACCACTTGTGTTTGCTGGTTTCGCGCCACCTGTGCCATTGTCAGCCTCAAATCGGTCAACTCCCGACGCATTTTCTTTATGTCATCATTAAACGCACGGGTGGGCTGTGGAAAATCTTGCAGGTCGGTGTCAATAGCGGCCGTAACTTCAAACCTGGGACGGCGGAATAATCCCAACAGGCCGGGAAGACGTTTTTTTTCAGAATGCAAAATCACCGCCTCTGAACCGAGGTCAGCGCGGATGGCGGCCATTGCTTCCGGCATACTATTGGCGTAATATTTTTTAACTTGCATTGCGTTTTATCCGTTTAATTGTCTGCGGTGATGCACAGTTTAGCAAGCTGACTGCTGATAAATCTAAAAAACAACCCGTTATTTTTACACGCTTCCTAGTTGTAGTAGCGACAGAGCAATGCTCTGTCACTACATTATTTTGAAACAATGTATGTGTCCCCGAAAATGTCTCTTGGTGACGCACTAGGCAGGTTGCAGATCTACCATTCCTTCAGCGTTAACATTAATGCCGGGTGCAATTTCGCTGTAAGATAACACAGCCAAATTGGGCAGCGAGCGTTCTATAAAGCGCCTGAAGGCAAACCGTACCGTCGCCGAACACAGCAGAACTGGCTGGTACCCTTTTTGAGCCAGCGCTTCCATTTGTACGGCAGTTGCTTCCAGCAATTGCTGGGCTGTGGTGGGGTCAAGATTAAGGTAAAGTCCCTGACTCATATCTCCCATTGACTCGGTTAATATTTTTTCAACCCGTGGGCTAAGGCTTATAACATGCAAATTGCCATCCGCAGCGCGGAATTGATTGGAGATTGAACGGGCCAGAGCGCGGCGAGCGGCTTCGCTGAGTAAGTTTGGGTCTTTTATGCTCGACGCCAGTGAGCCAATGGTCTCTAAAATTGTTACCAGATCGCGGATGGAGACACGTTCGCGCAGGAGGTTCTTCAGCACTTCCTGAACATCGCTGAGCGACATTAAATTGGGAATCAAGTCATCAATTAAAGCCGGGTAAGCTTCTTTAAGATTGTCTAACAGGTCTCGTGTGTCCTGTCGCGTTAAGATTTCGGGGGCGTGCGATTTGATGGCCTCTGTCAGGTGCGTGGCCAACACTGATGCCGGGTCGACCACGGTGTAGCCCAGCGTTTCTGCTCGCTCTTTGTGGGTGGCATCAACCCAAATTGCAGGCAAGCCGAAAGCGGGTTCGGTGGTGGAAACGCCGCTTAACGCTTCGGCAACCGGGCCAGAGGCCATTGCCAAAAAATGTCCCATCATCAAATTGCCTCTGGCAATTTCTTCGCCGCGCAATTTAATGGCGTATGTATTGGGCGGCAATTGCAAATTATCTCTAATGCGAATTTTGGGGAGGATGAAGCCCAATTCGAGGGCAACCTGGCGCCGGATCATTGTAATGCGGTTGAGTAAGCCGGTATCTGATCCTGCTTCTACCAGTGGGATGAGGCCATAGCCAATTTCAACTTCCAGCGCATCAACTTGCAGCAAATCCAGCACCGATTCCTGCTCGGTGATGGGCGCGGCGGCTTTGGCTTCCGCTTCTATGGCGGCTTCTGCCTGGGCAGTGGTGTGCTGTTGCTTTGTGAAGTAGGCTACCCCTCCAAGGGCCGCGCTCATGACAATAAAGGGAACTTTTGGCAAGCCAGGCACAATGGCAAACCCAAGCAACATTGCCGCAACAATGGCCAATGCGCGAGGGTTGCTGGTTATTTGTGCGACCACATCATTCCCCATACTTTCTTCAGCGGCGGTGCGAGTAACAATAATCCCTGTGGCCGTGCTAATGAGCAGCGCCGGAATCTGAGATACCAGGCCGTCGCCCACCGTCAACAGGGTGTAGGTTTGCAGCGCCTCAATAAGAGACATATGGTGTTGCAGCCCCCCAATGGCAAAGCCACCAATAATGTTCACCAGAACAATGACCACCCCGGCGATGGCATCACCCTTGACAAATTTACTGGCCCCGTCCATCGCCCCGTAAAAATCCGCTTCATTTTCAATAATTCTGCGTCGCTTGCGCGCGTCGTCTTCGGTAATCAGACCGGCGTTCAGGTCGGCGTCGATGCTCATTTGTTTGCCAGGCATTGCATCAAGGGTGAAGCGGGCTGAAACTTCGGCTACACGGCCCGCGCCGTTGGTGATCACAATAAACTGAATGATCATCAAAATCAGGAAAACGACAATCCCAACAACGTAATTCCCTCCTACTACAAAATTCCCAAACGCGCTGATCACCTTACCAGCGTTGGCTTGGAGCAATATCAGGCGCGTGCTAGAAATATTCAGGCTGAGGCGGTATAAGGTGAGAATGAGTAGCAACGACGGAAACACAGAGAATTCAAGCGGCTCTTGAATATACAGCGATACCAAAACAATGGTTACGGCCAGCCCGATATTAAACGCAAGCAAAACATCGAGCATTGCCGGCGGCAAGGGGATAACCATCATCGCCACAATGCCAATGACAGCAACCGCCAAAAAGATGTCGCTATTGCCTAGTATTTTGCGTAAACTAAAAGCTGATGTGGCGGGAGCATTAACCGTCATCACGTGTCTCCAAATTAGTGTTTAAGGCGATAGACAAACGCCAGCACTTCGGCAACCGCCTGGTACAGGTCCAATGGAATTTCTTGCCCAATCTCTACCGAGCCGAAGAGGCTGCGCGCCAGCGGTTTGTTTTCAACCAGCGGCACTTTATATTCTTTGGCCTTCTCTTTGATGCGCTGCGCCACCAGACGTTGTCCTTTTGCCACCACATGCGGTGCATTCATCTTTTTCTTGTTGTAGCGTAAAGCTACCGCGTAATGCGTAGGGTTGGTAATGACCACGTCTGCTTCTGGAACGGCAGACATCATCCGGTTCATAGCAATCTGTCGCTGGCGAGAGCGAATGCGGGCCTTAAGCTGCGGGTTTTCGTAGCGCTTCATTTCCTCTTGTACTTCTTGTTTGGTCATCCGCAGGTTTTTTTCAAATTCATAGCGCTGATAAAGGTAGTCGGCGGCGGCAATAACCAGCATCACAACGCCCACCCGCATTCCAGCAGAAATAGCAATTTGCAATAAGCTGCCCAACGCAGCTGAAATATTCATATGTGGCGCGGCAATAATAACATCAATATTGTCGCGGAGTGAACCGTAAACAACCACCCCAATAATGATGATTTTTAGCAGCGACTTAAAAAGATCGACGACCCCTCGCAAGGCAAACATCCGTTTAAACCCGTTGAGTGGATTAATACGCGATGGATCTGGCTTAAGCGCCTCGAATGAAAATAAAAATCCTACCTGGGCCAAATTGGCGACAATCCCCACTGCAACAACTACCAAAATTAAAGGAGCAATAATTTGCACAAAAGATACCGCCAACGCCAATCCTCCGGCATAAATTTCGTTGGGCGTAAACTCAACTGTGCCGATGATAGTGAATGTTCGCTGCATAAGCGCGGTGTACGCGCTAGCAGACTTTGGCCCGGCTGAGCGGATAACCCAAAAACTGGCCAGCAAAATAAGGGCCGTATTCACTTCTGGACTTTTGGCCACCTGCCCTTTTTTACGCGCATCTGCCCGTCTGCGGGGGGTTGGGGCTTCAGTTTTTTCGCCAGCCATAAGATCTCAAATTTTGGGTTTCAGGTTTAAGGTAAAACTGCAAGACTTTAATTACTGGAAGCCCAGCGCCACAACATTGCCCACGGTATTGGCCAAAAAGTCCTTCACCATCGGCAATGTGATAGTCAGCGTGAGCGCAAGTACCAACAATCCAAGCCCAATTTTTAACGGCAGGCTCAAAAAGAAGATTTGCACCTGCGGCACGGCTCTGGCCACAAGTCCCAATCCCAAATCTGTCAGCAGTAACACGCTAACCACCGGCAAAGCGATGCGCACCGCCGCCACAAATGTTTCGCTGCTCAGCACAATGAGCCGGTCGGCGGTGATGCTGTTGAACACAAATGTCCCCAGAGGAATAACTTGAAACGTCCGGACCAGCGCCAAAATGAGCCAGTGATGTCCGTCAATTGCTAAAAACAACGCAGCGGCAACCAGCGAATAAAACTGGTCCAACGCCGCACTAGAAACATTAAACAGCGGGTTGAACAAGTTGGCCGCCCGAAACCCTACTTGCAACCCCATCATCCCGGCCCCCATTCCCACAGCCACAAATACAAGATTACTCACAAAACCAATTAACGTGCCCACTAAAACTTCTTGAGCGACGCTCAGCACGAACGGCCCTAACCCATCTGGCATTTGGATCAATTTTGCATCGGGTGTACCAAAAGGAAGCAAGATAATTGATAGCAGCCCGGCGAATCCTATTTTACCAATTGTGGGAACGTTGCGGCTGCTGAATATAGGCGCCGTCATAAAAACTGCCAGAATTCGCACAAACATTAAAAAGACATTCAGCAAATATGCTGATGAAACCATACGAAACCCATCTGTAAAATTTTACTTTAGTCGCTGTTGTCGCTAATATTAAAATAGAAGGCCAGGTTGTGTAGTAGATACCAAATATATTTATAACATAGGGCCTGTCCAGCGTC